>CABXRS010000004.1 GCA_902514665.1 uncultured Pelagibacteraceae bacterium | reverse complement strand
TACTTATTTTTGATAAATAGGGGTTCTTTATATATTACTTTATTTAACTGCCAAAGCCATTTCCATTAGTTTATCTCCACCTGGAACTTTTTCAGCAAATGCTTTATGAGAAGATTTCTTTGCAATCTCTACCCATGCAGCATGATCTTTTTCGTCCATGTAGACTAATTTAACGCCTGCAGCTTTATATGCATCCTCAAACTTTTTATCTAAATTCTCAACTTGAGCTGTCATATATTTTTCAGCTACTTTACCAGCAGCCATAAGTGCTTTTTGTTGTTTTGAATTTAAAGTATCATATGATTTTTTAGACATTAAAATTGGTTCATACATAAACCATAATCCAAATTTTCCTGGAGGTGTTGCACAAGTTACTTGCTCATAAATTTTATAACTTACAAAACTTCCTGAGCTAGTATTTGCACCTGTTAATACACCTGTTTGAAGACCAGTATAAATTTCAGATGATGGCATACTTTGAATACCTGCGCCCGCTGCCTCTAACATTTGGTTAAACGCTTTACCAGCAGCTCTCATCACTTGTCCCTTAGCATCACTAGGATTTTTAATACATTGTGACTTAGAGGCAAATCCACCACCCAACCAAGCATCTGATAACACTACAACACCTGCATCATTTATAATTCTTTTAATTTCAGTCATCATAGGACCTTTATTAAATCTTAATGCGTGATCATGATTTTTTACAGTTCCTGGCATTAAAGTTGCATCAAATTCTGGATGGAATTTAGAAGCATACGCTAAAGGAAATGCAGAAATATCCAGCTGACCAGTTGTCATTGGCTTCCACTGTTCTTTTGGTTTGTATAAAGATTTAGCTGGGTAGATTCTTATATCTATTCCAACATTAGCTTTTTTAACTTCATCTGCAATTATTTGAACCATTTCGTGTCTCGGATCAAATGAACCGTCAGCTCTTGGAGTTCCTGGCCATTGGTGACTTGCTTTTAAAGTTACAGCATAAGCAGAACCAATTAAAGTGAACGCTAGAACGAATGAAGTTAAACACAAAGATATTTTTTTTAACATTTAATTCTCCCTCTATTGTTATTTATGATAATTGTATTAAAATGAAGATATCGCTAAGAGTCAAGTTAACAAAAAATACAATTAATTTTTAATACTAATTATGGACGGACCACTTAAAAACTTATTAGTTGTTGATTTAACAAGAGTTTTAGTTGGACCATATTGCACAATGATTTTATCAGATCTAGGTGCAAGAGTAATAAAGGTTGAGGCTCCCGAAATAGGTGATGACTCGAGAAAATTTGGTCCTTTTGTTGAGGACTACTCAGCCTATTTTATGTCTCTTAACAGAGGAAAAGAAAGTATAGGTTTAAATTTAAAAAATTCAGATGACAAAAAAATATTTGATAAAATTTTATCTAAAGCAGATATCTTAGTTGAGAATTTTAAACCAGGAACCTTAAAAAAATGGGGATACGGTTGGGAAGAAGTAAATAAAAAGTTTCCTAAATTAATTTATGCTTCAGCATCTGGTTTTGGACAAACAGGTCCCTTAAAAGAATTACCTGCGTATGATATGGTAGTACAAGGAATGGGTGGATTGATGAGTGTAACCGGTCAACCAAATTCAGAACCTACAAGAGTTGGCACTTCAATTGGTGATATTACAGCTGGCTTGTTCACAGCAATAGGTATCAATGCAGCTTTATATGATAGACAAAAAACTGGTAAAGGAATGTATATAGATGTTTCAATGCTTGACTGTCAAATTGCAATTCTTGAAAATGCAATTGCAAGATATTTATCTAAAAATGAAATACCAAAGCCAATGGGTTCAAGGCACCCATCAATTGCACCGTTTGAGGCATTTAAAACAAAAGATAGCTATATAATTATTGCTGCCGGTAACGATAAATTATTTGAAAAACTTTGTAATATTTTAGAAGTTCCTGAAATATTTAATAATGAAAAATTCAACACTAATTCTTCAAGAGCAAAACATATGAATGAACTTAAAATAATTCTAGAAAATAAACTTTCTGCTAAATCAACAAATGAATGGGTTAGTCAAATGGAGAAAGATAAAATTCCATGTGGTCCTATATTTAATATTAAAGAAGCAGTTGAAAATCCACAAGTTGAAGCAAGAAACATGATTGTAAAAGCTTATCATAAAGTAATAGGAGATTTTAGATTGGCAGGAAACCCTATTAAAATGTCTACATATGATGATCCTGATAAAAGAGGTGACATCCCTGATCTAGATGAACACCGAGAAAAAATAATAAAAGAATTTGTAAATTAAAATTTATTGATCTTCTTGAGCATCTTCTTTAGCTTGCTCTTCAGTATCTGAAATTTCATCTAAAGATACCTCACCCTCTTCATTGATAGTTTCTTCACCAACTGAACTATCTATATCAGCTTTAGCAGCTTCAGATAATTCTGCTAAATCCTCTTTTGTAACTTGAATTTTTTCTGGAGTTTTTCTTGCTCTTTTTGATGGAAGAATTGGGGTTCCACTTTTAGAAATTTCACCTTTGTATAAATTTTCAAAATCATCGCCTATATCTTCATCATCCTCTGTAGTATCATCAACTTGTTCTACGTGTTTTCTAAGCTTATAAACAGCACTATCAGTTAAATCAGATACTTGAATTTTTTCTTCTGCAATTTCTCTTAATGAAATAACTGTATTTTTATCATTATCTCTATCAATCGTTGGTTCTATACCTGCATTTAATTGAGTAGCTCTTTCTTTAGCTACTAATACTAATTCGTAGGGGCTATCTACTTTATCGATGCAATCTTCTACAGTTACTCTTGCCATGCGAAGTATCTATACAGGGAGAACTATAAAATCAAGCAGTTTATTATATATATTGTGGATTTAGCTTGCTTCTAACTAAATAAAGCAGAATTATTGAGGTCAAAATATATGCGCCTGAAACAATGGCTATTTGCTCAATTGAAAATTTAATATCTATTAGAATACCAAATAATGCTGTTCCAAAAGCAGTAGCAAATACCATTAAAGCTGTTGTGAGAGCTTTAATAGATCCAATATGCTTAACACCATAAATTTCAGCCCATGTAGATGATCCTAAAACATTAGCTAGGCCATTAGTAACACCTAATAAACCAAAGAAAAAAAATGATGAAATCTCAACATTAAAATAGAACAGGACTACAGTTGAAAAAAATAATGGAATGTTCATATAAATTAATAATTTTCTGCTGGTAAATTTATCAATCAAGAAACCAGAAATAAATAATGTTACCACAGATAATATTGAATAAACCATAAAGGATTGTGCAATCACATATGGTCCCCAATCTTTTGAGGTTGTTATAAAAGATTGGTAAACAAATGTACCTGTTGCAATCCATGGCATAGCCAGCATAGTCATACAAACAATATAAAATCTATAATCTTTCAAAACTTCTATTCTTTTCCATTGTTTTATTGGTTTAGTGATAACTTCATTATCGCTATCTTCTCTAGTATCAAGTTTGACTTCTTTGACTAAAAAATATGTAGCAATTGGTAAAACTATAATTACTAAAATAGATATAGAAACCCAAATATCTCTCCAGTGAATAAAGGTAAGTAAAAAAACAATTAAAACAGGTAAGATAAATTCTGCTAAAGATAAACCTAACCAGCCTGTGCTTAAAGCTCTACCTCTATTTTTTTCAAAAAACCGAGAAATTGTTGTTGTTGCCGTATGGCTTGATAAACCTTGGCCAGATAATCGCATTAAAAAAATTCCAATAAATAAAAAAATTACAGAAGAAATTTTAGAAAATATGAAACAAGAAATTGATAGAAATATAATTACATAAGATGAAAATTTTAAAATATTAACGTCATCTATTTTTTTTCCTATCCAAACTAAAACAATACTGCTTAATAAAGTTGCGGATGCATAGATTGAGCCAAATTGTCCATGTGTAATAGATAAAGCATCCCTAATACTTGAATTGAATAAACCAAGAAAAAAACTCTGTCCAAAACTTGAAAAAAATGTAAAGATAAAACCAAATAGAATTACTTTTAAACTTAAACTTTTAAACATAGATAAAAATTATGACTTGTAATGTTGCTTTCATAGGTCTTGGGGTTATGGGCTACCCAATGGCTGGATATATATCAAAAGCCGGACACAATGTAACTGTTTTTAATAGAACTAAATCGAAAGCAGAAAAATGGATTGGTGAATACAAAGGTAAAATGGCTAACACACCGGCTGAAGCTGCAGATAGTGCGGATTTTATTTTTACTTGCGTTGGAAATGACAATGATCTTAAAGAAGTATCTTTAGGACAGAATGGATTATTTAATACAGCTAAAAAAGGTTCTGTTTATGTAGATAATTCAACCGTATCAGCAGAAATTTCAAGAGAGCTTTACAAAGCTGCAAAAGATAAAGGTTTTGATTTTTTAGATGCACCTATTTCTGGCGGTCAAGCAGGTGCTGAAGGTGGAATATTAACTGTTATGGTTGGTGGTGATGAAAGCACTTTTAAAAAAGCACAACCAGTTATCGATTGTTATAGCCAAAAAGTGAAATTAATTGGTCCGTCTGGAAGTGGGCAATTAACTAAAATGATGAACCAAATGTGTATAGCTGGAACTGTTCAAGGATTATCTGAAGCTATTAACTTTGGAATTAATGCTGGATTAGATATGGACAAAGTTATGGAAACTATTTCAAAGGGTGCTGCTCAGTCTTGGCAAATGGAAAACAGATACCGAACAATGACAGATGATAAGTTTGATTATGGTTTTGCCGTAGATTGGATGAGAAAAGATTTAGCAATAGTTATTGAGGAAGCTAAGAGAAATGGTTCACCTGTTCCTATAACAGAAATTGTTGATAGTTATTATGCTAAAGTTCAAGAAATGGGTGGTAACCGTTGGGATAGCTCAAGTTTGATAGCCCTATTAAAAAAGAAAAAATAATTTGTGACTTATACGGTTCCTTATTACGAGAACTTTTCTGAGATCAAAAAGAAAATTTGGTCAATGTTAAATAATGCTGTCAAAGACAGAAGTTCTCAGTTTAGAATTCCAGTTTTTTCGTGTGGGAACAATGATAATATTGAAAGTAGGATTGTAGTTCTAAGAAAATCAGACGAAAATAATAATATAGTTCAATTTCATAGTGATATTAGATCTGATAAAATAGATATTTTAAAAAAAAATCCTAAAGCTTCATTTTTGTTTTATGACAAAGAATTAAAAATCCAAGTAAGATTAAAAGTGCAAGCAATTATTAATCATGATAATGATGTTACAAAACAATCCTGGGAAAAAACTCAACATATAAGTAGAAAATGTTATTTAGTAGATAGTGGTCCTGGTACTATTTCAGATGTACCAACTTCTGGTCTAAAACCTGAGCTTGATAATTTTGATTACACTAAAGAGCAGAGCGAGGGAGGTTATAAAAATTTTACTGTTATTCAGTGTAAAATTAAGTCTATTGAATGGCTATATTTAGCAGCCAAGGGTCACAGAAGAGCCAGATTTGATTTAGAAAACAATAAAGATAATTGGCTTGTTCCTTAACAATTAATTTGATGTAATTACATTATTTTCTCAAGTTTCCAAGCTTCATCTTTAGCATTAAACTTTGTGTTCCAGTCTTTAGATCTTTGATCTTCAAATAAAGCATAAAATTTTTCTTCATCAGTGACATTTGCAATAAAAATCATTTTACCTTCACGAATGTGAGCCCATTCAAATGATGACGTGCACTTTGCAATTTCATCTTTAAACATACTGTATAATTCATCTGCATCTTTTTTTGTTCCTTCATATGTTGTTGTCCCAACAAAGTTCATAGTTTTTCCTTTCTTTAAATAAGTTAATTTAATTAGATCATAAAATAGTAAAAAAAAATAGGATATTTACCGAATTTTATTGAGACAATTTGTTTGACATAAGTGTAATATCTTCATGCTAATTTATTGATTTTAAAAGGAGGAAATAATGAAAGCATATATAATGGGAAATTACACTGAAAAAGCATTTCAGGGTTTTTTAAAAGATCCTAAAACTGATAGAAAAGCAGTTGTAGAACAATTAACTAAAGCTATGGGTGGAACGATGCATAGTATGGATATTGTAAGAGGCACATACGATTTTGTAGTTGTTAATGAATTAGCTACATTTGAAGATTTTGCAGCTGTAAAACTTGTTGTTGAGGCTTCAGGAGCAATTAAAAACCTAACTATGTTAGAGGCTATTGATTTTACAAAAGCTACAACTAAAGCAAGTGAAGTAGCTTCAGGTGCCTATAAAGCTCCAGGTCAATAATTAAGATTGATTAATTTTTTTGTCGTTATCGACAACTAAGCAGATTTCTGACTTTGTCAGGAATCTGCGTCCACGCCCATTATCAAGAGAGAACATTCCGCCAATTCCATTAACTGCGTCAATAGTTAAATCAGTATGTTTCCATTTTTCGTACTGATCCTCATTCATGTAAAATGGAACACCATCAATATCACCTAATTTAACGTCACTATCTCCAACTAAATATTCTTTTGCAGGATAGCACATTGGTGCACTTCCATCACAGCATCCACCAGATTGATGGAAAATTAACTCCTCACCATGATCTTTTTTAATATCACTAAGAAGTTTTTTTGCTGATAGAGTTGCGCTTACTTTCATAATTTATTCTGGCCCGTGAATCACGGGCCAGTATAACACTTAATTATAGATAAAATCCATCAGGTTCTTCTTTATATGAAACTAACAAATTCTTAGTTTGTCTATAATGATTTAACATCATTTTGTGAGTTTCTCTTCCAATACCTGATTGTTTGTATCCACCAAAAGCTGCGTGAGCTGGATAAGCATGGAAACAATTAGTCCATACTCTTCCTGCTTCAATTGATCTTCCAAACTTATAGGCTGTATTTATGTTTCTTGTCCAAACACCAGCACCTAATCCGTAAAGAGTATCATTAGCAATTTCTAATGCTTCAGCTTTATCTTTAAAAGTAGTAACAGAAACGACGGGTCCAAAAATTTCTTCTTGAAATATTCTCATTTTGTTATTTCCCTTAAAAACAGTAGGTTGAATATAATTACCTTTTTCAAGACCACTATTTAATTTAGCAATATCTCCTCCAGCTAAAACCTCTGCGCCCTCTTTTTTACCTAAATCAAGATATGATTTAATCTTCTCCATTTGTTCAACTGATGCCTGAGCTCCAAGAGCTGTATCACTAATAAGTGGATTGTCTTGCTTAATGTTTTTTACTCTTTCTAAAGCTTTTTCCATGAATTTTTCATAAATTGATTCTTGGACAAGAGCTCTACTAGGACAAGTACATACCTCACCCTGATTGAAAGCAAACATTGCAAAACCTTCAAAACATTTTGAAAGATAAGCATCATCCTCAAGCATGATGTCTTCAAAGAAAATGTTAGGAGATTTACCACCTAATTCTAAAGTAATAGGTATTAGGTTTTGGGAAGCGTACTGCATTATAAGTCTACCAGTTGTAGTTTCACCCGTAAAAGCAACTTTTTTTACTCTTTTAGATGATGCTAATGGTTTACCAGCCTCTAAACCGTAACCACTAACTACATTTAAAACTCCTGGTGGAATTAAATCTCCTATAAGATCCATCATAACCATTATCGATGCTGGAGTTTGCTCAGCTGGTTTTAGAACTATACAGTTTCCTGCTGCAAGAGCTGGAGCTACTTTCCACGCAGCCATTAATAGTGGAAAATTCCATGGTATAATCTGACCAACTACTCCAAGTGGTTCTGGGATATGATAAGCATACATGTCATTACTTATCTCAGCCACTGAACCTTCCTCTGCTCTAATTACGCCTGCAAAGTATCTAAAGTGATCTATTGTTAATGGAATATCTGCACCTGCAGTCTCTCGAATTGGTTTACCATTATCCATAGTTTCTGCTGTGGCCAATAACTGGGCATTCGCCTCTAAAACATCAGCAATCTTATTAAGCATTATTGATCTTTCAGTTATTGAAGTTTTTCCCCATTTAGGAAAAGCAGCGTGTGCTGCATCTAAAGCAGCTTCGACATCTTGTTCATTCGAACGTGCTACAGAACAGATAGTCTCATTTGTAATCGGGCTTGGATTATCAAAATACTTGCCTGACTTTGGTTCAACAAATTTTCCATTAATATAGTTTCCGTATTTTGCTTTAAATGGAAATTTAACCTTCAAATGAGAGGTATCTAGTGCTGATGACACTTTCATTTCTTCTGCACTCATTTTTTTCTCTCCTATTTTTTTGTTTGATTTAATGTTATTAGATCTTCTAGATTTTTTTAAAGGTTTCTTAGTCGCAGACTTTTTTGTCCTAACTATTTTAGTCCTAACCTTTTTTTTTCTTTTTATTTTTCTAGAAGTTTTGACTAATTTCTTTTTTTTCTTTTTGGTTTTTTTTATTTTCTTAACCATTTTTACAATTGAAATTAAAAACCTATTAATAGGAATTGTAAACAAAACAATTGTGTCTTCAATCCTTAGTTGTATTTATTAGATTCTTGAACAATGAAAAAACTACTTAATTTCTAATTACCTATTTTGGACAATTTTTTTTTTAATTTTTCGGAAAGTTTAGAAAACCATACTTTTTCTTTACCTGACTCAGGTAGCACTTCACCATACTCAATCATTTGTGACGGAGGTAAATCAATAATATAAACCCAAACTTGAGTTTCATTTAATCTAGAGTTTTTAATTATAATATCTCTTAAATGAGAAATTAATTTATCTTTTGTTTTTTTTGGTCTGCCTGCTCTAATTTGACCTAATAAAAATATTGAAGGCTCTTTAACTTTTTTACCTCCCATAAAATGTCTATTTTTTTTAGTTTTGTTAAATATAACTTGAGCAAAATATGTATTTGCTCCTGTTATAACATTGTGAACTTTTGTAATTCCCTTTGCTAAATTTTTTTGTTCTCTTGAACTTAAATTAAAATTTGAATTTGTGACAGTATAAGTTGGCATAAAAATTAGAATATTGATTTTGAATATTTTTTCCAATTATCTTGGTAATGTTTTGTATTTTCAATAATAGCTTTTTTTTCTTCTTCAGTCACTTCTCTTATAACTTTACCAGGTGAACCAACTACTAAAGAGTTGTCAGGTATTTCCTTATTTTCTGTTATTAAAGCTTTGGCCCCAATAATGCAGTTTTTTCCAATTTTTGCATTGTTTAAGATTACTGCTCCAATTCCAATCAAACTATTGTTACCTATTGTGCATCCATGAAGCATAACCATATGGCCAATTGTTACATCTTTTCCTACTTTCAGAGGGCAACCTGGATCAGTATGCAAAACGCTTCCATCCTGAACATTTGATCCTTCACCAATAAATATGTTTTCAACATCGCCTCTTAAAACTGCATTAAACCAAATACTTGTATTTTTCTCTAAAGTAACATCCCCTATTATAGTTGCATTAGGTGCTACCCAATTTTCGCCAGAGTTTTTTGGTTTTTTATCTTTTAAATCGTAAAACATAATTTATACATTATTACATTATGCCAATACAAACTCCAATATGTGATTTTGGTACAAAAGCTATTCCATTTGAACTAAAATCAACTGATGAAAAAATTCTCAAGCTTGAGGACATCAAAGGAGAAAATGGAACACTTATAATGTTTATTTGTAACCATTGTCCTTATGTTCAAGCAGTAACAAAAGATATAGTTGAAGATTGTAATAACCTAAAAAAGTTTGGGATAAGCTCTGTTGCGATTTGCTCAAACGACGCAATTAATTATCCAGAAGACTCATTCGAAAACATGATTAAATTTGCAAAAGAAAATAATTTTAACTTTCCTTATTTAACAGACGAAACACAGGAGGTTGCCAAAGCTTATAACGCTGTTTGTACGCCTGATTTCTTTGGCTTTAATAAGAACATGGAACTTCAATATAGAGGTCGAATACGAGAATTAAAAAAACTTGTTCCTGTAAGAAGTGGTGAAAGTGATCTGCTAAAAGCAATGAAGCAAATATCTGAAAAAGATAAAGGTCCAGAGGATCAAATTCCAAGTGCGGGTTGCGGTATTAAGTGGAAATATGATTAATGTATTTAATCGTTACTAGATCTTTTCCTCCTGAACTTGGTGGAATGCAAAGTTTAATGTGGGGTCTTTCAAGAGAATTATCAAAACACTATATGATTAAAGTTTTTGCAGATTATATTAAAGGTCATGAGGAATTTGATGATAAAGCATCATTTTCAATTGAAAGAGTTGGAGGGATTAAACTCTTGAGAAAATATAGAAAGGCACAATTAGTAAACGAATTTATTAAAAAAAATAAAATAGAAGGAATAATTGCTGATCATTGGAAAAGTTTAGAGCTTATTAAATCGTCAAAAAAAAAATATTGTCTAATTCATAGTAAAGAAATTAACCACTCAAGGGGCTCAAATTTAAATAAAAGACTATTAAATGTTTTAAATAATGTTGAAAATGTAATTGCTAATTCAGAATTTACTAAAAATTTAGCAATTAGCTTTGGAGTAAATGAGAGTAAAATAATTGTAATCAATCCTGGTGTAGATCGTGCTACAGAGTTAGATAAAAAAACCATGAATAAAGTTGAGAGTTTATTAAATATGAAAACACCAAGATTAATCACTGTTTCAAGATTTGATAAAAGAAAAAATCATGAGAAGATAATAATGGTTGTAAGAAATTTAAAACAAATTTATCCAGATATTGTTTATATATGTGTTGGCTATGGTGAAGAGGAGGATAATATTAAAAGCCTTGTAAAAGAACTGGATTTAGAAGGTCAAGTGATGTTTTTCAAAGATATAAGTAAAGATTTAAAAAATGCTTTAATAGCAAAATCCAATGTATTTGTGATGCCATCAATAATACATAAAAAATCTGTAGAGGGATTTGGAATTGCTTATGTTGAGGCAGCTCAATATGGAGTACCATCGATAGGAGGTAAAGATGGTGGTGCTGCTGATGCAATAGATCATAAAAAAACAGGCTTAATTTGTGATGGGAATAATCTGGATGACATTTATTCATGTACAAGTTCAATTTTGGAAAATAAGAAATACTTGGAGTATGGGAAAAATGCAAAAGAATTTGTAAATAAATTTCAATGGACTAAAATTATTCAAGATTATAAAAAAATTATAAACTAATCTAAATACAATAAAATATTTTCAAATACTTTATTTGCTGAAAGTTTTGATAGATCACTTACCTGAATAGCTTTAAAATTTTTTCTTTCGATGCTTACTTTGTGAGCTGTTGTGTGTGCACCAAATAAAGCAATGCCTTTAGATCCTAGGTGAGCCGTCATATGTGCAGGTCCTGTATCATTTGCAACAACAAAAGAGCTATCTTTAATGAATGCTGCTAGCTGAGAGATATCCAATGCTTTACCATTATCTAAAATACAAAGTGCATTGATATTGGATGCCTCTATAATTTCTTCTGGTCCAGGTGCTACAACTACTTTAAGTTTATTTTCAAATTTTTCATTAATCATAGAAATTAAATCATTGTAGTAAGGCCATTTCTTAAAGCTTAAATGAGAAGAACAAAAAGGAAAAAGAGCAATATATTTTTCCAATTGATAGTAATTTTTTATTAGAGATATATCACATGGGCTCCATGAAAAATCAGGGCTTAAAGTATGATTTGTACTAATTCCTGAACTTTGCAATTGATGATCTAGTCTAGATAAAACAGGTTTTGTGTCAAAATCTTGCTTGGAAGTCCCCTCTGGTAATGTTGTTTCAGAAGATGACCAAATTTTTTTTGTTACTTTTGGAAATAATATTTTTTTATAAAATGATGTTCTGCTAGAGTTTTGAAGATCATAAACTTTAGAAAATTTATATTTCTTAATATTTTTCATCAATAAATATAAGTAAATGAGATTAAATCTTGATAATCGCTTATCTAAAATAACATTTGATATATGAGGATTTCTTTTAAATAAATCAAAATACGGTTTTGTTGTTAGTAAATGTATTTCATCACCTTTATGATTTTCAGAAATATCTTGAATTGCTCCACTTGCTTGAGCTATATCTCCTAAGGATCCATGTTTGATTATTAAAATATTAGACATATTTATAACAAGATAACACAGTATTAAATTTTATGAATAAAATTATAGTAGAGATCTCCATAGGTGAACTTTTGGACAAAATTTCGATTTTAGAAATCAAACAAGAAAAAATCAAAGATCCTGAAAAACTTAAATTTATTTTTAAAGAACATTCTATTTTAAAAAATCAAATGAAAAATAACATTAAGTCAGACGATAAACTTAATAAACTTTTTCAATCTCTTAAAGAAATAAATGCAAAACTCTGGATTATTGAAGATGATAAAAGAAAATGTGAAAAAGATAAAGATTTTGGAGATAATTTTATAAGACTTTCAAGAGATGTGCATTTTTTAAATGATAATAGGGCTAAAATTAAATTAGAAATAAATAAGTATACAGGTTCAATAATTAAGGAAATTAAAGAATATACAAATTATTAAATTATATAATAGGATTTTATTTATCTCTTTATTGAATTAATAATTTTTCAATTCCATTAGAGTATTTTGAAAATCTAGTCCTTGGATATGGAAAATCGATCATTAACTCATTTAAACTCTTATCAATAGAAGCTTTTAATTCAATTACAGGATGTTTTTCTAAACCTAAAAATTTATTGTAATAAGAAAAATAATTTATTTTATTATCAATAGTGACTCTAAAATCTTTAAATTTGAAATATTCTCTTTCATATTCTACAAGTAAAACAGGTTTGCAAGGACCATACATTTTATCAAATAATCCAATTTTGTTTATTTCTAAATTTTTTTCCTCTTTAATTTCTTTGCTTGTTTTGAATCTTCCTTCTGTACTTGATATTTTAACCTCATGAAAATATTTTCCATTATTATAACTTCTTATACGTATTTTTTTTCTTGGAAGAGATCCCTCAATAGAATCTCTATACATTTGATAATTAAAATTATCAAGATATAAACTTTTGATTTTTCTTTTAGGAAATAATATTTCAGCACCTTTTAAAAATAAAGAATTTTTAAACTCAGTTAGCATTGAAAAATTAATAGTAATTTTTTCTTCTGTTCTATAAGACATTTTTAAAATTTATAAATGAACCTTTTTCAGTGTAAATTTTTTTTTTTTCACAATTATGTTCTTTTATATTAATTGTGCCACCATAAAATTCTTGTTTCTTTCTTTTTACCTCTAAACATGTTTCAGTGTTTTTCATCATTGCATTATCTAAATTTGTCACTGACCCATCTTTCGAAGAAATTCCAATGGATGTTTTTGATACATTTAGATCTTTAATGTAAGCTTCAGATTTTTCACCAATAGAAAATCCTTTGTCACCACATTTTTCAACCTTTGCTTTTATTATTTTGTAATTGCCCCATGAAAAATCTGCACAATCATTACCAGCATCATTAATAAGAATATTATTAATTATTAAATTTGAAAAATCTACATCCAATCCATCTTGAAGAGCTTCTTTAATAAAAATTGTATTAATTTCACCACTAGATTTAATTAAATTCAATGTGTCTTCGCAATTACCTCCTTCAGCATACATTTTAACGTTTTCTAAATTTATATTTAAAAAAGTTAGACAACCGGTTAGTTGATTTTGATCAAAAGGAAAACTTAGAAGAGTATCGATTTCATTTAATTTTCTTTCATAACCATAAAAATTAATTTTAAAATCTTTAATTTTTCCGTCTAAAAAATATGCCCTTGACTCTGGATATTCTTGATAAATATTTAAAATTTTTTCTTCATTTGAATAATCTATTCTTATACCTTTATTATAAAAGAATTTTGAGTTATCAATTTTTATAAAGTTATACTCTTTATAATTTTTTTTTGTAATTTCTTTATTATTAATCACTTCCTCAAGTATCGATTTATCCCCAATATATTGAAATATATCATTGTTTTTAACCAGTCTACCTTCTAACAAATCTCTTATTTCATTATTCTCGAATTTTTCGTTTTTACATTGTTCAATTAAATTGAATTTCAAATTTTGATTTAAATTACAAACTAAAAAATAACTTTTATTTTTAAAAACGACTTTAATACTATTGTAACCTGTTTTTGTCTTAGATAAATTTTTTACATAATTTAAAAAAATGTTTGAAGTTGGTTTATTTGTAGATGAATTACTAGATCGGTTTAATGTAATAATTTCTTCAATATTAGACTCAATTTTTTTTAATAAATTTTTAAATTCAAAGTTCGTTAACTCGCTACCTGATTTTTTAAGCTCACTAAATAATAAACTTTTGTCTAAATTCATAAATTTTGACTTAATTATTTTAATATCACTTAAATTAAGTTTTCTACTAAAATGAGAATGATTACTTAAATGTGCATGTATGTAATGACCAGCTCCAAAAATTGAAATATCTCCATCATAATATATAGGCTCAAAACTATTTTTTATAGAATTCCAATAAAATTTTCTGTTATGTGGAGCTAAACCATGTGTTGCTCCCACGGAGTACATTAAAATATCAAAAGACTCGAAATTTGAAAAGGTTTCTTTTTTTTTGTTTCCTAACAAAAAATTATCTAAGTCATAATGGGCGCTATTAATAGTTTTAGTAGTATAATTTTGAATATTATTAATAAAGTTTAAGTAAATTATATTTAGATTAGTCAATGCTTCATTTGCAATAATTAGATGGTTTTTACTTTTCATTGACCATTTGGAATTAGTTTGTCTTGCAAGCTGATTTGTAATTGAAGAATTTAAATATTTGCTATTTTCTTTGACATACGACCACATATATCTCTCATCACCTTCTAAAATAGGGCCTTCTACTCTTTTATTAAATTCCAACATTTCTTTATTTATTTTTTCCTGAAATAACATTCTTGTATTAGTATTATTAAGATTTACATTTACAAAAAAAGTTCTTGGGGCTAAAAAATTTAAGCTAGTTAGAATTTTTGTAAATAATAGTTCTTGTTCAGGGTTTTTTCTAGTCTTAGGAATTAGCAATTTAAATCTAGTAATACCATTAATATTTCCATCAATTAATTTTATGTCTACGCTTTGAAGAATTTTACCTCGTGACATGTAAATGTGATCCTTCCAATCACCGCTTTGTCTAATTATTGAATTAAATTTACACTTTATATTATTTGGAAAGACAACCTCTATTTTAGATTTAAATCTTTTTTTATTTTTTTCTGAAATTATATCGCGGGATGGATATTCACGCGTATCAGATAAGATTTGTAAATTGTTTATACTCCAAAGTCTATAATCTGAAATCTTTATGTTTATTTTCGATGGCTTTGATGAATAAATAGAACTAATCTCATTTTGGTTCAGATTTTTATTACAAAAAGGCTCGATAGCAGAGTAAGCAAAGTTGGAAAATAAAAAATTTAAAATTACTAAAATTATACAACATTTTTTTTTACACATAGTTTATGTCAATTTTATTAATCTCATTATTTGATCTAATTTCTTCTTTAAATAATTTAAGTTCTTCTTCATTTTCAAATAATAATCTATAAATTATTATTTTTTCCTCCTTAAGGTAAATTATATTTTTAATATTTTTGTTATTTTCAATACTTTCAATTACTGATTTAGATGAAATTTCAATAGTATTTAATTCAATGCCGTCATTAAAAGATACATTGTAAAGAGATTTTTTAATTATTTTTTTAGAAATATAATGGCCTAATTTTATTGATATAATAATAAATACAGAAACCGTGACTAAAAGTATTGAATATTTTATTTTTACACCAGCTGATATGCCAATCGTTATAAGCACAAAAAACATTACTAGTTCTAATGCGCTTTTAACTGGATTTCTAAAACGTACAATTGATAGTGCACCTACCATCCCCAATGAAAGTGCTATATTTCCACTTATTGTTATAACGATTACATATGTCGTAACTGGCAAAATTAAAAAAGTTACCGTTTGTTGATAAGTTTTTACCCAGTTTTGTCCAGTCAAAGATAAACAAAACCTTAATATTAAACCAGAAGAAATTAAAAATATTACATCTATAAAAACTTTAAGATTATTGTTTGCTTCATTAGATATAAAATCCATTTTTCAAACTTATTATCAAAAAAACTTAAAGTCTATTTTTAATTTACCTTTTTTATTATTTTTGAAGATGATAAAATTATCATATTTACCTCCACCCATACCGGTGCTTAAAAATTTTATATTTTTGTAATTACTACAATATATGGATCTATGATTAGGAAATTGTCCAATATTCCCAGATATTAAATAAACATTATTTTTTAATTCTAACAATAAAGGCGCAATATCATCCCAAAAGTTTGTTTTGAAATTTTTAGGAAGATAAGCTGAAGTAAAATTTAATCTCTCATCTTCGTTAGAATTAAATATCTCTTTATTAAACATCCAAATCATGTGATGTGAAATTATAAAAAGATTATTAAATTTTTGTTTTTTAATAGTTTCTCTTAAAAACTTTAATTGATCGTCAATTATATTTAATTTATCTTGTGTAGAGTTTAATACGATAAAAAGATCTTTTTGATTTCTAAAGTAATAATATGATCTTCCATACCTTTTCTCATATAAACCATCTTTCTTATCAAAGTCATGATTGCCTGCAACAAGATATATTTTATGACCAATTTTTTCTATTTGTTTGTCGACTGCACTCCAGGCTTCATTATTTGCATCTTGAACAAAATCCCCCGCAAAAATTCCAAAATCATATTTGCTATTTTTTGAAATAATTTTATAAAAATTTTTATATAGGCTTAAATCTTTTTTTTTATGAGGCACACCGTACGTATGCCCCGCAATAAAAAAGGTGTATGTTTTTTTATTTTCATTTTTAAAATAATTTTTTTGAAGAGAACATTTTGTTGTTTCTTTAATATAAAATCTATGTTTTAAATAAATATCAATATGGTTATTTTTAAAAATTTTTATTTGTTGATATGGGAATATTTTATATTCAAAAAATAAAATTGGATAAGTAATCACAACCAAAATTATTAATACTTTTTTTAAAAAAGTTAATTTAACTATCCAATTTTGCATTTGTTTATCTTTAAGAATAAAAACTATATTTTTTTTCTAAATATTTTATAACGTTATGGATAATAAAAGTCATAAATAAATAAATTCCACCCGCAACAATGAATACCTCTATTGGTTTAAAAGTTGTTGAAATAATATATTTGGCAACACCAGTTAAATCCATTAAGGTAACAGTACTTGCTAATGAAGTCCCTTTCATCATTAAAATTATTTCATTTCCATAAGCTGGAAGAGATTGTCTAATAGCAATAGGTATTTGTATTTTATAAAAAATAATTTTATTTGGTATCCCTAGGCTTTTACCAGCTTCTATAATTCCAGGTTTAATTGTTTGAAATGCAGATCTTAATATTTCGGATGTATAAGCACCTGTATTTAGAGTGAAAGCTATAATTGCACACCAATAAGGCTCTTTTAAAATAACCCATAAAAATGTTGATCTTAAGTATTCAATTTGGCCTAATCCAAAATAAATGATGAAAATTTGAACTAATAAAGGAGTTCCTCTAAAAACATAAGAATACCCATAAGCAAATTTATTAATAAAAATATTTTTATTTAATCGCAATATTGCAAATAAAAGCCCAATGATTAACCCAAATAACAATGATGCAGATAATAATTTTAGTGTCACAACAGTTGCACTTAAAAGTTTAGGAAGACTAGTGAACATTAAATCAAAATCCATTAATACTCCCTGCTATATTTAATCTCTAATCTGTTAATAATTTTCATAATGATGTAAGTGAGCATCAGATACAAAATTGCTGCAAAACTATAAAAAAATAAGGGATCTCTTGTAGAGCCTGCCGCAATGTAGGACTGTCTCATAATTTCTACAAGTCCAGTCACAGAAATTAAAGAAGTATCTTTTAAAGTAATTTGCCAAACGTTACTTAAGTTTGGAATTGATAGTCTTAGCATTTGAGGAAAAATAATTTTAAAGAAGTAAATATATTTATTAAATCCTAAAACTTTTGCAGCTTCAAACTGACCTATATCAATTGATTGTATTGCTCCTCTAAATACTTCAGTCGAGTATGCTCCCGAAATTATACCTATTGAAAATGAACCAGTTAAAAAAGCATTAATTTCGATGTACTCATTATAACCAAATATTGAGGCAACAAACATAATTGCTCCACTTCCACCGAAAAAAAATAAATAAATTACAAGAAGCTCTGGTACACCTCTAATAACTGTAGTGTAGACATTACCAATTGTGTTTAAAATTTTGTTATCAGATAATTTTAATGGAGTAAATAAAGCAGCAAATATAAAGCCTATTATCATTGCAGTTATTGAAACAGCAATTGTCATTAATGTTGCAAAAAATAACTCGTCTCCCCAACCTTTATCACCAAAATATAGAAGTTCCATAGTATAGGTGGCTAATTATAGCCACCCATAAATAATTTATTACATAGAGGCGTCAAAACCAAAATGTTTTATAGCAAGCTTACTAATAATGCCATCATCTCTAGCTTTATCAATTGCTGCATTAAAATCATTTAAAAGTTTAGAGTCACCTTTTCTAATACCTACACCAACACCATTACCAAAATCTCCACCTGCAAATGTTGGTCCAGTTAATATAACTCCTTTACCAGATTTTTCTGCATAATCCGTAAAAGCAACTGCTGCAGCTAGTGCTGCATCTATTCTACCAGCAGATAAATCTAAGTTTACTTCATCTTGAGTTTTGTAGGTTCTGATTTTTACATTGCCCATTAAACCAGACTCTAAGAAGTTTTGATGAATTGTTGCTGTTTGTACACCAATAGTTTTACCCTTAAATGCTTTGCCCAAAACATCTAGTGTTGCTTGTTCATTAGCACTTACGTCAGATAAATTTATAGCTGACATTGTTTTAAGGCCTTCGTTTTTCGATCCTTTCATAACAGCTAAAGATGCAACTTCATCTGCATAACCCTGAGAAAAGTTTATTGTTTTCATTCTCTCACCAGTTATTGACATTCCAGCCATGATGGCATCAAATTTTCTTGAGACTAAAGCTGGTATCATTCCATCCCAGTCTTGCTCTACAATAGTGCAATCATGTTTCATAATTTTGCATAACTCATTTGCTAATTCGACTTCAAAGCCAATCAAATTTCCTGCTGAGTCTTTAGAATTCCATGGCGGGTAAGCTCCTTCAGTTCCTATTTTAATTTTGTCAGCATAAACGTTTCCGATAACAAAAAGAAATGTAAGAACTGTTAAAATAGTCTTTTTAAATTTATTCATTATTTTCTCCTTAATTAAGAGATAATTATTTCATAAATTTTAATAATAAAAAAGAAAAATTAATGGTTTATAGAAGATGAAAAATTCCAAGAGCAATCAAAACTTGGTATGTAAACTCTTGATAATTTTGTGTTTCCAAAATTTTGATTAAAAATATTCATCCAATTTTCAACCTGTTGTGGTTTTTTATCTTGGCTACCAACTTGGGCTGTAATAACTCCTTTTGGTTTTAAAATTCGAATTAAAGACTCCATATTCTTAGATGCTAAATCAATGCAGAATTCATCATCATTTAAATCTACATAAATATGGTCATAAGTATCATCATTTACTGACTTAATACTTTCAAAAGCATCTCCCCATACACACTTAACTGAATTTTTTTCAGTTGCTTTTTTTCCTATATCTTCAAGATGTTTATTGCATATATCAACAACCTCAGGATCTAGCTCATACCAGTCAATAAAATTAAAATTTTTTGATATGCATTCTCTGGCAACTCCTCCATCACCTCCTCCAATAATAGCTACTCTCTCATTGTTTTTATTAAGATTTAAACCTGCTCCTACAAATGTTGAGCTATACAAATGTTCATCGGTAGCTGCAACTTGAATTTCACCATCAATGAAAAGAGATTTTCCAAATTGCTCCAATTCTAGAATTTCTATATGTTGGCCTGCTTTTGATTTAAAGTCTTCTAGGACATTGTTTACTACATATGATTTTTGTAGACCTGGTGAGCTGTAAATATCAGGATAAAGAGACTTTGTATCTCTATTAAATTCCTTTTTAACTATTCTTGTATGTTCAAATTTCTTTTTAATAATTTTCACTGCAACAGATGGATTTATTTTTCCACACGTAAAAAAGTCAAAACTAATTATTCCTTTCTCAGGAAAAGTATGAAAACTAATGTGGCTTTCTGCTAATAAAGCTAAAATTGTAAAACCTTGGGGTTGAAATTTATATTTAGAAATATTTAATATTGTAACTTTGGCAGCTTTAGCTATATCATAAATTATTTTTTCAAAAGCTGAAGGATCGTATTCTTTAGTAGTTCCTATAATATCTAAAGTTATGTGTTTACCAACTTTCGTCATTATTTATATCCTGAAATTGAGTCCTTGATATAGATATTGCTTTTATTTTCAATTAAAAAAACTACAATTCAAATTCTTTTAATTTATTTTGAAAGAGTTTTGCACCTTTTTTACAATTTTCTATCCAATCATTTGTTGCATTTTCATCTGCATTGTCTGATAAATACTTAAAACATCTGAACTTAATATTCTCTAATTTACAAACCTTTGCTAGTGCATATGACTCCATATCAACCAGATCTACATCCATTTCAATTTTATTTTTTACAAAACTATCACCACTCCCACAGGAAAAGCCTTTATCTGAAATAATTATTTCATTAATATTATCAAAAGGAGTTTCACCTAATTGTAAGTCTAACAGACCTGTTGCATCCATGTCTCTTTGATAAAATCTTGTACATTCAACTATACCAAATAGTTTTTTATTAATTGCACCAGCGGTTCCATAATTTATTACTTGATTAGGTTTAAATCTATTAATTAATTTCAATAAATTATAAGTAGCATTAATTTTTCCAACTCCAATATAATGAAAATAATCTAAATTTGGAGTTTCTTCTTTTAAAGCTGCAACAAATAACTTATTCATGATATATGAATTTAAAAAATTACATTAGATCCATACCAGATTATCCAAAAAAAGGAATTCTTTTTAGAGACATTACAACTTTGATTAAAGATCAAAACGCCTTTGTTGAAACTATTAATCAAATTGTTGAGCGTTCAAAAAAATTTAAATTTACCAAAATAGCAGCAATTGAATCAAGAGGATTTATTTTTGCATCTGCAGTTTCATATATACTTAAAAAACCGTTAATTATGTTGCGAAAAAAAAATAAACTACCTGCAAAGGTTCATTCAATTGATTTTGAACTTGAATATGGGACGGCAACTATTGAAGTACACAAAGACTCTATTGGCAGTGATGACATTGTATTAATTATTGATGATTTAATTGCAACTGGAGGAACTGCAGAAGCAGCAGCAAAACTTGTAGAAATTTCAAATGGCAAAGTAGCTGCTTTTATATTTGTCATCAATTTATTTGACTTAGGTGGTTCAGATAATTTGATAAAAAATAATTATAAAGTTGATAATTTAATAAATTTTCCTGGACATTAATCATTTATTTTTGGTCTGAAATAAGAACTTTTTCCAATCAATGCATTAACAAAACCTAAAATCCTATGAAGATAAATATCTTTTTTTCTTTTATTGATAAAAAAAAATATTAAAAATTTTATTATTGCTGAGAAGAATGACGGTAGTCCACTTGTAAATGCAGTAAAAAGACTATGATGCTTTTTATTAAAATAAAATTTTGACCAAATCCAATGCCAATTTCTTGACATTTCTATTTGATACTCATACCTAATATCAACCGCTCTACCTCCAAGATGATTTATTTTAGATTTAGGAATAATATATATTTCTTCATTTACTTTTTTAATTCTCTTACAAAGGTCATCATTTTCAAGATACATGAAAAAATTTTCATCAAAATATTTATAATCTTTAAATTCTTGAAATTGATTTAATCTTTTAATATTCAAAACCATAGCATACCCATCAACACTATTAACTTTAAAAGGTATTAATTTTTCCTTAAATAAAATTTGATTTTGATTGACTTGATAATTTGGATATTTTAATTTATCTGATATTGGCGCAATAACACCGAATGAACCTATTTCGTTTATTGAGTTTATAATTTCATCTATTGTATTTCTTTCCATAGTTACATCTGGATTAATTATGAAAGCATAATCGGTTTTAATTTTTTCTAACCCTAGATTGTTTGCTGATCCCATACCTAAATTACCTGGAGCAAGAATACATTGGACATTTTGATAAGTTTTCTCAACATTTTGCTTAAAATTATTATCATTTGAATTATCAACAATTAAAATATCAATATCACTGGGAATAGATTTTATACATTCGTGTATTACATTTTCACTTTTATATGTCACAACTACAATTGATAAATTTTGCCTAGATATTGTCATATGATGAGTTTAATCAACTATACTAATACTTTCTACTAATGTAAAAATAATTAAATTAATGAAAAAAATAATTGTTACTGGTGGTTTAGGTTTTATAGGAAGCAATCTTATAGATTTTTTAATAAAAAAAAACTTTTTTGTTATTAATATTGATAAAATTACTTATTCATCAAATTTTTATAATACTAGAGAATTTAAAAACTCAAAAAAATATAAATTTATTAAATGTGACATAAAAAGTAAAAAATTTAATAAACTCCTTTTTAAATATAGACCTTTATGTGTATTTAACTTAGCTGCTGAAACACATGTGGATAGATCAATTGATAATCCAGAAAATTTTATTCAAAGTAATATTGTTGGAGTATATAATTTACTAAGGCATTTTAAGAATTTTTCGTCAAAATTTAAATCTAGGTTAATTCATATTTCAACAGATGAGGTTTATGGAGACATTTTATCAGGTAGATCATCAGAAAGTTATCCTTACAACCCAAGTTCACCTTATGCTGCAAGTAAAGCAGCTTCGGATCATTTGGTTAGTTCTTACATTAAAACTTTTAAATTACCAGCAATAGTTACAAATTGTTCAAATAATTATGGTCCTAGGCAACATCCTGAAAAACTAATTCCAAAATTAATTTACAACATTATTAATAATAGGCCATTACCTATATATGGAAAAGGTGAAAATTCTCGTGAGTGGATATATGTTAAGGATCATTGTGAGGCTTTGTATAAAATTTTTAAAAAAGGTAAAATTGGAGAGTTTTATAATATTGGTTCTAACAAAAATTTAAAAAATATTGACGTAACTAACAGGATTATTAGTGCTTCGAAAAAATTTTTGAGTTTAGGAAAGAATGTTAAAATAAATTTTGTTAAGGATAGACCTGGTCATGACATAAGGTATGCTTTAAATAGCAACAAAATCAAAAAAAATTTAAAATGGAAACCTAAAATTTCTTTTAAAGAAGGGATTAAATTAACTTTTGATTGGTATATAACAAATAAAGCTTATTATAAAATGCTTTCCAAAAAAGATATAACTAAAAGATTGGGTAACTAATGATTAAAAAAGGAATTATTTTATCTGGTGGCATTGGAACTAGAATGAGCCCATTAACTAAAGCTGTGAACAAACAGCTTCTACCAATCTATGACAAACCATTAATATTTTATCCATTATCTATATTGATGCTTTCTAAAATAAGAGAAATTCTAATTATTGTAAACAAAGGTCAATTGAATCAATATAAGAAAATTATTCCAGATGGCAAAAGACTAGGTATGAAAATTACTTATAAAGAACAAAGTAAGCCAAAAGGTTTGCCTGATGCGTTCATTTTGGGAAAAAAATTTATAAAAAAAGATAAAGTTGCAATGATACTTGGTGATAACTTTTTTTACGGTCAGTCATTATCAAAAATGTTGCAGGATTGTGTAAAAATAGAGTCTGGTGCTAAAGTAGTTTTACATAGAGTTACAAATCCAGAAAATTTTGGTGTTGCAGTTGTTGAGGATAAAAAAATCAAAAAAATTGTTGAAAAACCAAAAAAGCTCATCTCTAATTTAGCAATTACTGGACTTTATTATTTTGATAACAAAGTAATTGAGTATGCAAAAAAACTTAAACCATCCAGAAGAAAAGAGCTTGAGATTGTTGACCTTTTGAATGAATATAGGAAGGAAAACAGCTTATCAGCTGAGCTTATTGGAAGAGGTGGAGCTTGGCTAGATACAGGATCAATAGAGGATTTTTATAAAACCAGTAACTTTGTCTCAGCAATTGAAAACCAGCAAGGCTTTAAAATAGCATGTTTAGAGGAAATATCTTTAAATAACAAATGGATACAAAAAAAAGATATTAAAAAATCAATAGAGTTTTATGGCAGATGTAACTATGCAGAATATTTAAAAAAGATAATTTCGTGAAAATTTTAAAAAAGAATTTCAAAGATTTATTTTTATACAAACATAATAGATTTAAAGATAAGAGAGGATATTTTGAGGAACTTATTAGAGAAAATAAGATTAATAATAAATTTCCTTTTCAAGTCATGTCATATTCAAAAAAAAATGTAATAAGAGGTCTACACTTACAAACAAAAGATTCACAAGGAAAGTTTGTTAGTGTAGTTAAGGGAAAAATTTATGACGTGGCTGTAGACCTAAGATTTAACTCAAAATCATTTGGTAAATATTTTGGATGTGTGTTAAGTGAGGCAAACTATACGTCGATATTCATACCGCCTGGCTTTGCTCACGGTTTTCAGGCTTTAGATAAAGATAATTATGTAATTTATAGTTGTACAAAATATAGAAATGAAAAAAGTGAATTATCAATTAATTGTAATGATGAAATTTTGAAAATTAAATGGCCATTAAATAGACAGATCCTTTCAAAAAAAGATAGAAATGCAATGTTGTTTTCAGAGTTTTTAAAAAGAAAATTATGAATAAAGCAATATTAGTAACTGGTGGTGAAAGTAGGTTCTGTAAGAAATTAAAAAATTATAGTAAGAATTTAAATTTTTATTTTGCAACTAAAAGTGAATGCAATATTTTGAATTTAAAATCATTGCAAAAAATAATAAAAAAAATTAAACCCAAAATAATTATTCATTGTGCAGGCCTATCTAGACCGATGAACATACATGAAAAAAATATTCAGAAGAGCATAGATCTAAATATTATTGGAACATCTAATGTGGTCAAGATTTGTGAAAAATATAAAATAAAATTAATTTATTTTTCCACAGGTTATGTCTATGAAGGCAAAAAAGGAAATTATTCTGAAACAGACCCAGTTAAACCTTTTAATAATTATGGTTTATCAAAACTTGGTGGGGAATGTGCTGTAGCAATGTATAAAAACTCACTAATCCTCAGGATAACAATGACAGAAAAACCTTTTCCTTATAAGAAGGCATTTTCTGATTTAAGAACTAATTTTATATTTCAAGAAGAAATTGCTAAAATTTTACCTTTATTAATTAATGAAAAAGGTATCATTAATGTAGGAGGAAAATCTAGATCAGTTTATACATTTGCAAAGAAATATAATCCTGAAATAATAAAAGCTAGAGTTAATAAAAAAGTACGACTACCTTTAAATCAAACAATGAATATCTCAAAATTAAATCAAATAATAAGTAAAAGAAAGAAATTTAGTTGGTAGCGGGAAGTGGGATCGAACCACTGACCTCAGGCTTATGAGTCCTGCGCTCTAACCAACTGAGCTACCCCGCCAAGTAATTATCGTTGATTTATAATAGATTTTATTTTTAGTGCAATCAAGTATTGCTCTAGTAACCGTTAGTCATTGGAACATGAGTGGCATTTTTTAGGCCGTCCTCGAGCTTATTGGGACACCTGGTAACTCAACTCTTAATTTAAGAAAATTCTATGAATTTTTTATTCCAGTAACCTTTTTTTTTTAATTTTTTTATAATTACTTGTTTTTTATTCTCTAATAAAGGGTTTTTTGGTTTACCATTTAACTCACAATAAACAATTCCAATTTTGTGCATATTTAAGATAATTGTGTCTAATATTTTATATTCTGCTCCCTCAATATCAATTTTAATAACATCAATAAATTTATGTTTATTTAAAATTTTTTTCAAATTAATTGTTTTTACTTTTTCAAAAATATTTTTACTAATATTTTCTTTTTGCGCACTAATTAAGGAAGATGATTGAGCAAATATAAGAAAATTTTCTTTAGTTGTTTTATTATGGAAATATAATTTAGAAGAAGCACTTTTATTTGAAACTGCTAGATTGTGTACACTCACATTTTTGAATTTCTTAAATTTTTTTTTTAAAATTTCAAATAAAATTTTACTAGGTTCATAAATTTCTATTTTACAATTAAATTTATCTAAAAAAAAATATGAAAAAATACCTTCATGGCCACCAAAATCTAAAAATATTGAATTTTTATTTAAATTTAAATTATTAAAAATTTTTAACCTTTTGGTAGATTTATAATTATAAAAAAATTTTCTAAAGAAAAAGAAGTTTAACAAGTATATTCTTAACTTTTTTTTTATTATAACAAAATTGATTTTATTTAAAATCATAAATTAACAAATTTATCTAATTTATAAATGTCAAGAGTATGTACCACCTATTCTTGGAAATGATAATTATAAAGCGATCAAGAAACCAATTTTTTATCAACCTTTTAGCAAAATTAATCAACTAAATTTGAGAAAAGATCTTCAATTGTTGTAATCCCTAAATAATCAAAAGTTTTGCCTAGATTTCTTCCTATCATTAAGAATAATTAATTAAATGTCTTTAAAATGCTTTTCTATCATTTGCTTAAATTTTCTAAACGTGGCAATTTTTTTAACCTCATTGGAACATGAGTGGAGCATTTAATATGGATGATGAAATTAGGTACAAAGAACAATGATAACTACCACTGACCTCAGGCTTATGAGTCCTGCGCTCTAACCAACTGAGCTACCCCGCCATAACTAATGAAGTCTTATAATATAAATCTATATTGTTTCAATATACTTTTAAGCAAGATTTATGGACTAAATAATAAAAAAAATGGTTATTGAACAGACTAAACTAACTAACAAAAGTGAAATTAACATTTTTTTTTTAAAAGTTTTTTTTTTATCTAATCTAACCCTGTTAAGTAAAATATTTACATCAGTAGTTTTAATCTGTTCACTCGAACTATTTTCGCTTGTAAGATTATCATTAGTAAAATTTGTAAATTTGCGAGACATTTGTAATTCATAATTTAATCATTTAAGACTAAACAAAACAATTAATAATTACTTAATTAATTAAATTTTTTTAAAATTACTTTGTTTTAGCGGTTTTTCTATTAAATTTGCCAGATATTTTTGTTTCTCAACCTCTATAAAAATATCATTAGTTAACAAATCCTTATTTGAATAATTGTTTGTTATGTATCCAAAAGTTAAATTTTTTTTAAAATTAAAAGAGTAGTTTCCTGAAGTTGTTCTTCCAATAATTTTATCTTTAAAATAAATAGGTTCATCATGAAGTAACAATGGTGATCCTGGTTTATTGTCTTTAAGAGTAAGCATAATAAATCTTCTATCTATTTTTTTTTCTTTAATTTTTTTAAGAGCTTCTTTCCCTATAAAATTAACTTCTTTTCTATTACTGATAGTGAATGTAAGACCTGATTGGTATTGATTTTCCTCTGGAGAAATATCATGGCCCCAATGCAAAAAACCACTTTCCATTCTCATAGTGTCTAAAGCATGCATTCCACAATTAGAAAGATTAAATTTCTTTCCTCTATCGATAATTTGTTCGTAAATTTTTTTAGCGTCAGATATTTTTACATACAATTCGTAACCTAGTTCTCCAACATATGACAGTCGCTGTGTCCAAATTTCTAAATTATCGATTTGAATATTCCTAGCACAACCAAATTTAAAATTTTCATTTGAAAAATCATTTTTACTAATTTGTTGCATAAGAGATCTACTTTTGGGACCAAAAATACCAAATACACAATAGTCATCAGTTACGTCTAAAAGATCAATCCCATCTGATAAATGTTTTTTAATATGAAATTTATCTCTTTCTCTTGTTGCTGCAGAACTAATAATTCTAAAATGATTTTTGTCAACGCAGACAACTGTCAAATCAGTCTCTATACCGCCATCTTTGTTTAGCATGTGAGTATAGGTACACTTTCCAATTTCATTTTTAATATTTGCTGTACAAATTCTTTGTAAATTTTCATGAGCTTTATCTGATTTGATTTCAAATTTTGAAAATGGTGTTAAATCGAATAAACCAACATTATTTAAAGTATTGCTCGTTTCATACTCAACTGAAGGATACCAATTTTGATAATTATAACTGTAATCATAATCTGTTTTTTCACCATCAAGAGCAAACCACATAGGTCTTTCATATCCACCTGATACACCAAAACAAGCTCCAAAACCTTTTAATAAATCATGGTGGGGTAAGGTTTTTATATTTCTTGATGTTTTATGTTGTTTGTAAGGCCAATGCATTCCATACAAATCACCTAAAGACTCAGTAATTCTCTCTTTAATAAAACCTGTAGCTGAATGAAATTTTTGAAATCTTTTTATATCATAGTTAAAAATATCTTCATTGATGTAGCCATTTATTAACCATTCAGCAGTTACTTTTCCAACACCTCCTCCACTTCCAATTCCAATACTATTTAAACCACAGCTAACAAATAAATTTTTTACTTCTGGCACTTCACCCAATAGAGAGTTGGTGTCAGGGGTAAAAGATTCTGGACCAGAAAAAAATTTTCTAATACCTGTTTTTTCTAATACAGGAAACCTTTTCATAGATTTTTCCAAATAAGGCTCGAAGTGCACAAAATTTTCAGGAAATTCTCCAAAAGAAAAATCTTCTGGTACTTGATTAGTTTTATCAAATGCAGGAATAGATTTATCTTCAAATATTCCAATTAATAATTTTCCAGCATCTTCTTTAAAATAAACACTGCTATCAAAATCTCTTATTACAGGTAAAGTTGGTGAAAGCTTTTTTATTGGCTCAGTAATTACATAAAAATGTTCTGCAGGATAAAGAGGGATGCTAACTCCAATCTTTTCACCAATTTGTCTTGACCACATTCCAGTTGCTAGAACAACATACTCACACTCTATTTCTTGACCATTAACTCTAACGCCGTGAACTCTTCCGTTTTTAATCAATATCTTTTCTACAAGGGACTCTTCATATATTTTTGCTCCTCCTTTTCTTGCCCCTTTTGCAAGCATATGTGTGACCCCACTTGGGTCAGCTGAACCATCACCTGGCATTAAAACGCCACCTTTTAAATCTTCAGCACTCATCATTGGATAATTTTTTTTAATCTCTTCTTTATCAAGTATCCTTAGATCAACATCGTAAAGTTGTGCAGTTGTTGCTTGTCTTTTAAGTTCTTGCCAACGACTATCAGTTTGTGCAATAGAAAGTGCACCATTAAGTCTTAGTCCAGCAGAGTGATCAACTTCTTTTTCTAAATTTTTATATAAATCTAATGTATATTTTCTAATCTTTGTTACTGCAGCTGATGGACCTAATTGACTTACCAATCCTGCTGCATGCCATGTCGTTCCTGAAGTTAGCTTATCTCTTTCTAATAAAACAACATTTTTCCAACCAAACTTTGTTAAGTGATAGGCCACAGAGCATCCAATAACTCCACCTCCTATTACAACAACTTTTGTGCTCAAAGGATAATTTTTATCCATCACTAATTTTTGATAGCTTCTCCAGGCTTCACAAAATTATGACCAAAAACATCAGCAACAGCCTTATAAGTAACATGGCCTTTGTGAATATTTAGTCCTGCTAAAAAATTTTTGTCTTCACCCAAGGCTTTTTGATAACCTTTATTCGCAAGTTTTACTAAAAATGGAAGTGTAGCATTGTTTAATGCTAATGTAGATGTTCTTGGAACACCTCCAGGCATATTTGCAACACAATAATGTACAACATCATCAACTATATAAGTTGGGTCTCGATGGGTAGTTGGTTTACTTGTTTCAACGCATCCACCTTGGTCTATAGCAACATCGACGATAACAGATCCACGTTTCATAAATTTTAACATATCTTTAGTCACTAATTTTGGTGCCTCAGCACCAGGAATTAAAACACCTCCAACTAAAAGATCAGCTTCTGATATCAATTTAGTTAAATCAATTTTATCACTTTGCTCTGGAATTATTTTATCACCAAACATTTCCGTAAGTTGTTTTAATCTTTCCTCTGATTTATCAACAATATGAACTTTTGCCTGCATTCCAGTTGCGATAACTGCTGCATTTTCTCCAACTACACCGCCACCTAAAATAACAACTGTTGCGCCAGTTACGCCAGGCGCTCCTCCAAGTAAAAGACCTCTTCCATTTTGATTTTTTTCTAGACAATGAGCTCCAGCTTGTACAGACATTCGACCAGCAACTGCACTCATAGGAGCAAGCAAAGGTAATCTTCCACTATTATCTGTTACAGTTTCGTAAGCAATATTGATACTTTTTGATTTGATTAAACCTTCAGTTAATTCTTTAGCTGCTGCTAAATGTAAATAAGTATAAATAATTTGATTTTCTTTTATCATCTCTACTTCAACTTTTTGAGGCTCCTTAACTTTAACAATTATTTCAGCATCATCAAAAATATCTGCAGCAGAGTTGGCAATTTGGGCACCAGCTTTTATATATTGTTCATTTTCAAAACCAGCTTCAAAACCTCCATTATTTTCAACAATAACTTTATGTCCTTCTGAAATTAAAGTTTTTACACTATCGGGAGTTAGACCAATTCTATTCTCTTGAGGTTTTATCTCTTTAGGTACGCCAATCTTCATGGGATTTCTTCTTTAAAGTTAGATTAACTAATTTTTTTGGTTTTTTTGATAATTAGTTATACCAGTTCTAAGTTTATCGATAATTTCATCTATATGTTTTTTTTCACAAATAAACTGTGGAGCTATAATTAAGCAATCTCCTGTAGCTTTAAAGTTCACTCCTGCTTCATAACAAGCTTTGAAAGTTTCATAACCAGCTTTACCTGGCTTAGTATTTAATTTTATGTCAATTCCACCCATCATCCCATATCCTCGTATATTTTCTACTGCCTCTAAATCTTCAAGTGAAAATAATCCTTTTTGGAAATATGGAGATAAGTTTTTTGCTCTCTCAAATATATCTTCTTTTTCAAAAATATCTTGAACTGCTAAAGCTGCAGCTACTGCCACTGGTATTCCTGAATATGTGTAGCCATGAAATAATTCTACTGAACCCATTGGAGAAGCGTCCATCACTGCATCATAAATTTCATCTTTACATGCAACAACACCCATAGGCACTACGCCATTAGTTGTTGCTTTAGCCATAGTCATAATATCTGGTGTTACACCAAACTCTTTACTAGCAAATACAGATCCAGTTCTGCCCCACCCTGTAATAACCTCATCAAAAATTAAAAGTATTCCATGCTTATCGCATGTTTCCCTTAACTTTTGTAAATAACCTTTTGGCGGTACCAAAGTTCCTGTTGATCCTGCAATTGGCTCAACAATACATGCTGCAATATTTTCAGGACCAAAGTTAGTTGCTATTCTTTCTAAGTCGTCTGCTAAATCTGCGCCAGTCTCTGGTTGACCGCTTACAAATTTGTGTTCAGGTAAATGAGTATGTCTCATGTGTTGAACTCCTGGCATTAATATACTTGCAAATGTTTTTACATTATTAATCATACCCCCTACAGATACACACCCTATGTTCATTCCATGGTAACCACGTTCACGACCTACAAATCTAAATCTATGAGCATTTCCTTTTGCTCTGTGATAAGCTACTGCTATTTTAATTGCTGTCTCTACAGCTGTTGATCCACAAATTGTGTAAAACATTTTATTTAAATCACCTGGAGTATGTTTTGAAATTTTTGTAGCTAACTCAAATGATCCACCAAAACCTTGTTGAAAAGGTTGAGCATAATCCAAAGTATCTAATTGTTTTGTTACAGCTTCAGTAATTTCTTTTCTTCCATGACCTAATGGATTACAAAACAATCCAGAGCTTGCATCAATTTGAGTTTTTCCATGGTGAGTTTTTAAATAAACTCCTTTAGCTTCAGTAATTAATCTTGGATTAGCTTTAAAATCTTTATTGGATGTAAATGGCATCCAATGTTCATTTAAAGAATTTGGTACTGAAGTTCTATTTTCTGAGCTCATAATTTTAATTTTAAGTTATAATAAAATATGTAGACTAAAATGTTTTGTTTACTAGATATATTTTGACCTACAATGAACAAAGAATAACATACAACTTTTAATTGAACAATTGATTTATTTGCAATCCAGATCTTCAATATAAAGTGTTTTACTTCTATCTAAAATTGAATTTAAATAAGTCTAATTTAATTAATTAAACATAGGGGAATAAATGAAAAAAATATTAACTTTTATTCTAGGATCTATACTTGCGCTAAACCTATCTATTTCAGTTGCTAATTCAGCTGCAAAAGAAGTAAGAGTTGCTTATTTTCTAGAATGGCCAAGTCCTAACCTAGAGGACATGCAAAAGAAAAACTTTGCCAAAGCTCTTGGAGTTCCAGTAAAATGGACAAACTTCACAAATGGTGGAGCAATGACTGATGCTATGTTAGCAGGAGATATTGATATATCTTACTCCCAAGGTTTAGTGCCTTTTATCAATGCTGTAAAATCTAAAGCACCTATCAAACTAGTAGATATTGCTATGGAGTATGGAATGGGAGGAACTACTTGTGTTACATCTAATGCTTCAGGCATCACAAAAGCAAACGGTTCTGAATTAGAAGGAAAAAAAGTTGCTGTCCCTCTTGGAACAATGGCTGAATACGTTTTTGATGAAAGTATGAAAGTTGTTGGAGCTGACAGAAGTAAGATGGATATAATTCAAATGGATCCTGAAGAAGGTGCTGCTGCATTAGTTAGTGGTGATGTTGTAATGGCATGTTTATTTGGTGGTAATTCTATCAAAGCTGCAGTTGCTGTTGGATCAAGATTATTGACAGTTCAAGAAGCTAGAGATGCTGGTATATTAGGAATAGATATTACTTCTGTAACAGATAAGTTTATGAAGGAAAATCCTGGTATGTTGAGAACTTTTATTGAAGTAACTCATGAAGCAAACGACAGATATAGAGCTGGTAAGAGTGATATGAACTCTATGTCAAAAGCTTCTGAAATGAAAGTTGCTGATATGAAAGAAACTTTAGATGGATTTAAATTCTTAACTCCATCAGAAACTAAACAATCTATGGAAAGTGGTAATCTTGATGGTTTCCTAAAAGGAATGGGAACACCAGATGGAGCTGTAGATACAAGTTTCCTACCTTTATAATTTTAAAGGTTTTAAATTTAAATAGGCACCAATTATAATGATTGGTGCCTATTTTTTTTATAAAATTTCTAATATAAGGTAATTAATGAGTGATCTTATTTCTGAAAATCTAAACATGATTTTTAAAACTCCTAAAGGAGAAACAGTTCACGCATTAAAAGATGTAAGTTTTACCCTAAAAAAAGGAGAGCTACTTACTGTACTTGGACCTTCTGGTTGTGGAAAAACAACTTTACTAAATATTACTGCTGGTTTTTTAAGACCCACTTCTGGATTAATTACTCTTAACAATAAAGAGATAGACGGCCCTGGAGTAGAAAGAGGAATGGTTTTTCAACAAGGTGCATTGTTTGAATGGTTAACAGTTGCAGAAAACGTAAACTTTGGACTGCGGATGAAAAAAGAAAATGCAAATTTAACTGAAGAAAAAGTTGAGGAATGGTTAGAGATTGTTGGTCTAAAAGGTTTTGGTAACACACCTACCTACCAATTGTCAGGAGGCATGCAGCAAAGGGTGGCGCTTGCAAGATGTCTTATTAATGATCCTGATTTAATTTTAATGGATGAACCATTGGGAGCATTAGATGCATTAACTCGAGAGAAAATGCAGTCTTTAGTGTTAAAAATTTGGAAAGAAACAGGAAAAACTATTATCCTAATTACTCACTCAGTTGAAGAAGCATTATTGCTTGGAGAACGATTGTATGTAATGGCACCAAGACCAGGAAGAATACATAAAGAATACAATCTTCCTTTTGCAGAAATGGGGCTTAAAGAAGATTTAAGAGAGATTAAAAAGAATAAAGAGTTTTCATCAAAGAGAGAGGAAATTTTATCCATGATTTGGAATATGGAAGAAGAAATAATGGGAAAAGAAAATTAATGTTAATTCAAATTTTAACTTTATTAATATTTGTAGCGATTATTGGAAGTATTCTTTACGGTCGAAGATTAATTAGAACTGAAAAAGTAGATGCAGTATTTGGAAATCCTGAAAGAGCAAAAGGTGGTACCCACTGGGTAATTGTTGGAAGTGCTGCAATACTTTTAGTTTGGCTGTATTACTCCTGGGACATAGCAAAAGGTTTTTACCCAAAATCAGCAAATGAATTGTGCCAAGTTGCTAAAGTAAATGACTCTCTAATGGGATTGAAGTATCAATTTCCTATTGAAGAAAGAGAATTTAAAAGTACTTCTATAATTAAAATTGAAAATAAAAATCTTAAAAAAATCACTAACGAAATTCAAAACTCTCCAGATTTAAATAATCAACAAAAAACTGTTTTGGCAAGCTTCATAAGTAAAACTACTCAATTAATACCTTTATTAACTAACGAGGATTTGATTGAGATTGACACTAAAATAAAAATTAATGAAATGACTGAAGAGATAAAACTCTTAAGCTCAAACTTTAAACAAAAAGATTACCCTTTTGAAACTCAAGAACAAAAAAATGAAAGACAAAATGCTGTATCAGAACAGGGTGGATGGGGAATTATAAAGGTCCAATCAGGCACAGGATCAATAGAAAATACTATAGAGGTTCCTGTAGTACCTGAAACAAGTAAAGGTCTTAAATTCCATGCTGCAGCTGAAGAGCTTAAAATCATAAGTGATAAATTCTTTAAACTGAGAAATCACAATCCTCAGTTCAAAAGCTCAATCAAACAATTAAAAGATGAAATTAAAACTTACAGGAAAAGTTTAAATGATAACGAAGAAACTGCATCAGACTATGCAAAAAATATTGTTAAAATTGCAAGACGTATTGAATTTGCAAGTATCTACCCTCCTAATGCTCTCAATGAAATGCAGCAAGCAATCATTGAGTTTGATAATTTACAAAAATCTGAACAAGGTGGTCTGAGATTAATTGATATTCTATTATTTCCAGCAGGTACAATAGTTGCGAGTGGACCTAGTTGTTCAGAACAAGGTTCTGGAAGATGGCTTCCAAAACCCTCTGATACCTTGAATAAATTTATTCTAATGTCTAAGCCAAGCGTTGGTTACAAAAATATTCCACTTCTATGGATAGAAATGATTGATGTTTCATCAATTGTTGGTTTTATTTTACCTGATTGGATAGCTGATGTTTTGCCAGGTGATTATCCCGTTCACACCAAAGATGGAATTGTTAAAGAAAACTTTAAAGGTAATGTTTTAAAAGTTGTTACTGGTGACTTTAAATTATTTAAAATTCCAGTACCATACGGACATATATGGGACTCTTTTTTAAGAGTATTTTTAGGCTTAGTTTTTGGAATTTTAATTGGAGTACCTTTAGGTCTATTTATGGGACTAAACAGATTTGCTAAGGGATTTTTTGATCCATTAATAGAATTATACAGACCAGTTCCTCCTCTTGCCTGGGCACCTCTTATTATCTCTGTTTTAGGAATTGATAATACAGGTAAAGTATTCTTATTATTTATGGTCTCTTTATCTATTATGATCATTTCTGCAAGAGCTGGTGCATCTGGAACTCAACTGTCAAAAATTCATGCAGCTCACTCTCTTGGAGCTTCAAAAAAACAAATTTTAAGATATGTAATTTTTCCAAATTCACTTCCGGAAATTTTAACTGGAATAAGAGTAGCTGTTGGAATGTGTTGGGGAACATTAGTTGCTGCTGAGTTTTTAGCTGGTACTACAGGTATTGGATTTGTAGAGAACGTAGCTAAAAAATACTTCCAATATGAGGTTATTTGGATCACTATATTCATCATGGGAATGCTAGGACTTTTATTTGATATAACTTTAAGAAAAATTATAGATAAAACTATTCCCTGGAGAGGAAAAGGTTAGTCAATCCACTGACTGTACTCTTCAAGATTGTCTAGTAAATAACTTGGCAAAGTATCTAATTTAATTTTACTTAATTTTGTCTGTTGAAATCTTTCAGATGAAGTTTTTTTAGCTTTGTGATTATAACTTATTGTTTTATTTAAAATATTGGATTTGATCGTTTCTTTAGAATAACCTTGTAAAAAATACTCTGCATGATTTTCATCGTTTAGATACTTTCTTTCAAGTTCATCAACATTTTTTAAATTGGAAAAATGCCAACCACCTGAATTTACAATTTCTACACTTTGATGTTTTAAATTAGAAAAAAAGGTATCAACTCTATAGAAAGGATAAGATTTATTTTTTATTGATCTTAAAAAGTCAATACTTTTTAAATTTTTTAATTTACAAGCTTTTGATCCAAACCAATCAAGATTGGGTAGCGATAAATTAAATTTATAATAAAACATTTTTTGATTGAAAATTACATATTTTTTTTTATTCTTTCGTAAATCAAAATTTTTTAAATCTGGTATTTCATCATTATCACTATGAATGATATAATCATTAGGCGAAAAATTTTCTAGATATTTAAAAATATAATTTCTTTGTTCTCTTATTCTATTGATACTATTCAATCTGAGATCTGAATTACTTAATATATTTTTTTTTATTAAATTTTCTGGTTCTTTATCAAGAACAATGTGAACTATTTTTTCTCTAAATTTTGGAAAGTTTTTTATATCAAATTTAATATCTTTTTTATTTCCACTATGTGAGAATGTAGCTTCAGAAACTATAAACTTATCTACATAAGGATCTAATATATTAAATCTTAATTTCATCATAAGATCTTCCTCAAAATAAGTTGTAGTATCAATAATTTTCATATAATTAGTTCTTATTAAATATAATGAAAAGATACATTAAGAAATTTAAAAAAAAAACATTAATTAAAATTTATATTTACTCTAGCTAAAGTAATGAAAGAAAAAGTATCAACTTATATTCCAGCTTATAATCTAGAAAATACTCTCAGAGTTATCTTTAAGGTTGTTTGTGATGTTTGTGTATTGTTAAAAAAAGATAAAATTAAAACTAATAAATATTTTTAATGTCTCTTGCAATTATTACAGGCTCTACTGGTTTAGTTGGATCGGAAACAGTAAATTTTTTTCATGATAAGGGTTTTGATGTTATTGGAATTGATAATAATTATAGAAAATTTTTTTTTGGTAATAATGCATCTACAACTTGGGTTAAGAAAAATTTAATAAAAAGAAACAAAAATTTTAAAAATTTTAGTATTGATATTAGAAGTTTTGATAAACTAAATAAAATATTTAAAAAATATAAAAAAAATATATCTGTTATAGTTCACTGTGCTGCTCAACCTTCCCATGATTATGGTAAAAATTTTCCATTTTTAGATTTTAGTATTAATGCTAGTGGAACTTTAAATCTCTTGGAATTAACTAAAAAATACTGTCCAGACTCTCCATTCATATTTATGTCTACTAATAAAGTTTATGGGGATAATCCAAATAAACTCAAAATATTTGAAAAAAAAACAAGGTGGGAACTATCCGAAAAAGATAAGAACTTTAAAGGCATTAGTGAAAGCTTTTCTATAGATAATGCTACACATAGTTTTTTTGGTGTGTCTAAAACATATGCAGATCTAATTGTGCAAGAATATGGAAAAAATATAGGTCTAAAAACAGTATGTTTTAGAGGAGGCTGTATTACTGGTCCAAATCATAGTGGAGCTAGTTTGCATGGTTTTTTATCTTACTTGGTAAAATCAAGTTTGATCCAAAAAAAATATAATCTTATTGGTTATAAGGGAAAACAAGTAAGAGATAACCTTCATAGTAATGATCTGGTAAATTGTTTTTGGGAATTTTATAAAAAACCAAGATCTGGTGAAGTTTACAACATGGGGGGCGGCAGATACTCAAACTGCTCAATATTAGAAGCCTTGAGTATTGTTGAGGATATAACAAAAATAAAAATAAAAAGAAAAATTCTAAAAACACCTAGGGTTGGAGATCATATTTGGTATATTTCTAACCTTAACAAGTTTAAAAAGCATTACCCAAAATGGAGACAGAAATATAATACAAAGAAAATAATAAAAGAATTGATTAATTATAGTTCTTATGAGTTATAAATTTCTAAAATTTTTAAATGAAAATAGAAATACTAAGAAAAAAGCTAAAGATCATTTTTAAAAAGTATAAACTTAGTTCTGCACATTCAAAAATATGCACCGAAGCAATAATCAATGCAGAATTAGTTGGTGCTCATAGTCATGGGTTATCTAGAGTTAAGATGTATTGTGATAGAATTTCAAAAAAAATTATTAATCCAAAACCAAAAATAAAAATTAAGAAAATTTCTCAATCTGTCTCCCATATTGATGCAAACAACAGTATAGGATTTGTTGCTGCTGATCTTGGAATAAAGATAGCTATTAAACATGCGCAGAAAACAGGTATTGGTATGGTTGCAATCAAAGGAAGTGGACATTATGGATTATCAGGTTATTACGCTGAGCAAGCAGTTAAAAAAAATTTGATTACTATGATTTATACTAATGCACCACCTGCTGTTGCACCACATGGTGCATTAAAAAGTTTATTTGGAACAAACCCTATATGTTTTGGAACTCCGACTGGAACCGAAATTCCTTTTATATTAGATACCTCAATCTCATTGATTAATAGAGGTAAAATAAGAGTTGCCGCAAGGAACAATCAAAAAATCCCTGAAGGTGTTGCTTTGGATAACTTTGGTAAACCAACTATTGATGCAAAAAAAGCCTTAAAAGGTGTTCAGCTACCAATTGCAGGATTTAGAGGATCAGGCCTTGCTTGGATGGTAGACATTTTAAGTGGAGTAATTACAGGTGGAAATCATGCGGGAAGAGTTAAAGATCCTTTTGATGATTTTTCTGGACCACAAAATATTGGACATTTATTTATAACATTTAAAGCTAATTTATTTCAAAAAAATTATAATCAAAGAATAAAAGATAATATTTATACAATTAAAAAACTTCCAAAAATTAAAGGGGTAAAAGAAATAATGTATCCAGGACAAAATAAGTTTTATAGATATAAAAATAATCTTAAAAAAGAAATTTCTATTTCAAATATAATTAAAAAAGACTTGGAAACTTTAATAAGTTAATACAGTCAAAGCACCTAATGATACAACAACTGTAGATAAAATAATTGTACGTTTTACTCGTTCTTTTCTCTTTTGTTCACTTAGTCTTTGCTTAAGAACATCCACGTTCACTCTAAGAGGAGCCTCAGTTTCTTGAGTAGGGTCATCAACAACGTGGGATGTTCTATTTAAGCCTTCATTATTCATTAGCCCATTAAATCACGAGGTGTTAAAATTTGATATATAGCGTGAGTCCAATTTGGGTTGCTATTCGATGTGTAATAGTTCAAAGTGGGTCAGGAGATAACAATGGTAATAGTACCTAGCGTTTCGGCTCAAATTGATGAGAAAGAAATTTTTAAAGTTATTGGTAATAATTTTAGCAAATTAGCTCCCTATTATTATGCCATGATAAGTAATTGGTTAATAAGAGCTTACGGTGTTCAAAACGATATAGATAAATATTTGATTTTACTTTACCTAATTAACAAAGATTTAATCATTTTCAGGAGAAATGGATTAATTGTAAGTTATGACACTTTTTACAAAGATAGGTCGCTAGAAATCGACAAAATAAACATTAGCGATATTTCAAAAGATCTTCAAATTCCTAAAGAAAGCGTGAGAAGAAAAGTTATAGAATTAGAAAAAAAAAATATAATTAAAAAAAATGGAAAGAAAATATTTATCGATAGATCTGCACTTTCTATATCAAACGGAAAAGATACTATAAAAGATATAAGTGCTTTATTATTCGAATTTAACAAAATATTAAAAAATGAAAAATTAGGAGAAAAAATCTTTAACATTGATCAGATATCATCCTCAATTAAACAAAACTTCTCTTTTTGCTGGTATCAGTTTTATAAATTTATATTTGTTTATACCAACAGGTGGAGAGAAGAAGTAAAAGATTTGGAAACTATGTGTATTGGAATTTTAGTAATGCTTAATGCATCTGAAAATAAGAGCTTCAAAGTAAAGGACTTAAATTTAAAAACATATCAAAAAAAAGTTATGGGTTCAGATGAGAGAGGTATGAATGCAATGTCTTTGTCTGATATTACAGGAATTCCAAGGCCAACCGTTGTTAGAAAATTAAAATTTTTAATTAAAAATAATTATATAACTATTAATGAAAAAAAACTTCTTTTTATAAATATTAAAGGTACAAATTTAAAACGAAGTTCTGAATTACAAGATGCAAATATTAAAAGCTTAAGTAATTTTATTTTTAAAGTATTTAATCAAATTAAAATTATAGATTCGAGTAAAGAGCAAGATGACGACTTTATTCCTAGTTACTTGAGATAATTAATTATTTTTTCTTAAGATATAAATAAAAATAAATCCAGTTATATACATTAGCAGTGCATAGGCTCCTGTTGGCACTATATAGACTACCTCATCAAATATTAATGTTGCAACAAACACCGCTAAAGTTCCATTCTGCAGACCGCACTCTAATGCTATACATTTTTGTTGTGCTGCTCCTGATACAAACTTTTTAGCAATAAAGTATGCTAATACCATCATAACAACATTTAAAATTAATACTGCTAAACCTGCCTGAGCAAGATAGGTAAAAATATTATCTTTTTCTTCAATCCATATTGCAATAAATACGATTACAAACAACCATCCTGTTAATTTATTAATTAAATTGATTTTAGATAAAATAAAATTTTCAGCAAAACCTCTTATAATCATTCCAATAATTACAGGGACTGTAACCACTAATGCCATTTTCAAAGCAATACCGATTACTGAAATTTCTTTTGCAATAGTAACTCCCAAGATATTTGCAGAATTAATTACAATTATTGGAATACTAATTATACAAACTAAACTAGTTACTGCAGTTAAAGAAATAGATAAAGCTACATCACCATTAGCGAATTTGGTTAAAACATTTGAAGTAACGCCACCAGGTGCAGCAGCAATTATCATTAGACCAACCGCTATAGCAGAAGGAAGATCAAGACTTAGTGCAATAATTAAAGCTACAATTGGTAACAAAATTAATTGAGATAAAAAACCTACAATAAAATCTCTTGGTGTTCTTAATATTCTTGTAAAATCTTTAATTGAAAGCCCAAGACCTAATCCTAGCATGATTAGGGCTAAAACTATCGGTGCAATTTTAGTAACTATTTCCATTCTTAGTAAACATATAAAATTATAACTTAAAGATATTAAAATATTTTTCTATGTACATGGAGATTATTTTCACATATTTGTAGCAAATGCTCTCAAATAAAGAAATTATTTGTCCTAATAATCTGCTTGATGTAGCGCATAAAAAAAAAGGTGTTAAAGCAGCAGTTGTAAATGCAGGAATGCCCTTGCCAATGCTTTCTGCTCAGGATGCGGTTAAAGAAAATTTAATAGAGCCAATTTTTATTGGAGACCAAAAAGAAATTCAAAAATGTGCTGAAGATTTAAAATGGGATATTTCTCAATATGAAATTATTGATGAACCTGTAGAAAACAATACAGCCTCTATAGCAGCTAAACTAGCAAGTAAAGATAAAGTAAAGATTATTGTTAAAGGTCATATTCATACTGACATTTTAATGAAAGAAGTACTAAAGCGTGAATATAATTTAATGGGTAAAACTCGATTAAGTCATATATGGCACATGACTATTGCGAAAGAAGATGCTCCACTAATTATTACTGATGGTGCTTTAAATGTATTGCCTAATATCAAAACAAAAATGCACATTCTTAAGAACGTCGTAGACTTCTCGCACAGAATTGGTATCTCTCGACCAAAAGTATCTATATTATCAGCAACAGAAGAAGTAATTGAAAGTGTGCCTACCTCATTAGAGGCAGCAGAACTCACAAAATTAGTAGAAAAAGAAAATTTAAATGCTGATGTGTTTGGACCATTAGCTTTTGATAATAGTATCTCCAAAAAATCGGCAAACATTAAAGGTATAAAAAATTCAGTAGCAGGAGAAGCAGATGTTCTGTTAGTTCCTAGTGTTGAAGCAGGAAACGCTTTAGTAAAAATGATGATCTATTTTATGGGTGCTTGTGCAGCTGGTGTTGTAATTGGTGGCAAAGTTCCAGTTGTAATTACAAGTAGATCTGATGAAGCTCCAGCAAGATTAGCTTCTATTGCTGCTGCAGTGGTTGCTCTTGACTAATTGTTTCATTGATATTTTTATTAAATTCATTTAAGTAAGTAATTTATTTAGATAAATATAATGGCAATAACGTATTTAAAAAAATCTCCAAAAACATCTTCAACAGATGATACTAAGACCAGGGAAATTGTTGAAAATATTCTCAAAGATATAGAAAAAACTAAAGAAGAAGGTTGTAAAGCACTTTCAAAAAAATTTGATAAATATGAGGGAGATGTAGTTGTTTCAAAAGAAAAAATTGAGGAGATTAAAAAAAATTTAGATCAAAAAACAAAAGATGATATTCAGTTTTCTCATGAAAGAGTTAGAAAATTTGCTGAGGCACAATTAAAGAATTATGGTCAAGATTTTGAGGTAGAATTATCAGATGGTTTATTTGCTGGCCAAAAATTAATACCAGTTAACACCGCGGGTTGCTATGTGCCAGCAGGTAGATATGCTCATATCGCGTCAGCCGTAATGAGTGTTACAACAGCTAAAGTAGCTGGAGTAAAAAACATAATTGTTGCTAGCTCACCAAAACCAGGTGTAGGAGTTCACCCCTCTATTGTTTACACTGCTGATCTTTGTGGTGCAGACTCAATATTAAACCTTGGTGGTGTACAAGCTATTGCAGCAATGACAAACGGCTTATTTGGTAATGAACCTGCGGACATGTTAGTTGGACCAGGAAATCAATTTGTAGCAGAAGCAAAAAGAATTTTATTTGGAAAGGTTGGAATTGATTTATTTGCAGGACCAACTGAGATTGCAGTAATAGCTGATGATAAAGCTGACGAAGAACTTGTTGCAGTTGACTTAGTTGGTCAAGCTGAACACGGATATAACTCACCAGCATGGCTTTATACAAAAAGTAAAAGAATTGCAGATTATGTTATTAAACGAGTTCCAGAATTAATTGCAGAACTTCCAGATTTACCGAGAGAAAACGCTGGTGCTGCATGGAGAGATTATGGGGAAGTTATTTTATGTGACACTGATGAGGAAATTGCTACCATCAGTGACGAGTATGCACCTGAACACTTGGAAGTACAAACTCAAAACCTGGAGTGGTACCACAAAAGATTAAAAAATTATGGATCGCTATTTATTGGTGAAGAAACAACAGTTGCTTATGGTGATAAATGTTCAGGAACCAACCATATTCTACCAACTAAGGGTGCAGGTAGATATACGGGAGGATTATTTGTTGGTAAATTTATAAAAACTCTGAGTTTTCAAAGAATGTCGAAGGAGTCTACAAAAACTGTAGGAGCAGCTTGTGCAAGAATATCAAGATACGAAGGTATGGAGGCTCATGCAAGAACTGGTGATGCTAGATTAAGAAAATATGGCTTTCAAAATTAAGATTTAATTCTATTTCCAGTTTCATCAAAAACAAAAATATCTTTAGAATTAAAGCCGATTGAATTCTCTATATTGTGTTTGCTAGATATTTTAGCACTTATTTCATATTGATCTATTTTAATATAAGCAATTTTTTCATTACCTAAATTTTCAATTAAATCTACTTTTGGATTGAAACTATATTCATTATTTTCTGATACATTAAAATGTTCAGGTCTTATGCCTAGGTAATAGTCTTTTTTAGAAAAATTTAATTTGTCTAGTTTAACTTTATTACCTAAAAAATTAATTTCATTATTTGAGATTATATATTCACTAGTTATTTTAAGTATATTCATTTTTGGAGTTCCAATAAATTGAGCTACAAAAATATTAGCAGGATCACTGTAAATTTCATCAGGTGTGCCTACCTGTTCAATATTGCCATGATTTAATATAACTATTCTATCAGCTAGTGTCATTGCTTCTACCTGATCATGCGTTACATAAATCATATTAGTTTTAATTTGATTATGTAGTTTGGAGATTTCAACCCTCATTTCAGCTCTAAGTGCAGCGTCAAGGTTGGATAATGGTTCATCAAATAAAAAAATCTTAGGATTTCTTGTTATGGCTCTTCCAATTGCAACCCTTTGTCTTTGGCCACCAGAAAGTTGTTTTGGTCTTCTCTCGAGCAGCTCCTCAATTTTTAAAATTTTTGCAGCCTGCATTACTTTTTTTTCAATTTCTTCCTTTGGTCGCTTTTCTATTTTAAGACCAAAAGACATATTTTCGAATACATTCATATGTGGATACAAAGCATATGATTGAAAAACCATTGCTGTTTCTCTTTTTGAGGGGTGTAATTCATTAACTAATTGGTCATTAATATATATTTCACCTTCATCTATCTGCTCCAATCCTGCAATCATTCTTAACAAAGTAGACTTTCCACAACCTGACGGACCAACCAAAACTAAAAATTCATCCTCTTTACCCTCTAGATTAAAATTATTAATAATTTTATTTGATCCAAAGGATTTATGAATATTGGTAAATTTAATATTAGACATTATTATTTTTAACTAGTTGAAATATATCAACACCAATTTGTTTTAATATATGTGCTATGTCTATAGGCACCCAATTCTCTCTAATTTTTCCTTCATCATGATGGTAGAAATCCATGACTCTCATTGTAACATTTTGGTTTTCAGCAGAATAACCTAGCCAATCATTTTTTCCATAATTTGCATCTAAGCTGTGCCATCCAGCGCAAAGAGAAAATTTTCCATCTCCTATTTCACAATAATGGCCTAATTTGAAGTAATCCCTCTGACTAAACGACTTTCTAAATGGTAATTGATGCATGTCTATAAATCCCTCTAGACTTCTAGATGTCCCAATCCCACACGGCCCATACCAAATCATATCTTTATGCCAAAATTCTTTTTGTGGATGACTTAAAAGTCTCTGTTTTAATTCTTGATCAGTTAAATTTTCTAATTCTGGCTTATAATTTAAACTTCTATTCATTTCCATTGCTTGTCTCAAATTATTTTTTGAAACATTTAAATCTTCCTCATAAAAATCTAACCCGTCTGTATTGTATGGACCTAGCCACGAACCTTCAGACCCTCTAGATTTATTAATGGGCCAAATGCCCAATTGTCTAATAAAATCTAGGGTATCTATAAGAATATGGCTTTCAATTATTTTTCCATTTTTAATTTCATGAATTTCACAGCATCTTAAGTTTATCATTTTAAAATTTGGATTAACTCCGAGCCAAGGATTTTTGAATATTCCAGATAGTATTGAAATTGACCCCACTTGAATCTTGTCCCTAAAAGCACCACCAACAACTATTAATTCTCTTTTTTCTATATCTGGAAATGCTTTAAACAAAGGTTCAAAAAATTTGCTTTTTAAATTTTCTATACTATCAAATTCATTAATTGGGTGAAAACAATTTACTTTTAAATCTTTATCAAAGAGTATTTGTAAATTTTTTTCTAAATTTTTATTTTTATTGTAAAAAATTTTTTTTAGTTCATTTCTCACAAAGAGCTTATTTTTGTAATTTTCTTTTGGAGAAAGATTAATATCCTTTATATCTTTCTTAGATTTTAACCCTGTATCAAATTGTTCTATAAGCATATATTTTTATTGGAATATTTCTTTATCACATTTATAAATAAATAAATATATGAATTTAAAATTAGCAAAATTTTCAGATCTTGTCCCAAGTAAACTCCCATTTGTAGAGGGTAAGCTTGAGGGACATAAAAATAGAAAAAACTATTCAATAGTGGGGCCAGGAGTAGCAGAAGATATAAGTCAATCAATAAAAATTTCTTCACCACATAGTTTTAATTTAGGTGCTGTCTCCGCAATGCCAAGAAATGGCTCTGGCTTACACAGTCACACAACTGCTGAAGTGTTTATTGTTTTTTCTGGTAAATGGAGATTTTATTGGGGCACTCAGGGTAAGGATGAAAAAATTCTAAGTGCTGGTGATATTATTTCAATGCCTACAAATATGTTTAGAGGATTTGAAAACGCAGGTGATCAAGAGGGAACCATGTTTGTAGTGCTTGGTGGAGATGATCCTGGTATAATTACTTGGCTACCAAGTGTTTTAGAGAAAGCAAAAGAAACAGGTATGGCACTTTTAAACGATAATACTTTGATTGATTTGTCTAAAAATAATATTCCTAAAGATAAAACACTTCTTAATCCAATATCTTCAGAAGAAATTAAAAAATTTGATAATTATAATTTAAGTGAGATTGAGAAATTTATTTATGAATTTCCTACCAGAATTAATCATGAAATCAAATTAAATGAAAATTTTAAAATAACCCAGATACTTGGTAACCATTTCCAAAATAAAAATTTCTCTCCTATTATTAATCATAATACTGGATTTAGTTTATCAATTTTAAAGTCAAAAAAGGGTAAAATAAATAATTTAAAATTCTTAAAGCCAACAGTGATGTTTTCACAAACTGGTTCATGGCTGATAAAAATTGATGATTTTGAAGTAAATCTTAATCCTAAAGATACAATTTCTGTTCCAATAAATTCAAATGTAAATCTTAGTATAGATAGTGAACATGAATGTTTATTAAATTGCGTCACTCAAATCTAATGAAAGGTTTTGATAAAAAATATAAAAGTTTTCCTGATTATATCCTAAAAATTACAAAACAAATTTGGGAAGGTAAAGACGTTCATTCCATTGCAAATTTTTATACTGAAAATATTCCAGTGAGGTCTCCCTTTGGAGTAACCTATGGAAATAAGCCAGTTATAAATGCAACATTCGCAACTTTAAGAGAATTTCCAAATAGACAATTATTAGGTGAAGATGTTATCTGGAACAAAGATACAGAAGGAGGTTACCATTCGTCCCATAGAATTTTAAGCAAAGGTACTCACCTTGGAGATGGTTCATATGGTAAACCATCAGGTAAAAATATTTATTATAGAGTTATTGCTGATTGTGCATGTAAAAATAATCAGGTTTATGACGAATGGATTGTAAGAGATCAAGGAGCTATGGTAAGACAGATAGGTTATACTCCTAAAGAATTTGCTCAAAAAATAATTGAAAACGAAGGTGGTATAGAAAAATCTAAAAAAATATTTAATTTAAAATCTGACATGAAATCAGAATATAGACCAAATCCTGCACCCATTGATTCTGTTGGAGTAAAATATTCGAATATACTAAATAAAATTTTTAACAGTGATTATGATTTTTCTGATTATGCAAGAGCCACGAGTATTTATTGGCCAGGAAATAAAATTGGCCATGGAAGAGAAGATGTAGAGAATTTTTGGCAATCTCTGAAGGAAGCTTTCAGTAATTGTAAATTTTCAACTGAACATATTGGATATTTAGAGGAGCCGAGTAAAAATGCTAAGGCTTCCATAAGATGGTTTTTGGATGCAAATCACTCGAATAAAACCTCAGACTTTGGAAAAGCAACAAATAAAAATATTTTTATAATGGGTATTAATCACGCTGAAATAAGTGATGGAAAAGTTATAAGAGAATGGGTTTTATTTGATGAGGTTGCTATATGGAAACAAATCTTAATGAATTGATTTATGGGTAAAATTAAAACAACTCATGTAGGAAGTTTACCTAGATCACACGAATTATCTGACCTTTTATTTAAGAAAGACCAAAATCAAAAAATTGACTTAAATAAATTTGATCAAATAGTTAGTAGAGATGTAAATGAGGTTGTAAAAAAACAAATTAATATAGGTATAGATATTATAAGTGACGGTGAAATGTCAAAAATAAGCTATGCAACTTATGTTAAAGATAGATTGGATGGTTTTTCTGGTGAAAGTGAAAGAAAAGCCCCTAAGGATTTAGATGACTTTCCATCTTACAAGGAAAGGATCGCAAGAATAGGTGGTACACCTAAATATACAAGACCATGTTGTACTAGTAAGCTCAAAATAAAGGATAGATCATCTTTAACGAAAGATATTGGTAATTTTAAACAAGCATTAAATAAAAATAATCATAAAACTGGTTTTATGAATGCTGCATCTCCTGGTGTGATATCTGCCTTTTTACCAAATAAATTTTATAAAAATGATGATGATTATTTGGAAAATTTATCAAATTTAATGAAAGAAGAATACGAAGAAATTACTTCAAATGGAATAAAATTGCAGCTGGATTGTCCTGATTTAGCTTTAGCAAGACACATGACTTTTAAAGATTTAAGTGAAAAAGAATTTTTGATTAGAGCAGAAAAACAAGTAGAGTGTCTTAACAATGCTATCAAGAATATTGATAGTTCTAATATAAGACTTCATATCTGTTGGGGAAATTATGAGGGTCCTCATTTACACGATATTTCTCTGGAAAAAATAATGCCAATTGCATTAAAAGCTAATGTTCAAACTTACTTAATTGAGTCATCTAATCCAAGACATTCTCATGAGTGGCAAATTTTTGAAAATTTAAAAGTTCCACATAATAAAATAATTGTCCCAGGTGTAATAGACTCAACAACTAATTTTGTAGAACATCCCGAAGTTGTAAAGAATAGAATTTTAACTTTTTCTAGAGTAATTGATGCAGAACGATTATTAGCAGGAACAGACTGTGGATTTAGTACTTTTGCTGGTTTTGGAAATGTTGATGAAAATATAGTTTATGAAAAACTTAAGTCTTTAGTAAAGGGTGCAGAACTTGCGTCAAAAGTGATTTAATTATCACTTTTATTACCTTTAAGGAGTGGGTATAGTTTTCTCACTTAAATTATAATTTAACAAATTAAAGAGAGAGAATATATGAGAAAAATACTAGTTACATTATTGTTTCTATTTTTTGGAACATCTGCATTTGCAGATTGTAATATTAAAAGTGGATCAATAAATATTTTGGCTAATGATTTTCCTGCATTGAGAACTTTCGTTGAAACTTCTAAACAATGTAAAGGAAGTGCTGATTTTAAAGTGACTCATTCATCTGAGCATAATAAAATCGCAGTGCCGGCATTAACTGCAAATCCGTCTGAATTTTCAGCAAGAATTGCAGCAAACAGTTCTATTGTTCCTTTAATGAACCAGGATTTAATAAGACCATTAGATGATCTTGTTAAAAAATATGGAAAAGGAATTCAAGATTCTCAATTAATTACAATTGATGGAAAAGTAATGGCTGTAGCATTTATGGCTAACACTCAGCACTTGTACTATAGAGAGGATGTTTTGAAAGAAATGGGCATTGCTGTACCGAAAACATATGAGGAAGTTGTTGCCGCTTCTGAAAAAATTAGAGCTTCAGGGAAAATGCAACATCCATATGCAGCTGCCTATAAAGCTGGTTGGAACTTAGCAGAAGAGTTTGTTAACATGTTTATCGGTCATGGTGGTGAATTCTTTAAATCAGGAAGTGCAGAGCCAAACATTAATAACGCTAAAGGTGTTGCCACTTTAAATATGTTAAAAAAATTATCTGAATTGAGTAATCCTGATTATTTAACTCATGATAGTGAAGCAATTAAAGTAGAATGGGAGTCTGGAAATGTTGCATTAATGACGTTATGGGCATCTAGATCAGGGACTCTTTTAGATGATGAGGGTGATCCGAATATTACTAAAGCAACAAAACTAGCTGGACCTGCCACTGTAGGTGGAGGAAATATTCCTGCAGCTACACTATGGTGGGATGGTTTTACTCTTGCAAAAAATAGATCAGATGCTGACGCAGATGCTACATTTAGAGCTTTAGCACATGCTGCATCAAATAAGAAAATGGTTGCTGACGCTGCTGACCAAGCTGTTTGGTTAGTGGAAGGATTTGTACCAGGACCAAAATCTATTGGTGTAATTGAAGCTGTAAAAATGAAAGCAAAACCATATCCAATGTTACCGCAAATGGGTTTAATGCATGGTGCATTAGGGAGTGAGATTGTTGAGTTTTTACAAGGTAAAGAGTCAGCCGAACAAGCATTGAAAGATGTTGAGGCTGCTTATATCAGTAAAGCTAAAGAACAAGGTTTTCTATAAAATCTAAATTTTTAGGTGGGGATCACCTCCCCACTTAATTAGTTTTTAAATGCCTAATAAAACTTTTTTTTGGTTTTTTTTACCAACGGGTTTAGCAATGATCCTGTTTATAGGGCTACCAATTATATCAACTGGGATTCAATCATTTTACGCACAACATGATCAGATAGTAAAAGAAGTTAAAAAATGTGATCCTTTTGGATGTACTGTTTCAATTGTGGTAGATAATGAACAAACCTCTAAAATTAGAGAAGCAAAGCCTCTTGGAAAATTTAACGGGTTTGGAACTTATACTGACCGGAATCATCTAGCAGTTGGTGAAATAAAAAAATTTTGGAATGAAACCGAAAGTTTCAGTGCTTTTATAGATCAAGTAACTAATCTACCCTTTTATAAAGCTCTAATTTTTACTTTAACCTATTGTTTATTTGTTACTCCAAATGTGCTTCTATTAGGATTTATTATTGCATTGAGTTTAAATGCTGTTGCAAGAAAAATTAGGGGTCCTTTAATCTTTGGTACAATTTTACCAATGATTGTTACACCGCTAGTGGGGTCATTAGTATTATTTTGGATGATAGACTCGCAGGGAATAATTGGAGCAAATATTCAAAACTTGATGAATGATCCTTATTTATCTCTTAAGTCCTCAAAGACATTAACTTGGATTACAATAATTATTTATGGTATTTGGCATCATTCTCCTTTTGCGTTTGTAGTATTTTATGCGGCTCTACAAACGGTTCCTCAGGAACCAGTGGAAGCTGCAATTATTGATGGTGCATCAAGATTACAAAGAATTAAGCATATTGTACTTCCACATATTTACCCTGTAGTTACTTTTGTAGCCCTGATTTCTTTGATGGATAACTTCCGAGTTTTCGAACCAATAATTGGATTTAGTGCAGAAGGAAGTGCACAGTCTTTATCATGGTTAATATATGATAATTTAGTTAACGAAGAAGTAATATTATTTGGTTCTGCTGCAGCAACTTCTATTATGACTATAATTGGGATAGCAATTTTATTAGCTCCAGTTTTGATAAGAACCTGGAAAGAATTTAGGATAGCAAGATAATTATGGATTATGGACTAGATAAAAAAACAACAAGTTTAAAAACTTTCAATACAATTTTTATAATTGTATGGCTTTTGATTGCATGTTTTCCATTTATTTGGACATTTTGGGGATCATTTAAAGTTAGAGCTGATTTCTTTTCTAGATCTGATTGGTGGTATGCTATTTCAGCTTTTAATACTTTAATTGAAACTGGAGGAAAATTTACTACAAACGCCTATGGTCAAGCGTGGACTGAGGGAGAATTTTGGAAGGCGTCAAAAAATACAGTTATTGTTACAATTTTTGTTGTTAGTATTTCTTTATTCCTTGGAACACTTGGTGCATACGCTCTATCAAGATCAACTAGAAATTATGCATTTTGGTTATTAATTCTAGCTTTAATTTTTAGAGCAATGCCACACATAACTTTAGTATCTGGTTATCTGTTTCCCTTTTTTGAGCTTCAAATTTGGGGAATATTACCTACTACAATTGTTGTATTGGTTGCTATTAATCAACCATTTACACTATGGCTTCTGTATTCCTTTTTTAAAACAGTACCTCGAGAACTTGACGAGAGTGCTTTAATAGATGGATGTTCATATTTTCAAACTTTCAGACATATTATAATGCCTGTGATGTGGCCTGGCGTTATAACTGCTGGCTTATTTAGTTTAATGTTAGCTTATAACGATTTTACAGTTACTGCATTATTATTAAATCAAGAAAATCATACCATGGTACCAAAGATACAAAGTTATTTAGGAACTAATCAACATGAAGGAAATTTGATGTGGGCAGTGTCATCTGTTGTGTCTGCAACAGCACCTCTTTTTATATTGGTAATGTTTTTCCAAAGGCAAATTATAAGTGGTCTAACAGCTGGAGCTATCAAAGGTTGACAAAATACAAGGCTCTATTGTTTGGATCAATTGGAACTATCGTTGAAACATCTGAGATTCAAAGAAAATCATTTAATAATGCTTTTAAGATTGCTGGTCTTAAATGGAATTGGACAAATGAAATTTACAAAAATTTACTCAATAAATCTGGTGGTGAAGAAAGAATATTGAGATATGCAAAAAAAACTAAAAGCAATGTTAATTCCAAAAATATAATCAAATTAAAAACAAAAATATTTAATAGCTACTTAAAAAAAAATAAACTTAAGTTAAGAACTGGCGTTAAGGAAATAATAAAATATTGTAAACAACAAGAAATCAAACTAGCTTTTGTTTCTTCAACGTCTAAAAATAATATAAATTCAATTTTTTTTTGTTTAAGGGATAGTTTAAATAAAAAAGATTTTGATTTTATTGGTAATTCAAAATTAGTTAAAAAACCTAAACCGTCTGCTGAAATATACAAATTGGCTTTAAAAAAACTTAGACTAAAAGCTAAAGAGTGCATTGCAATAGAGGATGCGCAAGTAAGTCTTAATTCTGCAATAAAAGCTAAATTGAAATGTTTTATATTTCCTGGAAATTTTCACAGATCTAAAAAATTTAATGGTGCCTTTAAAAAAATAAATAAAATAAATAAAAATATATTTAAATCTTAAGTCTCAGGAACAAACAATAGGCACAAACCATTATTACAAAATCTTTTTCCAGTAGCGGTTGGACCATCAAGAAAAACATGTCCATGATGAGCACCACAATTCGCACAATGGTATTCTATTCTTCTCATGCCAAAAGAATAATCTATTTTAGTTTTAAAAGCACCTGGGAGTGCCTCACTAAAAGATGGCCAACCAGTACCACTATCAAACTTTGCCTCTGAAGAAAATAGTTTAGCCCCACAATTAGCACAATGGTAAAATCCTTTTCTTTTCTCATTAAGTAGTTTACTTGTAAAAGCTCTCTCTGTTCCTTCATTAAACATTATTTCTTTTTGTCTTTTAGTTAAATTTTTATTGATAATTTTCTTAATTTCCGAAAAAGCAAATTTATAAGGGGCTATTAATAATGACAAAACTGATAGACCTACAATTTTTATAAAGTTTCTTTTGTTGTTCATTTTATACTCATACGAAAAAATTTTATTATTTCAATAAACACTTGTGTCACAACAAAAATAATAATTAAATAATTCACTTTTGTAGAATCTTAGTTACAATCTAAAAAAATAAAATTAAAAGGAGAATAATGAAAAAATTTGAAGAGCTAATGAGCGTTAGTAACGAGATTGAAAATATAACTGCAGAAGATGCAATGAAAAAAATTAATGACCCAAATGTTCAATTTATTGATGTAAGGGATAAAGAAAGCTTTTCAAAAGGTACTATAGGCAATGCTGTACACATGGACAGAGGTCTACTTGAATTTTACTTGGCTGAAGGAAGCCCTCTTGAAAACAAAATTTTTAAAGACAATCCAGATAAAGAATATGTAGTTTTTTGTGGTGTTGGTGGACAAGGAACACTTGCAACAAAAACTATGAAAGATATGGGAATTAAGAATGTAAAGAATATTTCTGGTGGTATTGCAGAGTGGAATAAAATTAAGGATTAATTCTCTATATTATCTGTTGAAGCACGTATAAAGCAATAAGTGACATTATAAATATTATTATCCAGTTTATTATTCTCCAAACTTTTTCATTATTTAAATATTTTGAAAAATAATTTGAGGCATATCCAATGGAAAAGAAAAATAATATTGATGCAAAGGAGGCTCCAATTCCAAATTTTATTTTTTCAATTAATAAAAAATTTTTAGAAAAATTTCCTAAAAAGAAAACTGTATCCGAATAAACATGGGGATTCAAATATGTAAAGCTCAGAGTTTTAAAAATTATACTTGCTAAAGATGTTTTTTTATAACTCTGATTAAAATCAATTTTTTTAATACCCAAATTTATTTTTGAGTAAATAAAATAAATTAAGAATAAAAGTAAAAGAATATTAAAGATTAGTTCAATCGTATAAGTAAAATATTGATTAAAATAATTAAAAAGAAAAATGCCTATAAATATAAGAAAAAAATCTGAAATTGAGCATATAAAACAAACTACAAATGTATATTGTTTTTTTAAGCCCTGCTCAATTACAAATATATTTTGAGCTCCTATAGCTAATATTAAGCTAAGACTTGTTAAAAAACCAAGTAAAAAAAATTCCATTAAAAATAATTATTAAAAAAATAATTATTCCGAATTTGCTGTAAGAGTTTTGATTTCTAAAATATTTTCGTTTGGATCTTTAACAAAGAAAGTTTCTTGCTCATATTTTGTACCTTTAAATCTTAAATAAGGTTCATCATAATATTTTGTTCCACTATCTTTTAACCTTTGCTTGAGGCTATCAAAATCTTTTCTAGATAAATGAACGCCAAAATGAGGTACTGATACGTTCCCCATATCTACATCATGTCTTTCACTGTCTAATTTATGCTCACTTTTGTGTAGAGTTAATTCATTTCCCCAAAAATCAACATCTGCCCATTCTTGGGCTGAGTTATCTAACCTGCATCCTAAAGTTTCGTTATAAAATTTTTTTGCTATCTCTAAATCTCCACATGGAATTGCCAGGTGAAAACAGTTAGTGTTTTTGTACATAATTTATCCTTTAATTACTGAATATAATCACTATATAACCTTTAATTTTAAATTCAACTAGCATAAATATGAGCGACTTTTTACAATCAATAATCGACCGTGATCCCGCAGCAAAGTCAAAATTAAGTTTAATTTTAACTTATCCTGGGGTAAAGGCAGTTTTTTTTCACAGGTTAGCAAATTTTTTTTCCACAGCAAAATTTGACTTGATTGCAAGAGTAATTTCTCAATTTTCAAGATTCTTAACTGGTATTGAAATACATCCAAAAGCAAAAATAGGAAAAAACTTATTTATTGACCACGGCATGGGAGTTGTTATTGGAGAAACTTCAGAAATTGGAGACAATGTAACTATCTATCATATGGTAACATTAGGAGGAATAGCTCCAAGCATAAATTCAGATAACCAAAGAAATGTTAAACGTCATCCAACAATTGGAGATGAAGTTGTCATTGGATCTGGTGCTCAAGTTTTAGGACCAGTTACTGTTGGGTGTTGTGCAAAAATTGGAGCAAACGCTGTTATTACGAAAAATGTTCCTGAGAAAGCTGTGATGGTTGGTATACCCGCAAAAAATGTTGGTCTCGCAGATAGTGAATTTAAACCTTATGGAATTACTCATGATAGTGATAAAAAATCAGAATAATGAATGATTTACAAAATGATTTTATTTCTGGAATTGGAAATACCCCACTAATTAAACTTAGATCAGCTTCTGAAATTACTGGGTGTAACATTTATGGAAAAGCAGAATTTTTAAACCCCGGAGGATCTGTAAAAGATAGAGCTGCACTTGCACTAATAAAAGACGCTCAAGAAAAAAAATTAATTTCTAAAGGTGGAACTGTTGTTGAGGGAACAGCTGGGAACACAGGAATTGGCTTAGGTCTTTTAGGAAATTCTCTTGGTTATAAAACAATAATTGTAATGAATGATAACCAAACTCAAGAAAAAAAAGATTTACTTAGAAACCTTGGAGCTGAATTAAGATTAGTTCCACCTAAGCCTTATAAAGATGACAACAACTTTGTAAAAGTAGCAGCTAAACTTGCTGATGAACTAAGACCCACAAATAACAATGGAGTAATTTGGGCTAACCAGTTTGATAATACTGCAAATGCCAAAGGACATTATGAAGGGACAGGTCAAGAAATATGGAAACAAACCGACGGTAAAGTAGATGGTTTTGTTTGTTCTTCGGGCACCGGAGGTACAATATCAGGTGTTAGTAATGCTCTAAAAGAAAAAAATAAAGATATAAAAATTTATTTGTCAGATCCAAAAGGCTCTGCTCTTTATAATTACATTAAAAATGGTGAACTAAAATCAGAAGGTGGATCAATTACTGAAGGTATTGGTTCCAGTAGAGTGACTGCTAACTTTGATGAAGCCAAAATTGATGACGCATATTCTATTGATGACCACGAAGCTCTGCCTATTTTATATGATTTAATTCAAAACGAGGGATTAAGTTTAGGCACAAGCTGTGGAATAAATATTGCAGGAGCAATAAGAATGGGAAAAGAGTTAGGGCCAGGAAAAACTATTGTAACTATTCTTTGTGATAGAAGTGACAAATACGCAACTAAAATGTTTAATAAAAAATTTTTAGAAGAAAAGGGTTTGCCGATTCCTAATTGGTTTTAAATATAAATTTTATCAGCTAATCCGTAAGTAAGAATAGCACTTAAAATTGTAAGCACTAGAGCAGCTATCACACCTTCACTATTGGTCTTTTCAGTGTGTCCAAGTTTATTTATGTAAATAGTATAAATGCCGAATATCAAATACATTAAATTTTGAACAAATACTAAATTAAAGAATGCCCAAGTTCCATTAACTCCACCATCTCTGACGAACATAATATAAAGAGCCATTAAGAAAGACCCAACAAAAGGAGCTCCAAAAAATCTTGTAATCACAGCTGCCGAATGATCGATATTATATTGATCCATAAAACTCTTGGTTCCTACTATAGCTCTGAAAGCATAAACTGCGTAAACAAGGAAATGAACAACAAAAATGATTAAATAAACAATTCCATTAAATTTTTCGATCATAAATAATTAATATAAAATATTTAAATTAATTATAATAGCTTAATCAAAATTTTTTTTACTCTAAAAATGCATATCTGTCGCGCGTTATAAACACAAGAAATTAATTATAGAAAATGTAAAAGTCTTTTCATATAGTTAAATCAAATAAAACTTATAAGAAAAAAATAATGAAAAAAATAATTTTTACGCTTTTATTGGTTTTACTAACAGCAACTTCACATGCAAAAATAAGTAATAAAGAAATATCTGAGACTTTAAGATGTGCTGGAATTTTTACATCAACTCAATTTATTAAACAAGGTGAACTGCCAAATGGAGATCTTGCTTATAAAGAAAATAGTCTTGCTGCAGCAAAAGTAACTAGAGAATTTCTAACAAATGAGGGCATTTTAGAAGATAAAATAAATTCAAGTATAAATTCTACTGTTGATGAAATGTTTGGTAAACCTTATCAAGAAAATTTAATGGATAATTGTTATGCATTTATTTTCAAATTAATACCAAATGGTAAAGAGAAAGTGGAGGAAACTTCAAAAACAATTTACGGAGGATAAGATGGTTAAAATGGTAGGTAATTTTGAGGTAAATGACTGGGCTCACTGGAAAAAAATGTTTGATGAACACTCTGGCCCAAGAGAAGCAGCAGGTATCAAAACTATTTACGTTGGTAATGAAATAGAAAATCCAAATAAGGTACATATTGTGATGGAAACACCAGCAGCAGACACTATGCAAAAATTTATGCAGAATCCAGAGAATGCTAAAGTAATTCTGGAGTCTGGCCATAAACAAGAGACAACAGTAATGATTGTATGTTCAGACTAAAAATAATAACAGATAGGTAATGGTGAAAAAAATATATTTAATTATGATGTTTATAATATTTACAACATCAAGTTTTGCAGACGGTCATAAAGGAAAAATTGATCTTAAAGGTTTTTTTGTTGCAGATGGAAAGTTAATTAATGATGATAAAGGTAATTTTCTGACCTATACCTATGAAGGTATTGGTGGATTTATGGCAGTAGAAGATACAAAATTTTTGAATAACTCATCACAATATTGTCTTGGAGCAGGCACAATCCCAGGAAAGGGATTTGAAATGGGTCATTGTAAAATAAATTTAATAGATGGAGATTCAATATTCACTTATTATGAAATCCAACTAGGAAAGCCAATGAATGGTACATTTAAGTGTATAGGAGGAACTGGAAAATATGAAGGAATAACATGTAGTGGAACAACAGGTTATACACAAATTAATTCAGCCCAAGAAGGCAAGGTACACTCCTCAAATTTTATGAAGGGCGAATACACATTAATGAAATAATAAATTTATTGAAACAATTGAATAATCATTAGATTGATTTACAATAATAAATAAAAAAAAGTAGTACAAACTTTATATTAAATTAACAATAGGAGAAAAAATGGAAAAAGAAATGTTAGCATTAGTAAATTTTAAAGAAGGTAAAATGGAGACTTTCATGGGATGGATGCAGTCTGATGAAGGTATGGGTGTAAGAAAAAGTGTTGCCTACCCAGAAAAAACTATAGGTGCAATGAAACCAGATAAAACAGGCATGTTGTTTAAGGTTACAGTTCACAATGAAGCTGGAATGAAAGAGTTTGTATCTGGAAATCATCCTGAAGGTAAAGCGATTTATGAAGAATGCATCGAAAGTTCTCAGCTTTGGGAAATGTCTGAGATAACTCTTTAAGTTAATAATTAAAAATGCAAGCTGGCTATGCTATTTTTAACATAGAGGTAACTCATCCAGAAGATTACAAGGAATATGTTGAAAAAGTTAAACCAATTGCAGAAAAATTTGGTGGTGATTACATAGTTAGAGGAGGCACAAACCAAATTATTGAAGGAACTTGGCAATATAGCAGAACTGTAGTAATAAAGTTTCCTTCTTATGAAAAAGCATTGGAATGGTACAATTCGGAAGAATATCAACCAATAAAAAAAATCCGATTAGTTAACGCAAATACTAATGGGATAATAATACAAGGAGCATAAAAATGTCGATATTAGAAAAATATAGCGCTGCTTTGAAAAACAAAGATGAAGCAGCAATGAATGAACTTTTGCATGATGATTTTAAATTTACAATGCATAAGTCAGGAAATGTTTTAACTAAAAGTGACGTAATGAAGTGGGCTATGAGTGGTGACATTAATCAAGATAAAGTAAGAATAGTTTACGAAAATGATGAAGTAGGTGTTCATCATGCTTTTGTAACATTTAATGATGGTAATGTTGAAGCTGTGATGGCTGTTTACAAATATAAAGATGGCAAAATAGCAAGCTTGGAGACAGGCGCTACTCCAATACCTAAATAATTATATAAATTTAGCGAGATTTCATTTAAAGTTACTAAATGAGTCTCGCTACTTCCTATCTTTTTCTAGGAATTGCTGTTTTCCTAGGTGTTACTTCAAATAGTTTTGCAAAAAGTGCTGATGGATTTACCCTTCTCTTTCCAAGTATCATTACAGCAATTACTATAGTTCTATGTATGTATGCACTTTCTTTGGTGATGAAAAATATACCAATGGGAATAACCTATGCGTCATTTGCAGGATTAACAATCATAGCAACTGTAATCGTTGGTGTTATCAGATTTAATCAGATACCAAATTTATATTCATTAATTGGATTAGCTCTGATAATCATTGGAGTGTTAATGGTTAACTTATTAGGAAATAATTAAATATGATTAAAAAAAAATATGCACAATTTATTTTTATTTTCTTAATGTCTTTTGGAATGAGTTTAATTATGAGTGGTGTTGTTGTAGCTGTTAATACAAGTTTAACAGATGGATTTTTTGGAAGGTGGTTTTATTCTTGGATGTTTGCTTTTCCTGTTGCTCTAATAGCTGCTATTTTAATAGCACCAATGATAAGATCTCTCATAGATAAAATTACAATAGATTAACTATGAAACCTTTTTTAGGATATTTATTTTTAGCAAATGGGATTATATTTGGAATAGCCTCAAACAGTCTTGCTAAAATTTCTGATGGTTTTACAAAATTTACTCCATCGTTCTTATGTATATTATTTATGTGTATTACTATGTTTTCAATAGCGAAGGCTATGTCTGCTCTTCCCGTTGGGTTTGCTTATTCTACTTATAGTGGATTAACTGTAACAGGGGTTGTTCTATTTGCTGTACTTAAATTTAACCAAATTCCAAATATCTATGGAATAATTGGAATAATATTAATTATAATTGGTGTAGTGATGGTCAATTATTTGGGTAGAATAAGTTAATAAACTTTAATAGTTTTTAAAATTTTCTGGTAATTGATGAATTCCATTTTCATTCAAGATTAATTCAAATTCATCTTTCACATTTTTTATATCAAGAGGCGAATATAAATGAGGATACATATCACCATTAGAGGCTTGCTCCCAAAGTAAATGATCAAGATGTAAAGTATGTACTTTTAATAAGATTAAATCATTCTGTTTAGAGTAGTATTTTTTTAAAGTTTCTAAAACTTGATCCTCCTCAGAAAAATGAATATATCCATCCTCTAAATCCTTTGATGAACCAGAATAAACACCACTATTTTTTGCTTTAGTCCACTCTTCTTTATGCAATATTTTAAAAATATACTCTAAATTCATAATTAACTAAAATTAACTAACAGGTTTTAGTAATTTCAAAAATTTTTGATGAATAGTTTTATTCGAGGAAACTAAAATGTTGCCACCTTTAATTGCATCTTTATTATTCCAAGTGTTTAAGTATCCGCCTGCAGCTTTAATAACTGGTATTAATGGATGAATATCCCAAATTTTGTTAGAACATTGAATAACAATATCCAGTCTACCCTCAGCTAAATGTGAGTAGCTTAAAGCATCACTGCACGGAAACTGCATTAATTTTAAAATTTGAGGAATTTTTTTTTGTTTATTTAAAGATAAAGATCCATGAAATGCTGCAGACACTCTAACATTTCTAAAAGTAGCTTTTTTATTTACATGAATTTTTCTTTTTTTTCCATTTTCTACTACATACGCTGATTTATCAGAATAATTTAAATAATATTTTTTCAAAACTGGAAAATTAGCTAATCCTAAAACTGGAGTACCTTTATAATTTAAAGAAATTAAATTACTCCAAGTAGGATTTCCTATTACAAATGATCTTGTTCCATCTATAGGATCAATTACCCAGGTAAATTCACTCTTTGATTTTTTATGTCCAAACTCTTCTCCTATTATTTGATGATTTGGAAATTTTTTTTTTATTTTTAATCTTATAAATTTTTCAAAGGCCTTGTCTGATGTTGTTACGGGGTCGTAGCCTTTTCCTTTTAGTTTATTTGAAACTTTAAAAGTTCTATTTAATTTAGAATAATAAAAATTAGTAAGTTCTTTTGCTAATTGATTTAAAAAATTAGCAAATATTTTGTATTTTTTTTTATCTAAATAATGCACAATGAACTCTTACTATCAAATTAATTTTGGTTAAAGCTAATTTTTTAATTTATATCTTTCAATTTTTGAATAAACTCTCAATTTGTGCTTCTGCAGCTTTAATCGATTTATCATAATCAAGAGCCATTTGATCAGCACTGATTACTTCTACCTTCTCTATTCCAAAAAAATTTAAAATAAATTTTAGCCATGGAGTTAAAAAATCTTCAGCACTGTTAAGTTTTGTGCCACCTGAAGTGATTACTAAATAAGCTTGTTTATTTTTTAGTAGTCCTTCTCTTCTTCCATTGGGTTTAAACTTAAAAGTTTCTCCAATTCTAGCTGCCAGGTCTGACCAAGCTTTTAATGTAGCCGGTGGACCGTAATTATAAATTGGAGCTGAAATAATAATAATATCACTTTCCTTAAGTTCTTTTACAAGTTGATCTGATAATTCAAACATTTTTTTATGATGTTCCGTTTGATCTTTTTCATCAATTTTCATCCCTGACTCAGTAAGGCCACTTACAAAAAGCATTTCTTCATCTAAATCCCTGTATAAAACTTCATCTCCAGGCTTCTTTATTTTATCTAATAATTTTTTGGCTAAAGCTCTTGAGGTTGAGCCTTTTTTTCTCGCACTTGAGTCTATCTGATAGATTTTCATCTCTTCTTTTTAGCCGAAATTTTGCATAAAAGGAAAAACTTTAATTATATAAAAACCAATTGCCTGTAATTGATTAGTTAAAATTAAAATACCTGTAACTAAAAGAGTTATTCCACCTATTTTTGAGATTAAATTTATGTTTTTTCTAAAATTTTTAGAAAATAATAAAAATCTTTGAATTAAATATCCTGACAATACAAAAGGTATAGCAAGACCTAAAGAGTAAGATATTAGTAATATTATTGCTCTTGATAATGTTTCTTCAATAGAGGCTAAAGCTAAGATGGAGCCTAAAATAGGTCCAATACAAGGAGTCCACCCAAAACCAAATGCAAGACCAATTACATATGGAAACAAAATATTTCTAGACTCTTTTGCATCAAATCTTTTTTCAAAATTTAGATAAGAAATATTAATTATACCTAGTAACTGAAATGAAAATATTACAATAATTATTCCTGCAATAATTCGTAGAATTTCAGAGTTTTGTAAAAGTGCTTGCCCTAAAAAAGATGCCGAAGCGCCTAATAATACAAATACAGTTGAAAACCCTAAACAAAATAAGACAAGAGGAAAAAAATTTGTTTTTTTTGACTCTAATATTTCTTGAAGTGATTGGCCCGAAATATACGAAACATATCCTGGAATTAAAGGTAACACACAGGGTGATAAAAAACTTATTAATCCTGCACCAAAAGCTATTAAAAACTCAAACATTACCCAGTATTTTTCATGGCTGCAGATATACCTGCGATTGAAGTTAAAAGTGCATCATTTAAATCTTTTTTATCAGATATTTTTTTATTTTTTTTAAGCTTGTGGATCACAATGGGCTGTATGATATTTAGTACTTCTGAATATATATTTCTTACAATTATTAATGCTCTAGATTGTTTTCGTGTTAATAAAATTTCTTTTGTAGTAATTTTTTTATTTAATTTTTTTATTACTTCAAATTGAAATCTAAGTTTTTTTCCAACTCTTTTTAGTTTTTCATTTGCTAAGTATTTCTCATAAATTTTTGAAATTTCTGGATCAGCTTTTGTAATTACCATATCAAGTATATCTAACATTGAATTGAAAAAGGGCCAATTTTTTTCCATATCTATTAAAGTCCTTCTAAACTTTTTTATATAAGCATATCTTAAAGCTTCAGCGCTACCTAACCACGCAGGTAACATTAATCTAATCTGTGTCCATGCGAATACCCAAGGTATAGCTCGCAAACTTTTAATATTATCTAAATTCTTTCTTTTTGATGGTCTGGATCCAATAGATAATTTACCAAGTGCTTGATGAGGTGTGACATTTTTAAAATATTTTATAAATTCTGAACTTTGATTGATATTTTTTCTATATGAACTTTTTGAAATATCTGACATTTTTTCAATTAGTGACCTCCAATCAGTTTTTGGTGTTGGTGGTGGATTTAATGTTGCCTCAGTTACTGCCCCAATGTAACTACACAAATTATATTCAGCAATTGGTTCATAACCATATTTTTGCTGAATAACTTCACCTTGGTCTGTAATTCTTATTTTTCCATTTACAGAATTTGGTGGTTGAGATCTTAGGGTTGCTTGAATTGGTCCTCCGCCTCTTCCTGGCGAACCTCCTCTTCCATGAAAAAAACTGGTATTAACGCTATATTTTTTTGCTAATTTAACAATCTGCTCCTGCGCTTTATATTGATGCCAGCTTGCACATATTTTACCTGCATCTTTGCTAGAGTCAGAGTAACCTATCATTACTTCTTGTTTATTGTTTATTAATTTTCTGTACCATTTTTTTGAAAACAAATTTTTGATTATTTTACTTGCATTGACTAAATCATCTAACGTTTCAAATAACGGAACAACTCTTAATTTATGCTTTATTTTTGCTTCTTTTTGAAGAAATGAAACTGCTAAAATTTCAGATGCAGAAGTGGTCATTGAAATCACATAGGCACCTAAACATTCAGAAGGTTCGTCAGCAAGTATTTTAAATGTGGACCAAACTTCATTATTTTCTTTATTAGAAAATTTAAAATTGTTTATACAATTATTTTTTGAAAGTAATTTAGATTTTAAGAAATTAATTTTTTCATCCTCAGAAAATTTATAATAATTTCTATTAAATTTTTTTTTAACTAACTCAGCGATTAATTGAGTATGTCTCGAGGACTCTTGTCTAATATCTAATCTAGCTAGATTTATACCAAAGCACTTTGCTCTTCTCATAAGATCTAACAAATCTCCACTAGCAATATTTTCATTTTGATTTTGCTCTAACGACTCTCTTACAACTCTTAAAGGCTTTAAGATTTCTTCAGTGGATCTTAATAAAATTTTTTGGTTCAAAGGTTTTTTGTCAATTAAGTATTGTTCAATAGATCTATGAGTCAACCTTATTTTGTCTCTTAGAGGTCTTAGAAAGACACGATAAGGTTCGAAAGACTTTCCTACTTGATTGGATATTTTTTTTGAACATTTTTTCATGGAGTAAGATCTAATAATTTTAGTCAACGTTTTTTCGTAAAGTTTTGCAGCTTCCCATCTTGATAATAAAATCACTTGTTTGGTAACTTGAGATGTTACATTTGGATTTCCATCTCTATCACCACCCATCCATGACCCAAATTGAATGGGATTAAAATTTTTTGGTAAACCTTTGTTCATATTTTTAACAAAAATAGAATTCAATCTTCTATATACTTTTGGAATTGTGTCCCAAAGACTATCCTCTATAATTGCTAGACCCCACCTTGCCTCATCAAATGGTGTCGGTTTTGTTCTTTTAAGATCATCTGTGTTCCAAATAATTGAAAATTCATCTCGCAATTGTTTATCTAATATTTTAATTTTTGAGGGATAAGATTTAAAAAGGTCTCTCTGCTCTAAAATTTCAATAATTTTATGATATTTTTGAATTAAAGTTCTTCTTTTCACCTCTGTAGGATGAGCTGTTAGAAC
>CABXRS010000003.1 GCA_902514665.1 uncultured Pelagibacteraceae bacterium | reverse complement strand
TGAATACTGGTTGGTTATTTTAGTTTTAAATTTACTATAAATAAGTTTGTTTTTTGAAATAGCTATCTTTCCAGTAACAAAAGGCTTTTTATTTTTTCTATTAAAAAAATATGGATTATAAAATTTTTTTACTTTATCTTTAAGAAGACCTATCGAAACATTAATTTTATGAGATTTTAAAATTTTAAAACTTTTTTTTCTTACTCTTTTATCAGTATCTTCAAGTGCGTAAGCAACTTCAGATATTTTTGATTTAATTATTTCATTTGTACATGGTGGTGTTACACCTTGGTGATTGCATGGTTCCAATGTGACATACATTTTTGCGCCACTAAGTTTTTCATTACAATTTTTAATTGCATTAAATTCTGCATGGGGTCTACCATTATAAGAGGTTTGACCAATTGAAATAATAATATCATTTTTAACTATTACACAACCAACAGATGGATTAGTTCCTGTTAATCCTTGTCGAGATCTTGCCAAATCCAAGGCAATCTCCATGAATAGTTTATCTTTTTTTGTAAATTTATTTTTTTTTGAAGACATCTATCTTGTCCACGAATTGAACAAAGTCTTGTTCTTCTCTAAAGTTACGATAAACAGATGCAAAACGGACATAAGCAACAGGATCTAATTCCTTTAAACCTTCCATAACCATTGTACCAATTGTACTTGTTGAAATTTCACTTTGACCAAGTTCTTCTAAAGCTCTTGAAATTTTACTAATAAATTTTTCTGCTGTTTCTGTATCTATAGGTCTTTTTTTTAAAGATAAATAGATAGATTTAGATAATTTATCTCTGTCAAAAGTAGATTTTCTTCCATTCTTCTTTACAACCATTATTTCTCTAAACTGTACTCTTTCAAAAGTTGTGAAACGAGCGCCACAAACACATAATCTTCTTCTTCTTATTGCGGTCCCATCTTCTGTAGGACGTGAATCAACAACAGAGGTTTCACCCTTTTTACAAATAGAACAAATCATTAATTAAAGATTCTTATATATCGGAAATGAAGAAGTTAAAGCAATAACTTCATTTCTTACTTCATCTTCTATTTTACTGTTATCATCTGGGTTTTCTGATAAGCCTTTAAGAGTTTTTGTAATTAATTCACCTACTTTTTTACATTCATTTAAACCAAAACCACGTGTAGTAATAGCTTGTGTTCCAAGTCTTATACCAGATGTAATCATTGGTTTTTCTGTATCAAAAGGGATACCGTTTTTATTACAAGTAATATTAGCTCTTGATAAACTTTCTGCAGCTAAGTTTCCTTTTACATTGTAAGGTCGTAAGTCAACCAACATAAGATGTGTATCTGTACCATCAGAATAAATTTTAAAACCATTATTTTTCAAAGTTTCTGCTAAAATTTTAGCATTTGCTAAAACGGATTTAATATAGTCTTTAAAATCAGGCTGAAGAGCTTCTAAAAAACCAGCAGCTTTAGCTGCAATGACGTGCATCAATGGTCCACCCTGGTAGCCAGGAAAAACCGCTGTGTTAAATTTTTTTGATAATTCTTCATGATTAGTTAAAATTATTCCACCTCTTGCACTTCTAAAAACTTTATGCGTAGTAGATGTTACTACGTGAGCATAATCACATGGATTTGGATAACCTTTTCCAGCAACTAAACCTGAAAAATGTGCCATATCAACCATTAGATACGCTCCAACTTTATCTGCAATTTCTCTAAATCTTTTAAAATCTATAACTCTGGAATATGCACTTCCACCTGCGATTATCAATTTTGGTTTGTGCTGCAAGGCAAGTTTTTCAACATTATCATAATCTATAAGTTCAGATTTTTTGTCAACATCATACCCTATTGGATTAAACCATTTTCCTGACATTGAAATTTTTAAACCATGAGTAATATGACCTCCTGAATTTAAACTCATACCCATAAAAGTATCACCAGGTTTTAACAGTGCCAAGAATACTGCACCATTAGCTTGTGCTCCTGAGTGTGGCTGTGCGTTAGCAAATTTACAATTGAAAAGTTTTTTTAATCTTTCTATTGCTAAATTTTCAGCAACGTCAACATGCTCACATCCATTATAATATCTTTTACCAGGATAACCCTCGGCGTATTTATTAGTTAGCACTGAACCTTGTGCTTCTAAAACTGCCTGAGAAACAATATTCTCTGATGCAATCAATTCTATATGTTGTTGTTGTCTTATGAGTTCATCTTGAATTGCCTTGTATAGATCAGGGTCTTTTGAAGATAAACTGTCTTCAAAAAAGCTTTTATAAGTATCGTTTATATAATTTTTTTCACTAGACATTATATTTTTTTAATTCTTTTTTTGTGTCTACCACCTTCAAATTTAGTATTCAAAAAAACACCAACACAATTTACAGCATTTTTTTTAGTTAACAACCTAGATCCTAATGTAATGATATTTGCATCATTATGCAATCTTGATAATTTTGTTGATTTTAAATTAAAACATAGAGCAGCTCGAATATTTTTGTGTTTATTTGCAACAATATTCATCCCTATTCCAGATCCACAAACTAAAATTCCAACATTATTTTTACTAATTTTTACTTTACGGGCAACCTTATGAGCGTAATCAGGGTAGTCAACTCTGCTATCAGATGAAGGTCCTAAATCAAAATAATTCATTTTTTTTTTAAGAAGGTAGTCTTTAATGATTCCTTTTAATTTAAACCCAGCATGATCAGAAGAAATATATATTTTTTTCAAATTAATTAAATTTATAATCAAGAACACATGCCACAAGGTGAATTCTATTTTCTTCACCTCCATTAAACGCATTGTGGTATTTTGTATTATTTGTAACCCATACAGAACCATCTGCAGGCATATGTTTTGCAACATTATCTATTACCATTAAGCAGCCTGGGTTAGTGATAATTGGTATATGAAGTCTTGGCTCTGGATCTCTGTGCCAACTCAATGTAGATCTTGGCTCTTTTAAAAGAATTCTTATTCTACCCAATTTATATTTAGAGGAAAGTACATCATATACTTCTTTAAAGTATGTGTTTTCATAATCTTTAATAAATTCTGAATACTTTGACTCATCTATGTTTATATCTCTTGAAACCTCTTTCCCTGATTTATCAGGTTTTGTCCAATAAACACCTCTAGCTTTGTTACCTTTTATTGAGTCCGGATCGCCTGGTATTTGTGTTAATGAAATGGCACCAAAATGAGTTACACCTCCACCATCATCAAATTTTTTAATATTTATAATTTGGTTGTATGCTTCTTGCAACTTAACTATGTCAAATTTTATGTTTTGTTTTTGAAAATCGCTGAAATTTAAAATTCTTTCATCTTTTTTTATATTTAGGTCAACAATTTTTGTGTTATCTATATTCATTGAAATGTGTTTTACTAATAATTATATATATTTGTATAATACTTTTGTCGCATTAATAAAGTATAATTAAACATGATTACAGGAAAATATCCAAATTTAAGATTAAGAAGAAACAGAAAGGAATCATGGGCTAGAAGGTTGGTTCAAGAAAATACACTGAGTCCAAGTGATTTTATATTACCAATTTTCTTAATAGATGGATCAAACAAAAAAGAATCAATTTCTGCAATGCCAGGTGTTTTTAGATACACAATAAATAGAGTTTCTCAAATAGTAGATAAAGCAATAAAAATGGGTATTCCAATGGTTGCTCTATTTCCTAAGACGAAAAATACTTTAAAAAATGATTTAGGTTCTGAGTCATTAAATGAAAATAATTTAGTTTGCAGGGCCTTATTAGAAATTAAAAAAAGATATAAAAACCAAATTGGAATTATGTGTGATGTTGCACTGGATCCTTATACGTCACATGGTCATGATGGTTTAATGAAGTCTAATCAAGTAATTAATGATGAAACAATTGAAGTACTAATAAATCAATCTCTATTACAGGCTGAAATGGGATGTGATGTTCTCGCACCTTCAGATATGATGGATGGAAGAATAGGAAAAATAAGAAAAGCACTTGATAATTCTAATTTTAAAAATATCCAAATTTTATCCTATGCTGCAAAGTATGCCTCTAGTTTTTATGGACCTTTTAGAGATGCGGTTGGATCTAAAAGTTCACTTAAAGGTGATAAAAAAACTTATCAAATGGACTTTAGAAATAGTGATGAGGCTATACGGGAAGTTGCTTTAGATATAAAGGAAGGTGCAGATATGATTATGGTTAAGCCAGGGATGCCATATTTAGATGTAATTAGATCAATAAAAGAAAAATTTAAAATTCCAGTCATGGCCTACCAAGTATCTGGTGAATACAGTCTTTTGGAAACTGCTATTAATAAAAGACTAATACAAAAAAATGCTGTTTATGAGAGTTTAGTTTCTTTTAAACGTGCAGGAGCAAACGCTATTGTTTCATATTATGCTGATAGAATAGATAAAATTTTAGAATAATTATTTCAAGGAATTTAAAAAAATTACCCTACTATTGGGATAATTTAAATTATTTGGTTTCAAGATTGTTTTATCCAAATAATCTCCAACCAATTTCAATCCACTTAATAAGATATTAACATCTGTTACCTCTAAATCTTTCTCGATAAGGAAGTTTGGGACATATTTCTTTTCACTATAGGAAGTCGCAAAATAAACAGTTTTGTTATCTTCTAAATTTTTTTCTACTAAATTTTCTAGCGCAAGATCGTAACCTAGTAATTTTAGTAATTCTAATTCCCAGAAAATATATTTTTTAAGCCAATTTTGATGATTTAATAAATTAAAAAGATCTTCAATGAGAAAGTAAACTTTTTCATTCGTCTGCGCCTCAGCTGTTAATATTTTTATTAAGTTCATTGCTGAAGTAATGCAAGAAAGCTTTTGCATATGATCAAAATAAATTGGACTGTAAGCATTCAAGATTTCAACTTTAAAATAACCCATTCTGTTATCATTTTTTGAGTTATAATTAACATGCAATTTGTTTCCCACCTGAAGATAATTTTTAATTTTTTTAGATGTTCCTCCAAATATAATACCTGAAACTTTACCTCTATCTAAAGTATAAAATTCTGCAATTACAGAGTTTTCACTATATCTACTTTTGCTTATTAGAAAACCTTGATCTATCCAATTCATATTTTTTTTAATTTATATATTTTAAACATTCAATAGCAGCATTTTGCTCAGCATCTTTTTTTGATTTACCCGATGATACAAAATATTTCGTGTTAGGAAGCTTAACTCCGACTTTAAAAATAGGTTTATGTCGTGGACCTGTATTAGAAATAATTTTATAGGTTGGTAATTTTTTAAATTTTTTTAAAGCTAGTTCTTGTAGTTTTGTTTTTGCATCTATTTGAGTGACAACGCTTTTTTCGATATGCCTACTCCAAAGTTTAAGTATAACTTTTTCCGCCGTGTTTAATCCTTTGTCTAAATAAATGGCGCCCATTAGCGCTTCACAACAATCAGAAATGATTTTATCCTCAATTTTGATAATTTTATTTTTAGGGTTGAAAGTTTTTATATATTTTTCTAATTCAACTGCTTTTGCAACTTCTAAACATGTTTTTTTATTTACTAATGATGCAAATTTTTTATCGAGTATACCCTCTTTTTCATTAGGGTAGATTTTTAAAAGTTTTTGAGCAATAACTAAGCCAAGTATTCTATCTCCTAAAAATTCAATCTTTTCATTATTTTCATTTGGGTTAAAACTTTTGTGGGTTAATGATTGTATTAACAGATTGTTATTTTTAAATTTTACATTTAGCTTTTTTTCTAATTTTTGATAGTTTATTTTCATTAATTAATTTTATCAAATGTTCTATTAAATCTAATTGATTTATGCCATTTCCAAAATTCAAAAATACTACCCATCTTTCTATCTGATGAAAAAAAAATAAATTGGGCTTTACCAACTAAATTGTCTTTATGAACATAACCAACGCTTGTTAAATATCTACTGTCCTTAGAACAATCTCTATTGTCACCTAAAAAAAAATAATGGTCATCAGGTACAGTAAAGATATCTGAATTCTGGTAAGTGTTTTCTTTTAAGTAGACAGTGTGATATTTTTTTCCATTCAGTAATTTTTCCTCAAATTTAAAAACATCAATAATTTCACTTCCACAATAAATATTACTTTTGCTAAGAGTTTTTGACTTTAATATTTCACCGTTATTTAAATATAGGTTAGAGTCAATAAATTGAATCTTATCACCTGGTAGACCAATAAGTCTTTTTATATAATCTGTTCTATTATCTGCTGGTGTTTTAAAAACAACTACATCTCCACGTTTTGGACTATTGAACATTACTCTTTTGCTAAGTATTGGAGGACTAAAAGGAAAAGAATGCTTACTATAGCCGTAGGAATATTTTGTAACAAACAACCTATCACCTACCAGCAATGTTGGTTCCATCGATGATGAAGGAATATAAAATGGTTGAATTAACAGAGATCTTATTACTATGGCAATTATTAAAGCATAAAATAAAGTTTTTATATTTTCAGAAAAAAAATTTTTATCTAGCTTCATACGGATTGAATAATTGCAAAGGCTGTTGAATAATCTTTTTCATCTGAAATTGACAGAAAAGAATTAAACTTTTTAATTTTATATTTTTTTTGTACAATTTTTATAATTTTTTTATTATCAACATATTTAGGCATACCTTTTTTATCATTTGTGATTTCAATGTCTTTAAAGCTTAAATTGGAAGTAAATCCAGTCCCTAATGCTTTAGAAAAAGCTTCTTTAGCTGCAAATCTCTTCGAAAAAAAGGCTACTTTATTTTTGGTTTTTTTTGATAATTTAAGTTCATTACTACTATAAATTCGACTTTTAAATTTATTGTTCTTAATGGATTCCTTGATCCTTTTGTTATCAATGATGTCAATCCCAATTCCAAGAATTTTCATATTATTTCAATAATTTTTTAAAATTTTTAATCACTTTTGACAAACCATGAAATACTGACTCCCCTATTATAAAATGACCAATATTATATTCATGAATTTCTTTTATTTTTGTCAGTAATTTAGTGGTTTTATAATCTAACCCATGCCCCGCATGAACTTCTATACCCAAAGAATTTGCAAGCTTAGAACTATTTTTTATTCTTTGAAGTTCTTTGTTATGTTTTTGTTTTAATTTTACCTTATTTGATAAATTTCCTGTATGGATTTCAATACAATCCACTCCAAGTGATTTTGAAAGTTTAATATCTTTTAAAGAGGGATTAATAAATAAACTGGTTCTTATATTAGATTTTTTGAATTTATAAATTATTTTTTTTAATTTATTAAAATTATTTTTTAAATTTAAACCTCCCTCTGTTGTTATTTCTTTTCTATTTTCTGGTACTATGCAGATGTAATTTGGTTTAATTCTTAGAGCATTAGATATAATACTTTCATTCATTGAAACCTCGAGATTGACTAAAACATTTTTCAAATTACAAATCCTTTTTGCATCTTTGTCATTTATGTGTCTTCTATCCTCTCTTAGATGTATTGTTACAGAGTCTGCTCCACACTTTACTACATGTAATGCAGCACTGATTGGGTCTGGATGTTTTTCACCTCTTGCATTTCTTAATGTTGCAACGTGATCAATATTTACACCTAATCTTTTCACTTAATAAATCTACTTCCTGGAGTTGTTATCGGTACAGATTTGAGTATTTTAGGTAATTTTTTTTGACTATATACAGGAACATCTATTTTTAAATGAGAGACAATTTTAGTTTTTATTTTTAAAGATTTTTTGGATGATCTATCTATGATAGATGCAAATCCTAGTAACTTAGCATTTGATTTCTTTATTAGTTTAACACATTCTAAACTCGATTTTCCTGTAGTAATAACATCCTCGATAATTAGAACTCTAGCACCTTTGTTGATATTAAAACCTCTTCTAAGTGTAAATTTTCCTTTAACCCTCTCACAAAAAATTGTTTCTTTTTTAAGAAGTCTGCCTATTTCGTAACCTATAATGATTCCACCCGTCGCCGGAGCAAGAATTAAATCAATCTTTTTATATTTTTTTTTGATTTGGTTTGCTAGAGATTTGCAAATTTTTTCAGCTAAGTTTGGAAAACTTAGAAGTTTTGCACATTGAATATATTTTGATGAATGCAATCCTGATGATAAAATGAAGTGACCTTCCAACAATGCATTAGTTTTTTTTAAAATATTTAAGGATTTTTTGTGTGAAAGCATTTCTTTTTTCTTCGTGTCTAATTATCTTAAATTTTATACCCTTTTGTTTTAGCACTGCAATAAAATTTGTAAAATTTTTAAGGTTTCTTATGATTAGTTTAAATTTAAAATTAATATAGTTTGGGTTTTTACCTACCATCTCTAAACTAGATATATTTAATTTATGACTTCCAATTAATGAACTGATATCACCAAGTTGCCCAGGTTTATCAGGTAATGACATCCATAGTGTTGTGTTATATTTTTTAATTTTTTCCTCTTTTTGTTCACCTTTATCATGCCAATAACGTCTGATAGCTGCTCTTGCTTTACCTGTTTTAGTAGTAGGAATCCAATGTAGTGACGGGGAATTATTTTTTGAGGTGATAATATTTACACGATCACCATTATGTAAGATTGTTTGCAAGTCACTTTTGTTTCCATTTATTTCACATCCTGTTGCGGAGTTACCAATTTTTGTATGTACAGCATAAGCAAAATCAATAGCAGTAGCTTCTTTAGGCAATTTAATCACTGAACCTTTAGGTGTAAAACAAAAAACGTTTTCCTGGAACATCTGAAGTTTAGTGTATTCATACGAGTGTTCAGGATTTTCGTTTTTTTCTATAATTTCTACTAAATCTTTTAACCAATCATATTCTTTCCAACTTAGGGAATTAAATTTTTCTGAAGATTTATATTTCCAATGTGAGGCTATACCTCTTTCAGCAAATTCATGCATTTCACTTGTTCTTATTTGTATTTCAATTGGTTTCTTGTTTGAACCAATTACTGAAGTATGAATAGATTCATAACCGTTAATTTTTGGAGATGATATGTAATCTTTAAACTTGCCAGGTATACAATTCCATTTTTTATGAAATATTCCTAATGTTTTGTAACAGTCATCAATATTTTTTAGAATTACTCTAAATCCAATAATGTCAGTTACTTGCTCTAATGAAACTCTTTTTTTTTGAACTTTTCTCCAAATTGAAAATGGGGTTTTTTCTCTACCATAAATATCTGCATTAATATGATTTTCATTCAAAATAGAACTTAATTCAAAAGAAAGTTCCTCAAATAAATTTTTCTTATCAAGTTTGATTTCATCTAATCTTTTTTTAATTAATTTTCTTCCATCATTATTTAAAATTTCAAAAGATAAATCCTCAAGCTCATCACGAATTCTATGCATTCCCATTCTATCGGCAAGGGGTGCGTAAATTTCCATAGTTTCTTGAGCAATCCTTTTTCTTTTATCTTCTTTAGTTATTGCTTTAATCGTCCTCATATTATGAAGTCGATCAGCAATTTTTACTAATAAAACTCTTATATCTTTAGAAGTGGCTAAAATTAATTTTCTAAAGTTTTCTGCTTTCGAATTAAAACTTGCGGTGTTTTCAAAAACAGAGATTTTAGTAACACCGTCTACTAAATCAGCGACTTCAGGTCCAAATTCATCTCTTATTGTCTCATATGTTGCAAAAGTATCCTCAATTGTGTCATGTAATAATCCAGTGGTAATAGTAGCACTATCTAATTTTAATTCAGTAAGAATATTGGCAACTTCAATCGGATGAACAGAATAAGGATCACCAGATGCCCTTTTTTGATTTTGATGTGCCTTTACAGCAAAGTTATATGCTTTGTCTAATCTCTCATGATTGAGAAATTTATTATACACTTTTACTTTATTTATAAGTTCATTAGAGTTAAGCATATTAAGACTATATCATTAATTTAAATTTTTTTAATAGATGTAATATCGTCCGCAGGAAGTAATGAAATTAACGTCCTAATATCTAATTTTTTTGATGGGTGTTTCCAGTTCTTTTCAATCTCAAATAAGGGGATTAAAACAAAATTTCTTTTGTGCATTCTTTGATGGGGTAAATTAAGCTTACTTTTGATATTTAACTGTATTCCATTATAATCAATTATGTCAATATCACACATACGGGGAGAGTTTTTTTTCGATTTTTTTCTACCTAAATTAATTTCAATTTTTTTACAAATATTTAGTAAATTTAAAGGTCCATGATGACATGTGATCTTTAATATTATGTTTAAATATTTTGGATATTTTGGATCAGGCCATGATGGTGTTTCATAATAATTTGAGACTAAAATTAATTTTATATTATTTTCTTTTAATAGAAATTTAGCTTTTTCAATATTTTTCCTTCTAATACCAAGATTTGATCCAATACCTAAATAGACAATCTTAGCTAGATCTTCTGATATATCTTGATTTTTCACGGTTCCAATCTCTATTTTTTTTAGTTGCTCTTTTATCATACTGTTTTTTACCTTTAGCAACTGCTAATTCAATTTTAGCTTTACCTTTTTTAAAATACATTTTTGTAGGCACAATGGTAAAGCCGTCTCTTTGCATTTTTCCAATAAGTTTGTTTATCTCTCTTTTGTTTAACAAAAGTTTTCTTTCATCTGTTGGATTGTGATTTGAATAGCTTGCTTGTTTATATGGAGAAATATGTGAATTAATAAGTACTATTTCACCTTTTTTTTCAACTGCATATGCATCCGCTATATTAACTTTACCATCTCTGATGGACTTAATTTCAGAGCCTTTTAAAACAATACCTGCCTCTAAAAGATTTTCAAAAAAATAATTAAAACTTGCTTTTCTGTTTAAACAAATAATCTTTAAACCAGAATTGGTTTTTTTGTTCATTAAATAAGTTTTGCAGACTCTATAGCTTTTTTTATAATTATTTTAGTCTCTTCTGTAACTTTAACCAATGGTAATCTAACTTCATCGTCACACAAATTCATTAATTTGGCAGCATATTTTACTGGACTAGGGTTGCTCTCTACAAACATTGCAGTATGTACTGGTTGCAAAATGTCATCTAATTCTTTTGCTTTAGCAAGATTCTCATCATTTTTAGATATTGAATTTTTTTGAAATTCTGAGCAAAGCTTTGGAGCAATATTTGCAGTTACGCTAATAGTACCCACACCCCCTCTTTTATTAAATTCAAATGCGTTATCATCGTTTCCTGTTAATTGAATAAATTCATTACCCATTTTCTTTGACTGTTGATCAACTCTTTCTAAATCACCAGTGGCATCTTTTACACCAACAATATTCTTTAATTCATATAGTCTTGCCATTGTATCAACTGACATATCAATTACTGACCTGCCTGGTATATTGTAAATTATAATAGGAATTCCACATTTATCATTAATAGCTTTATAATGTTGATATAGTCCCTCTTGAGTGGGCTTGTTGTAATATGGTGTTACAATTAATGCACCATTTGCACCTGCCTTTTCAGCATGAGAAGTTAGAGAAATAGCCTCCTCAGTAGAGTTAGAGCCCGTACCAGCGATAACTGGTATTTTTCCATTACTCTCTTTAATGCATAAATCAATCACACGCTCATGTTCAGTATGGCTGAGGGTTGGAGACTCTCCAGTAGTACCTGCAGGGACTAGTCCAGACGTACCATTGTCAATATGAAAATGAATTAGCTTTATATATGCATCTTCATCTAGACCATTATTTTTGAATGGAGTGATTAAGGCAACATTTGATCCTTTGAACATAAATACTTATAACATAGTTTAGAGATTCATATACTAAAAGATTATGTGCAAAAAAATATTAATTATTCTTGGAATAGTCTTGTTTGTTTCTATTAAAATAACTAATCTTTACGCAGAGACCATACAAATTATTCCTCCTCAAAAACCTACTTTATCATCAGAAGAGATTATTAAAAAAATATCAAAAAATATTATTACTCCTCTTAAAAAACCTACAAAATTAAAAAAGGTTGAAAAAAAAGTTATTGTTAAGGAAATAAAAGAGAAAAAGTTAAGTTTTAAAATTCCTAAAAAAAAACCAATTGTTGCAGGAGTAACAACAACTAAAAACATTAAAATATCTAAATATTATAGCAAAAAAGATTTTGGTTTGGCAAAAAAAGCGATTTCTGAAATGCAAAAAAGTAAATGGACTTCAGCTTTAAATATTTCCAAAAAAGCTAAGGATAAATCTATTTATAATTTTATTCAGTGGAGACATCTACTAACAACTGGAAATCAAGCCTCTTTTTATGATTATAAGGTTTTTATAGACAGTAATCCTGAATATCCAAGAATTGATAGATTAAGATATTTGGCAGAACATAAATTGTCTACGGCTAATGTTTCGCCTAAGAAGATCATTACATGGTTTGGAGCTGACGAGCCGCTTAGTGGATATGGCAAAATGATATTAGGTGAAAGTCACCTATTAATTGGTGATAAATCTAAAGGTGAAAATTTAATTAAAGAAGGTTGGATTACAGCAAAATTATCTAGGAATGATTTAAAGTTTTTTAGAAAAAAATTTAAAAAAAGTTTAAATGCAGATGATTATATTAAGAGAGCTGATTATCTTGCATGGAATGGAAAGCATTGGGATCTTAAAAGACTAACAAGATATTTACCAAAAGATTATGAGCTTTTATATACCGCGAGACAAATACTAATAAGTAAGGGATATGGAGTTGACCAAGCAATTAAAAATGTACCACAAAAATTTAAAAATGATGCAGGTCTTAATTATGATCGTTTAAAATGGAGAAGAAAAAAAGGTCGTGTAGATTCTTCAACAGAGATTCTGCTAAAAATAAGAAATGATAAAGATTATTTAGTGATGCCAGAAAAATGGTGGAAAGAAAGAGAAATAATTTCACGGGCTCTAATTTATAAAAAAAAATACGAAATTGCTTATAAAATATCAAGTAATCACGGTATGACTGAAGGGTCAGACTTTGCAGCAGCAGAGTGGATGAGTGGCTGGATAGCTTTGAGTTTTTTAAATGATCCTTTAACAGCAAAAAATCATTTTAAAAATTTTTATGACAACGTTAACTATCCAATTAGTACCTCTAGAGGAGCTTATTGGCTTGGTAGTGCATATGAGGAACTTGGAGATAAAGAGCAATCGAATAAATGGTATTTAGAAGCATCAAAATATTTAACTACTTATTATGGTCAATTAGCATTTTTAAAGATCAATCCAAATGGAAAATTTGAACTTAATAAAGACATGGAAGTTGATAAAAAATATCGACTTATTTTTTTTAATAAAGAACTAGTTAAGATTACCTATCTTTTAGATGAGCTTAAAAAAGATAAATATACTAAATTTATTTTAAGACATCTAGCCAATGATGATATTTCGAAAGGTAGTGAAATACTAGCAGCTGAACTTGCAACAAATATAAATAGATATGACTTTGCTATACAAGTTTCTAAAATTGCTTCTTATCAAAAAAGGTTTAATAATAAATTTAATTATCCAATTATTAGCACACCAAAAAGTATCAATGGAAGAAAAATCCCAGATAGCGCTTTAATTTTATCTATTATAAGACAAGAAAGTGAGTTTGATTTAGAAGCCAACAGTCACGCAGGTGCAAAAGGATTAATGCAACTAATGCCCTACACCGCAAAATTAGTTTCTAAACAAGCAAAACTTCCTTATTCAAAATCAAGATTAACTACTGATCCTGAATATAATATTAATTTAGGTTCTCATTATATTGCAGGCCTTATCTTACAATATGATGGTGCATACCCTTTTGCAGTTGCCGCTTATAATGCAGGACCAAACCGAGTTAAGTATTGGAAAAAAATTAATAAAGATCCTCAAAAGAAACAAATTAATTATGTTGATTGGGTTGAGTTAATAAAATTTAGGGAAACACGAAACTATGTTCAGCGAGTAATGGAAAACTACAATGTTTACAGATATATATTAGAACAAAGACCTATTCCAATGAGAAATTTCTTTAAGGATCGTCCTCTATTTTAATGGCGGAAGAGGAGGGATTCGAACCCTCGGTACAAGTTTCCTCGCACGGTCATTTAGCAAACGACTGGTTTCAGCCTCTCACCCACTCTTCCGTATGACATTGTGTAATAAGCGATTGTATTGAAAATTCAATCTTTATAAAGTAATTATTCAATTATTATGAAAAATAAGTACTCTATATTTTCTTTATTTAAAAATGCTTTGTCTTATCATGAAAATTGGCAAAGAGCCTGGAAGGATCCAGCACCTAAAAAAGAATATGATGCTGTAATTGTTGGTGGCGGTGGTCATGGTTTAGCAACAGCATATTACTTAGCAAAAAAACATAATATGCAAAACATTGCTGTAGTAGAAAAAGGTTGGATTGGTGGTGGAAACACCGGTCGTAATACAACAATTATTAGATCAAATTATTTATGGGATGCTAGTGCAGGTTTGTATGATCATGCCTTAAAAATCTGGGAAGGTTTATCACAAGAACTAAATTATAATGTTATGTTTAGTCAAAGAGGTGTAATGAATCTTGCTCACAATTTGCAAGATGTGAGAGATTTAAAAAGAAGAACTCATGCTAACAGACTGAATGGAATAGATGCCGTTTATTTAAACACTGAGGAAGTAAAAAAATTTTGTCCAATTATAAATACATCACAGGATATTAGATATCCTGTTTTGGGTGGTACTTTACAAAGAAGAGCTGGTACAGCTAGACATGATGCAGTTGCATGGGGATATGCAAGGGGTGCAGATGAAATGGGAGTTGATATCATTCAAAACTGTGAGGTTAAAGGTATCAAGAGAAGTGGTGATACAATTGAGGGTATAGAAACAACAAAAGGATTTATTAAAACTAAAAAAATTGGCGTAGTTGCAGCAGGACATTCAAGCGTAGTTGCTAACATGGCGGGTTTAAAACTTCCACTTGAAAGTAAACCCTTGCAAGCTTTAGTTTCTGAGCCTGTGAAACCAATTATTGATACTGTTGTTATGTCAAATGCTGTTCATGCATATGTTAGTCAATCAGATAAAGGTGAGTTAGTTATAGGTGCTGGTACAGATGATTATGTTTCTTATTCTCAAAAAGGTAGCCATCAAATTGTAGAAGGAACGTTGAATGCAATTTTAGAATTATATCCAATTTTCAGTCGTATGAGAATGCTAAGACAATGGGGTGGTATTGTTGATATTTGTCCTGATGCAAGTCCTATTCTAAGTAAAACATCAATCAAAGGATTATATTTTAATTGTGGTTGGGGTACAGGTGGATTTAAAGCAACACCTGGTTCTGGAGACTTATTTGCTCATACTATTGCTAATGACGAACCTCATAAACTGAATGCTGCATTTAATTTAAATAGATTTGTAAGTGGTGACCTTGTAGATGAACATGGTGCTGCAGCAGTTGCACATTAATGTTTTTAATTAATTGTCCGTATTGTGGAGAAAGAGATCAGCAAGAATTTAAGGCTGGTGGAGAAGCACACATTGAAAGACCCAAACAACCAACTGAACTAAGTGATGATGAATGGGCAGAATATTTATTTATGAGAAAAAATATTAAAGGTGTGCAGTTTGAAAGATGGAACCATGCTCATGGTTGTCGTAAATGGTTTAATATGGCTAGAGATACATCTAATGATGAAATAAAAGCAATTTATAAGATAGGTGAAAAACCACCAACACAATAAAATGACACAAAATCTAAGAGTAAAATCAAGCGAATTTATAGATGAGACTAATAGAATTTCATTTAAGTTTGATGGAAAAACCTACTATGGTTTTAAAGGAGATACTTTAGCATCTGCTTTAATAGCAAATAATGTTCATTTAGTTGGTAGAAGCTTTAAATATCATCGACCACGAGGAATTATGACTTCTGGTTCTGAAGAACCAAATGCAATCGTTCAAGTAAATCCTAATTCAAATATTACAGAACCAAATGCAAGAGCAACAGAGATAGAAATTTATCAAGGTTTAGAAGCATCTAGCCAAAATTGTTGGCCAAGTGTTAATTTTGATATAGGTGCAATAAACAATTTTTTAGCTCCCCTCTTTCCAGCAGGCTTTTATTATAAAACTTTTATGTGGCCTAAAAGTTTTTGGGAGAAGTATGAATTTTTTATTAGACATTCTGCTGGCCTTGGCAAATCTCCAAATACAAGAGATCCCGATATATATGACCATAGAAATATTCATTGTGATGTATTAGTTGTGGGTGCTGGTATATCTGGAATAATAGCAGCAAAAAATGCAGCCAAAAATAATTTCAAAACATTACTTTTAGATGAAAAGAATGAAATTGGTGGATCAACAATATTTGAAGCAAATGAAGACAATAAAATTAATAATAATTTAGCATCTGAATGGTTGAAAAAAGAAATTAATGAACTTAAGAATATTAAGAATCTTGAGATTAAAACTAGAACAAGCGTAGCAGCATATCATCAATATAATTATTTACTTGCTAGAGAAAATTTAACAGATCATTTAGAGAAAAAAGATAAAAAAAATAAGATTAGACAACGACTTCTTAAGATTAGAGCTAAAAAAGTGATTTTAGCAACTGGTGCACTAGAAAGACCTTTAATTTTTAATAATAATGATAGACCTGGTATCATGCTATCTTCGGCTATTAAAAAATATAGTAATTTTTATGGTGTTGCATGTGGAACTAAAAATATTTTTTTCACAAATAATGATAGTGCTTATGAAAGCGCTTTATCATTACATAATAAAGGAATTAAAGTTAAAGCTATTATTGATATCAGGGAAAATTCTGATGCAAAAATAATTAAAAAAATTAATGATGCTGGTATAAAAATATACTGGTCACATACAATTGTTGATACTAAAGGATACAAAAGGATAAGCAGCATATCTATAATGAGACTTTCAAATGACGGTACGTCGGTTACTGGTAGTAAAATTTCTATTTCTTGTGATTGCTTAGGCATTGCAGGCGGTTGGACACCTGCCGTACATTTATATACGCAATCTGGTAGTAAGCTTACCTTTGATGAAGAACGAAAAATTTTTATTCCTAAAGCAGATACTAAAGAACAAATTAGTGTTGGCTCCTGCGGGGGCGACTTTGAGCTGGACGAAATAATTAGAAATTTAAATTATAAATTAAAAAATTTTTTAAACATCGGTAAAACTGATTTTGACAGTATTGCTTTAGAAAATGATCATGAAACTTCAAATAGAAATATTTGGCTTTTACCCTCTGATCAGAGTATTGGTAAAACTAAGCCTTTTGTAGATTATCAAAATGATGCTACTGCAAAAGACATAAAACTCGCATTAAGAGAGGGTTTTAGATCAATCGAACATGTAAAAAGATATACAACAACAGGAATGGGCACTGACCAAGGTAAACTTGGAAATATGCATGCTTTAGGAATCATTGCAGATACAGCAGGTGTAAAAATGGGAGAATTAGGAACAACAACTTTTAGACCGCCATACACCCCTTTAACATTTGGAACTATTGTTGGACGGAATGTAGGAGAATTTTTTGATACATTTCGAAGAACTCCTATGAATGATTGGCACATTAAAAATAAAGCTGAATTTGAAAATGTTGGACAGTGGAAAAGATCTTGGTATTACCCAAAAGAAGATGAAACAATGCATCAAGCCGTTCAAAGAGAAAGTAAAGCTGCTAGACAGAGTGCAGGAATATTAGATGCTTCTACCTTAGGTAAAATTGATATTCAGGGTAGTGATTCTTCTGAATTTTTAAATAGAGTTTACACTAACGCATGGTCAAAACTTCCTATTGGTAAATGTAGATATGGATTGATGCTTAATGAGGACGGTATGGTTTATGATGATGGTGTTACGACAAGGCTAGGTGAAAATCATTATATTATGACTACTACGACAGGTGGTGCTGCAAATGTTTTGGGGAAACTTGAAGATTACCTTCAGACTGAATGGCCAGAGTTAGACGTATATTTAACTTCTGTTACAGATCATTTTGCTACAGCTAGTCTATGTGGTCCTAACAGTAAAAAAATTTTAAATAAAATTATTCCTGATTTAGATTTATCTGATGACAATTTTCCGCACATGTCATTTAAAGAGGTATTAATTAATAAAATCAAATGTAGAATTATGAGAATAAGTTTTACTGGTGAGCTGAGTTATGAGATTAATGCACCAGCAAGTTATGGTGAGGCTATATGGCAAAAATGTATAGAGGCTGGAAAAGAATTTGATATTACTCCCTATGGTACAGAGACAATGCATTTATTAAGAGCAGAAAAAGGTTTTATAATTGTAGGTCAAGATACAGATGGAACAATGACACCTATTGATCTTCAAATGGACTGGATTGTAAGTAAGAAAAAATATGACTTTATTGGAAAAAGATCACTTTATAGATCTGACACAATGAAAAAAAATAGAAAACAATTAGTAGGTTTATTAACTGAAGATCCAAATATTGTTTTAGAAGAAGGTGCTCAAATTGTTTCTGAATTAAATCAAAAACCAGTTGAAATGCTTGGTCATGTAACATCAAGTTATTTCAGCCCAAATCTTAATAAATCAATTGCTCTAGCAGTTGTTAAAGACGGAAAAAATATGAAAGGTAAAAAACTTTTTATTCCAATGAAAAATAAAAATATTAGTGTCACAGTTTCAAAAACTATTTTTTATGATGAAGAAAATAAGAGGATAAATGCTTAACTATAAAACAGCTATAAGTGGTGAAATTAATTACAACGGCGTCGTTGTGAAAGAAATTTCACCTACAATGAAATTAAATTTAAGAGGTAAAAAAAGAGAGTTTTTTACAAATATAGGAAAAAATCTAAATATACTTCTTCCTACAGAGGCTAATACCTCAACAATCAGTGATAAATTAACCGCTATTTGGCTTAGCCCTGATGAATGGATTATAGTTACAAACGACGTGGTAAAAAAAGATACAAATGAATATGAATTAAATGAAATACTTTTTAATAATATATCAAAAGTAAATTTAGGTTCCGTAGTTGATGTTACAGACCAATTTGTTCAATTAGAAATTAAAGGAAAAAATATCTACGAAATATTTTCAGCAGGAAGTCCATTTAATTTTAGTGAATTTAAAGATAAAAAAGGTTCATCTGTGCAAACAATTTTAAATCATATAGATGTTATAGTTCACAATAAGGGAGATCAAATTGTTAATTTATTTGTAAGAAGGTCTTTTGCTCAACATCTTTGGTCGTGGATTGATGATAGCGCTTCTAGATTATAAATTTAATTTTTTCTTCTAAAAATCCATGGCATTTCAAATTTGCCCTGCCAAATACCAAGTTTATTACTCTTTGCATTTATTTCGTCTGAAATATATTTTTTAGAATATTTTCTATAAGCAACTGCATAACCGTTTGATACTAACCAAGAATTAAGGTTTTCGTTTCTTTTATAACATTCTCCAATAAGCCTATTATATCTATCAACATCCTTTATCTTACATTTTATAATTTGATTATTTATTTTTTTAGTTAATTTATTAGTAGAAACTTGTCCACATAAGTAGCTTTTGGTGAACGAAAAAACACTAATTGTTAGGTAAGGCTTTTTACATGTTTGTTTTTTTTCTGGGGCATCTATCCCATGTAACCTAATTTTTTTATTACTTATTTTGATTGTATCTCCGTCAATTATTTTTGCAAAACCAGTAATTTCCTTAATTTCTTCTGACTTAACATCATTGTAAGTAAATATAAAAACAACTAAACAAATTATAATCATTATTAAAACTTTTTTTTTGGTAAAAAACATCTTTAAGTAATTTAGATCGAATTATACAATGACTAATTTATTTTTTATATAATATTTAACGTAAAAGAATAAAGTAATTGATATAGACCATTGAAACGTAGCCCAAATATAAAAAAATGTTTTGAAATCTGCATTGATATATCTTGCAATATAAAATGACAATATGGGTACTATAACGTTTCTTAAAATATTATTTAACATGGCTTTTTCTGATTTTTGTAAAGCCATAAAGAAACCATTTGAAAGAAAGAAAATTGGATATGCTGGTAAGATGAAAGCTGATATTTTCAAATACATAGAACCATATGCGATTACTTCAGAATTAGAGGAGAAGAATTTTGGTACAGTGTCAGCACTTAAATATACAAGAACACCTGAGAATAACATTAAAAATATACCGTATTTTACTGAAGTAAAATATGATTGTTCAACTCGCTTATAATACTTAGCTCCAATATTTTGAGCAATTATAGAAATAATTGCTGTATTTATTCCTAAAATAGGAAGTAAAACAACCTGCTCAATTCTAGTTGCAGACCCATAACCTGCTACTGCATATTCGCTTGAAAAACCAACATAAGTAAAAACAATAGCAGCAGCCACTGAATATCCTAAAATAGCAACTGTTATTGGCATAGATTGAAAGAAAATATTTTTTAGAAAAAAAAATTTTACTTTAAAATAACTAAAAGTAATTTTTTTTATTCTTTCATTAGTTAGAATTTTTCTAAGTACAATTAAAAGAGAAACAAATTGAGCTAATAGAGTTGCTACTCCGATTCCTGATATTCCTAAGGCTGGTATAAATAAAAAACCAAAAATAAAAATAGGATTTAAGATTATATTCAGGAAAAAGGATAAAATTAAAGCATTTCTATATGTTACTGTGTCTCCTTCTGCATGTAAAAAAGAATTTAGTGCTACAACTAAAATAAACAACAATGTACCCAAGAAAATTATATTTATATATTTTAGACCTAGACTGGTAACCTCTGTTGTTGAATTCATTAATAGAAATACTTTTTCACCAAATGTAAAACCAAGTATTGATACGATTAACGAAATTAATATTGCATAAAAAATAACGTTTACAAAATAACCTAAAACATTTTTTTCGTTTTTTTCTCCAATACTGCTACCAATCAAAGATGTACCAGCTACTGTTACACCAATAGATGTTGCAATTATTATAAAGAAAATTGGAAATGACTTACTTAAAGCTGAAAGCGCTTCTGGAGATATTTTTCCAGCATAAAAAGTATCAACTATCGTATACAGGGTTTGAAAAAGAGTTCCTATACTAGCTGGTATGGCAAGCTTTCTAACTAATTTTGAAACCTCATCTTTTAATAAATTCATCTTTTTCGTTAAATGTTATTAATATTATTTTTGGAAGATATGTCTTTTTCCAACTTTTTTAGCAAGGTTAATTTGCTTTTGTCTCATTCTAAATCTTGTTTTTTGTTGATCTGTTAATTTATCGTGACAATTTGGACATGAAACACCTTCTTCATATTTTTTTGAATTTTTAATTTGTTGAGAAATTGGCTTTCTGCATCCACTACAAATTGAATAAGAACCAGATTTTAGACCATGTTTTAAACTAACTCTGTTATCAAAAACAAAACATTCACCTTTCCATAAACTTTTTTTTTGATTTGTATTTTTTAAATAATTTAGAATACCACCTTTTAATTGATAAACATTACCAAAACCTTTTTTTTCTAGATAAACTGAAGCTTTTTCACAACGAATTCCACCAGTACAAAACATTGCAATTGCTTGATTTTTTTTAAGATTTTTTAAATATTTTGGAAAATCCCTAAAATTATCAATATTTGGATTCGTAGAACCTTTAAAAGTACCAACATTATATTCAAATGGTTTTCTAACATCAATAACAAGTGTTTTTTTATTCCTTATTAATTTATTCCATTTTTTTGGGTCAACATGACTATCTTTTTTTTTGATCATTTGACTAATTTTTAGGTTCATAGGAACAACTTCAGTCTTAATTTTCACTCTAGGTTTATGAAATGGTTGAAACAAACTTTTAGATTTATTGAAACTATTAAAATCTTTAAATTTTAAAATTTTTTTTAACTTACTAATAGTAGTTTTAATATCTGGTCCTTTGCCAGAAATAGTACCATTTAAACCTTCTTTTGAAATTATTACTGTTCCTCGAATATTATTTTTTATTAAAACTTCATTTATGAATCTCTTATTTTTTTTTAGATACTTAATATTTAAAAACCTATAAAAACCAAATACTTCGTACATTACAATTTCCTACATATAGTCATTCCATCCCCTAGAGGAATTATGGTTTTTTCTACTCTTTTATCGTTAGAGACAAATTCGTTAAAGTTTTTAATGGTTTTAGTAATTTTGTCATGTTCGTTTTTTTTTACCACTTCACCATACCAAAGGACATTATCAATTATAATTAAGCCACTTGTCTCAAGCAAACTCAATGATCTTTCATAGTATTCTTTATAGTTTCCTTTATCGGCATCTATGAATATGAGTTCAAATTTCTGTTTTATTTCGTCTAAACTCTCTAAAGCTGGTTTAATTAAAGTTGTAATTTTATGATCTTGTTTTGCTTTTTTAAAAAAATTAATAGCAACTTTATTTGTTTGCTCATTTTTATCTAATGCAATTATTTTACCATCATCTGGTAATGCTAGTGACATAGATAACGTACTTAAACCTGTAAATGTTCCAATTTCTAATATTTTTTTTATGTTAGAAACTTTAATAATTAGATGAAGTAACTGAGTTTGTGAGATTGATATCTGCATTCTTTTTATGTCACCAAGTGATGTATTGTACTCAATTATTTCTTTTTGGACTGGATGAAGATTATGTCCATGTTCTAAAATATAATCTTGCAGGTCTTGTGTAATATTAAGGTCTGAGCCCATAAACTTTAAAGTTTCTTCTTTAAAATCTCATTTACTAATTGAGGGTTGGCTTTACCACCTGATACTTTCATTACTTGTCCGACAAAAAAACCAAATAATTTTACTTTACCTGATTTATATTCTGTAGCTTTATCTCGGTTATTATCAATAACTTTATCTATTAGAATTTCTAATGCTTTAGGGTCACTTTCTTGTTTTAATCCTTTTTCTTCAACTATTTTTTTTGGGTCTTTGTCTCCTTCCATCATGTGTTCAAAAACAGTTTTAGCTATTTTCCCAGAAATAGTTCCTTCTTTAATTAAATTTATTAATTTCGATAAATTACCTGCACTTATCGGGCTTTCAGTGATTTCTAGATTCTTTTCATTTAAAGCAGCAAACAACTCACCAATTATCCAGTTAGTAGCAAGTTTCACATCTGATTTTTTTATTACATTTTCAAAATAACTAGATGTTTCATTATCAGAAACTAAAATGGTTGCCTCATAAGGAGATACTTTGAATTTTTCAATAAATCTTTTTTTCTTTTCATCAGGTAGCTCTGGAATTTCTAATTTTAACTTTTCTATAAAATCATCTGAAACCTCTAGAGGCAAAAGATCTGGATCAGGAAAATATCTATAGTCATGTGCATCTTCTTTTGATCTCATTGATCTTGTTTCATTTTTTTTTGTATCAAAAAGTCTAGTCTCTTGATCAATAGATTGACCATCTTCGATAAGATTTACCTGTCTATTAGCTTCGTATTCAATAGCCATTTGCATAAATTTTATTGAGTTTACATTTTTAATTTCACATCTAGTTCCAAATTCTTTAGATCCTTTTTTTCTAACAGAAACATTCACATCAGCTCTTAATGAACCTTCTTGCATATTCCCGTCACACGTTCCAAGATATCTCATTATTGATCTTAATTTTTTTACATAAGCATTTACTTCATCTGGTGATCTTAAATCTGGTTTACTAACAATTTCCATTAAGGCAACACCTGATCTATTCAGATCAACAAATGTATTTTTTGGGTCTAAATTATGTATGCTTTTACCAGCGTCTTGTTCTAAGTGTAATCTTTCAATGCCAACTTCTTTTTGACCATCTGGCATATCTAAAATAACCTTCCCCTCACCCACAATTGGATCTTTAAATTGAGATATTTGATATCCTTGGGGTAGATCTGCATAAAAATAATTTTTTCTATCAAAAACAGATCGTTTATTTATTTTGGCTTTTAGTCCTATACCAGTTTTTATTGCCTGTTTTACGCAATATTCATTTATAACTGGCAGCATACCTGGCAAAGCAGCATCTACTAAACTTACCTGAGTGTTGGGTTCTGCACCGAATTTAGTTGATGATGTTGAAAATAACTTTGATTCTGAAGTAACTTGAGCATGAACCTCTAAGCCTATTACAACTTCATATTGATTATCTTTTCTGTTGATTAAATACTCTGATTTATCTTTACTCATTTTATCCACCAATCAGTAATTTTATTTTTAAAATTAATCTTTTCTTCCATTGCATAAGCGATATTTAATATATTTTGTTCGTCAAATGCTTTACCAATTATCTGTAGTCCTAAAGGATATCCCTTTGCATCATGACCAGCGGGTATCGAAATTCCAGGCAATCCTGCTAAATTTACTGGAACTGTAAAAATATCGTTTAAATACATTGAAACAGGATCATTTGTCTTTTCACCAATTTTGAACGCAGAACTTGGAGTTGACGGAGTTAATATAGCATCTACCTTCTTGTAAGCTTCATCAAAATCATTTTTAATAAGTTTTCTTACTTTTTGAGCCTTAAGATAATATGCATCATAATATCCTGATGATAAAACATAAGTCCCTATCATTATTCTTCTTTGAACTTCTGCTCCAAAACCTTCAGATCTAGTTTTCTCATACATATCTATCAAATTTTCTCCATCAGCTCTAAATCCGTATTTAACACCATCATATCGCGCAAGGTTAGATGAAGCTTCAGCAGGTGCTACAATATAATAAGTGGGTAAAGCATAATTAGTGTGAGGTAGTGAAATATCTATAATTTTTGCACCACAATCTTTTACATAATCAATACCTTTCTTCCAAAGATCTTCTATTTCTTTAGGCATGCCATCTACTCTATACTCTTTAGGTATTCCTATTTTTTTTCCTTTGATATTATTAGTTAATTCTTTAACGTAATTGTTTCGCTTAAAATCTATGGAGGTAGAGTCTTTTTCGTCATAAGAACTAATGACCTCGTGTAATAAAGCACAATCCCTTACGTTTTGAGCCATTGGTCCTGCTTGATCTAAAGAAGATGCAAATGCTACTATACCATATCTTGAGCAACTACCATAAGTTGGTTTTAAACCAACGATGCCTGTGAAGGATGCAGGTTGTCTAATTGAACCACCAGTATCTGTACCTATTGTGATTGGTGTTAATTGTGCTGCAACAGCTGAAGATGAGCCACCTGAGGATCCACCAGGTACTAAATCTTTATCAATTGGGTTCTGCACACAACCAAAAAAACTTGTTTCATTAGAGGATCCCATAGCAAACTCATCACAATTTAATTTTCCAAGAAGAATAGCTCCCTCATTCCAAATATTTTGAGTAACTGTGGACTCATAAGTTGGAATGAAATTATTCAAAATTTTACTCCCTGCGGTAGTTTTAACATTTTTTGTACAAAATAGATCTTTAACAGCCATTGGTATACCAGGTAATTTTAAATCTAAATTAGGGTTTTCATCAAACCTTTTAGCTTTATCAATTGCAGCTGAAAAATCTTCTGTTACATAAACATTTAACTCTTTAGATTTTTCAGATCTCTCTATAAATGCTTTTGTTACCTCTATAGAAGAAATTTTTTTCTCTTTAATATTTTTAACTAATTCAGAAAGAGATTGTTTTGTGATATCTGACATTATTCAATTACCTTTGGTACTACAAAATAATCTTCATTTTCTTGAGGAGAATTTTTAATTATTTGTTCTCTTAAATTTTTACTTTTTACTTTATCAGCTCTTAATTTAAGTGTGGTTTCAGCAACAGAAGTAAGGGGCTCAACATTCTCTGTCTTTAATTCATTAAGTATCTCAATAAATTCGAAAATTGAATTTAAATCACCAGCTAGTTTCTCTGCCCTTTTTTCATCAACAGAAATTCTTGATAATTTAGATATGTGCTTTATTGTTTTAAGATCGATGCTCATATGATAATTAAATATGACGCAAACTATCACTTAAGTTATAATTATACAACATGATCACTATAGAAGAGCTTAAAAAAAAACAGTCAGAAACCACTAGATTAATTGGTTTAGATCTTGGCTCTAAAAGAATTGGAGTTTCAATTTGTGATGAAAAACAATCTATTGCTACTCCATTAAAAACATTGAATAAAACAAATACGGAAAATTTAATAAATGAAATAAAAATTATTATTGAGGAAAATAATATAAAAGGAATAATAATAGGTTTCCCTTTAAATATGGATGGAACCTTAGGAAGATCTGCTCAGTCAGTGAATGATGTTTCAAACAATATTGATAAAGCTTTAGATATTGATATTTGTCTATGGGATGAGAGACTTTCAACAGTAGGTGCTTTTAATTTATCCAGTCAACTGGATATAAATGTGTCTAAAAGGGAAAAAAATATAGATCAGAATGCTGCTGCATTCATTCTTCAAGGAGCGATAGATTTTTTGAATAATTAATACTTGCCAAGTAACTATATTATAGCTATAGAGTTAATTTTAATGGCATCTAAAACCTCTAAAGCTGTTAAAATATCCCAAAAACATTTGTTAGGTATTCAAGATCTGTCGGTAAATGATGTAAATATCATTCTTAACGAAGCTCAAACCTTTATATCAATAAATCGAAGTAAGAATAAAAAAATTGATGTTTTAAGAGGAAAAACCCAAATAAATCTTTTTTTTGAACCATCAACAAGAACTCAAAGCTCATTTGAATTAGCAGGGAAAAGATTAGGAGCTGATGTCATGTCAATGAATATGGGGAATTTAGCAATAAAAAAAGGTGAAACTTTAATTGATACTGCCATGACCTTAAATGCAATGCATCCAGATATTATAGTAATTAGACATCAAGACTCAGGAGCTTGCAACCTTCTTTCACAAAAAGTTAATTGTGTAGTATTGAATGCTGGAGATGGACGTAGAGAACACCCTACTCAAGCTTTACTTGATGCTTTAACGATAATTAATCGAAAAGATAAAATTCAAGGATTAAAAATTGCAATATGTGGAGATATTTTACATTCACGTGTAGCGAGATCAAATATTTACTTGTTAACTATGCTTGGTGCTGAAGTAAATTTAGTTGCTCCTACAAATCTAATGCCAAAAGAAATAGAAAAATTTGGTGTTAATACTTTTACTGATATGAAAAAAGGACTTAAAGATTGTGACATAGTAATGATGTTAAGATTGCAAAATGAGAGAATGACGAGTTCTTTCTTATCATCTAACAGAGAATATTATGAATACTATGGATTAACACCTGACAAACTAGATCATGCTAAACCTGATGCATTAATTATGCATCCTGGACCAATGAATAGAGGAATTGAAATTGACACCAGATTAGCTGACGACATTAACAAAAGTGTAATTAAAGAACAGGTAGAGCTTGGTGTTGCGGTAAGAATGGCATGCTTAAAAATATTCTGTGAATAAATGAAAAAACAATACTTTATAAACGCGAAAATTATAGATCCTCATAATTCTTTAAATGAAAATGGTGGATTAATAATTGACGAGCTTGGTAAAATTGAGGCTATTGGTAAAAAAGTTAACAACAATAATCTTCCATCTAGAGAAAAACCAGTAGATTTAAAAGGTAAATATATTTTTCCTGGTATTGTGGACATGAGAGTATTTGTTGGAGAGCCAGGTTATGAATACAAAGAAAATTTTAAAACTTTGAGTAATGCAGCTTTATCTGGTGGAGTAACCTCGGTTGTGACAATGCCAAATACAGATCCAATTATTGATAATGTTTCTATTGTTGATTTTTTAAAAAGAAGAGGAAGAGATAAATCTAAAATAAATATATTTCCATGTGCATCATTAACTCAAAATACAGAAGGCACAAACATGACTGAATTTGGTCTTCTGGCCAAAAAAGGAATAATTGCTTTTACAGATGGTGTCAGAACTATTCAAAATACAAGACTAATGTCTAGAATTATGAATGCAGCTAAGGACTTAGGTTGTTTAATTATGCAGCATGCTGAGGATTTGCACCTATCAGAAAACGGTATGATTAATTCTGGCATAATTGCATCAAAGCTTGGACTATCTGGAATACCAGATATTGCTGAAAGAATTATTATTGAGAGAGATTTGACTTTACTTGAAAAAGTTAAATGTAGATATCATATTTCGCAAATATCTTCTTCAAAATCAGTAGATATAATTAAACAAAGAAAAGATGATGTAAAATTTACATCTGGAGTTTCAATAAATAATTTATCTTTAAATGAAAATGATATTGGCGATTTTAAAACCTTTTTAAAATTATCGCCTCCTTTAAGAAAGGAAGAAGATAGAGAAGTATTGGTTCAAGGATTGAAAGATGGGGTGATTGATGTAATTGTTTCTGATCATAAGCCTGAAGATGAAGAGACTAAACGATTAACCTTTTCTCAAGCTGCAACTGGAGCATCAGGCATTGAAACCCTATTATCATTAAGCTTAGAACTATACCATAATGGATCAGTAAAACTTGAAACTATTATTCAGGCATTAACCTCTAATCCTGCAAAGATATTAAACATAAATAAAGGAAACCTATCTATTGGAAATGATGCAGATTTTTGTGTTGTTGATATAGATAAACCTTGGGTAGTTAAAAAAGAGAATTTAATATCAAAATCAAAAAATACCTCAATAGAAGATAAAAAATTACAAGGAAAAGTAACCAATACGTTTGTAAAAGGTCAAGAATTATTTAAAGTATAAATATGGAATATTTAACTGTAGGTATTATCTCATACCTAATGGGTTCTATACCTTTTGGATTTTTATTAACCAAATTTTTTTTAAAAAAAGATATAAGAGAAATTGGATCTGGAAATATCGGTGCAACAAATGCATTAAGAACAGGAAATAAATTAATTGGTTACACTACTCTTTTGTTAGATATTATCAAAGGTGTACTTCCGGTAATGTATGTTAAAATTAATTATCCAGAATTAATTTATATTGCTTCTCTTTGCGCCTTTTTAGGTCATGTTTTCCCAGTTTGGTTAAAATTTAAAGGCGGCAAAGGTGTGGCTACATATGTAGGGATTTTGTTTGTTATAAATATTTCTTTAGGTGCCATTTTTTGTATATGTTGGTTAACAATTTTTTTAATATCGAGATATTCATCTTTGTCATCACTAATTGGCTCGCTTACAATACCAGTATATATTTTTTTTATTGGCGAATTAAATAACCTACTTTTTTTTGGAATTATGTTTGTTTTAATATTTTATAATCACAGAGAAAATATTAAACGACTGAAAAACAAAGAAGAAAATAAGACAAAGATTTATTAAATTGACTATCAACTACTTTTAAGTAGTTTGTTAAATTATGAATCTAGTCATAGTTGAAAGCCCAGCAAAAGCTAAAACAATAAATAAATATTTAGGTGATAATTACACTGTTTTAGCTAGCTATGGACATATTAGGGATCTGCCATCTAAAAATGGTTCTGTTGATCCTGAACAAAATTTTAAAATGGAATGGGAAGTTGATAATTTTTCAAAAAAATATCTTAAAGAAATAACTGATGCCGCAAAAGATTCTTCCAAAATCATTTTAGCAACCGACCCTGATCGTGAGGGAGAAGCGATAGCATGGCATGTTAAAGAATACTTGAATGAAAAAAAATTACTTAAAGATAAAGAAGTTGAAAGAGTTGTGTTTAACGAAATTACTAAGAAAGCTGTAACTTTCGGAATTGAAAACCCAAGACAAATTGAACCATTGTTAGTTGATGCATATATGGCAAGGCGTGCTCTTGATTACCTTGTTGGTTTTAATATCTCGCCAATATTGTGGACTAAACTTCCTGGATCAAAATCGGCTGGTAGAGTTCAATCTGTTGCTTTAAAATTAATAACAGAAAGAGAGCATGAAATTGAGTTATTTAATCCGGAAGAGTTTTGGACTTTAAGTTTAAAATTTCACGACGAAAATAAAAATTTATTTACTGCAAGCATCTATCAATTAAACGGGCAAAAAATAGAAAAATTTTCCTTTAAAAAAAAAGAAAATATTGAAATGGCAATCTCTGAATTGAAGGATAAAAAATTTAATGTTAGTGATATTTCCTCAAAAATTGTAAATAGAAATCCATCTGGCCCTTTTACAACCTCTACACTACAACAAGTTGCTTCAAGTAAATTGGGATTTGGTGCTTCTAGAACTATGCAAATTGCACAAAAACTTTACCAAGGAATTGAAATCAATGGAGATACAGTTGGTTTGATAACTTATATGCGAACTGATGGCACAAACTTATCAGCAGATGCTATTAGTGATTTTAGAAACTTTATTAAAAAAAGTTTTGGAAATCATTATATCCCTGAAAAAGCTAATAATTATTCTGGTAAAAAAGCCAAAAATGCACAAGAAGCACATGAAGCTATTAGACCCACAGATATAAATAGATCTCCCGAAGCTATTAAAAAATATTTAAGTACTGATCAAAATAAATTGTACAATTTAATATGGAGTAGAGCTTTATCATCTCAAATGGTTTCTGCAAAATTTGACAGAAACACTATTACTATTGAAACCAATGATAAAAACACAGTTTGTAAAGCAATTGGGTCAATTTTGAAATTTGATGGATTTTTGAAAGTTTATAAAAATCTAAATTCGGATGATGATGATGAGATACTTCCTGAGGTTAAAGAAGGACCTGTAAATGTTGAATCCTTTTTAGATGAACAACATTTTACACAACCTCCTCCAAGGTATTCAGAAGCAAGTTTAGTCAAGAAGCTAGAGGAACTTGGAATTGGAAGACCCTCAACATATGCAAGTATAATATCAACTATTTCTAATAGAGGATATGCTGAGATAACTAATAAAAGATTTTTTCCAACAGACCGTGGAAAATTAATTTCTGCTTTTTTAGAAAAATTATTTTCTAAATATGTAGATTATAATTTTACCGCTGGATTAGAAGATCAATTAGACGAAATAACAACTGGAAAAGAAAGTTGGATAAAGGTTTTAGAATTATTTTGGAAAGATTTTAATAGCAACGTATCAGAAGTAAAAGAAAAAAGAACTAGAGAAGTTTTGGATTTACTAAATGAAAGTTTGGGTGCATTAATTTTTGATAAAGATGAAAGTGGTAATATTGTAAGAAAGTGCCAATTGTGTAATACAGGATTATTAAGTTTAAAAAATAGTTTTAGAGGTGGTGCATTTATTGGTTGCTCTAATTATCCAGAATGTAAATTTACTCGACCTTTATCAAAAGCTAAAGCTGCTGCACAAGCACAATTGGCTGAACCAAAATATTTAGGCAAACATGATAATGGAAATGATATCTTTCTTAAAAATGGAAGATTCGGACCTTATTTGCAATATGAAAAACTTTCCGAAAGCGCTAAAGAAAAAGGAATAAAAAAGAAAAAAAGAAAAAAAACCAAAAAAGATGTAAATGAACTATTGAAAAATGTCTCCATTCCAAAAGGAATTGAATTAGAAAGTGTAGATATTGATAAAGCAAGATTTCTATGTTCGCTTCCTAAATCTCTAGGGATTAATCCTGATAATCAAAAAGAGATTTCTTTGAACACCGGTAGATTTGGACCCTATCTAAAGTGTGAAAATAAATCTGCTAGAATAGAAAATGTTGAAGAAATATTTTCAATAGGTTTGAATAGAGCAATAATATTAATAGCTGAAGCTAAACCAGGAAGAATGTCAGCATCTATCATTAAAGATCTTGGCGAACATCCAGAAGATAAAAAACCTGTAAGAATCATGAAGGGACAATATGGTCCTTATATTAAATACAAATCACTAAATGCTACAATTCCAGAAGAAAAAGACCCTACAGAGCTAAATATGGAAGAGGCTTTAATCCTTATTGAGAAAAGACGTGAATACGATAAAAATAAAAAAATTAAGAAAAGGAAGAAAAAATGAAAACAATATTTTTTTATTTAACGTTTTGTCTATTGATCACAAATATTTCTTTTGCTGTAGATAAAAAATGTTCAGACATGAAGAAACTTTCAAAAGAATTTATAATATGCAGTGCTAAAAATCTTAAAGATGAGGCTAATAAAAAAAATAATCAAATTAAAAAGGGATCTGCAAAAAAAACTAAGGATATAGCAGAAGGAACAAAAAAAATATTTAATAAGTTAAAAAGTAAAATTAAAACAGATTAAAATATTATGAATTTTGAAAAAAAATTAGAAGAGCTAAAAATAATTCTACCTGAACCAAAATCACCTGTAGGCTCATATGTTGCTACAAAAATTGCAGGAAATTTTTTATTTATATCCGGACAAATCTCGATTGCAGAAAATGGTGAATTGATAAAAGGTAAAATTGGCAAAGAACTCTCTACAGAAAAAGGCTATGAGGCTGCAAAAAGATGTGGATTAAGTATAATTGCTCAAGCAAAGATGGCATGTGGAGGTAATTTATCTAAAATAAAGTCGTGTATAAAATTAACGGGCTTTGTCAACTCAACCGAAGAATTTTCAGAACAGCCTAAGGTGATTAATGGTGCATCTGATTTGATAAAATCTATATTTGGTGATGCTGGGTTTCATACGCGAGCAGCCGTAAGTGCCAGTAGTCTTCCTCTTGGGGTATCTGTTGAAGTTGATGCAATTTTTGAATTAAATTAAACTAACATCCTATACCGTAATATTTTAAACCAAGTTTTTTTATCTTACTTGGTGAGAAAATATTTCTCATATCATATATAATTAATTTTTTATTTTTAGAATATTTTTTAAAATTTATTGATTTAAAATCATTCCATTCAGTATGAATAATTACAAGATCAGATCCTTTGATTGCTTCATTAATAGAATTTGAAAATTCAGTATTTTTTAAATTCTCAAATTCTTTTTTAAAACCTGTTGGATCATAGTACTTAATTTTAGCACCTTTTTTAGATAAGTAGGGGATTAATTTTAAGCTCGATGAGTCTCTCATGTCGTCTGTATTTGCTTTAAAGGTTACTCCTAGAAATGAAATAGTTTTATTATTTATTTTATTTTTCATTATTAAATTTACTCTTTTTAATAATAAATCGGATCTTATCTTATTAGACTTTATTACACTTTTAATAACAGACAAATTGGTCTTGAATTTATCAGCTGTAGATACAATAGCTTTAGTGTCTTTTGGAAAGCATGATCCTCCATAAGCTGGACCAGCTCTTAAAAACCTACTTCCAATTCTTTTATCTAGACCAATCCCTATTGAAATATCTTCAATATTTACATCTATTTTTTCACACAGATTAGCTATTTCATTTATAAAAGTTATCTTTGTTGCGAGAAAAGCATTTGATGCATATTTGATCAACTCTGCTGCTCTTCTATTGGTAGATACAAACTTTGCACCTTTCGAAACTAAAGGGGAATATAGATTTCTTAATATCTTGGTGGCTTTTTTATTATTTGATCCAACAACAACCCTGTCTGGATAAATAAAATCTCTAATAGCCTCGCCTTCTCTTAAAAATTCTGGATTTGACACGACAGAGAAGTACTTTTTATTAACAGATTTATTTATAATTTTCTCAAGCTTATCTCCTGTTGCTACTGGAACGGTTGACTTATTTATTATAATTTTAAATTTATTTATAGATTTAGATATTTCTTTTCCAGCTGAATAAACCTGAGTAAGATCTGCACTGTTACTATTTTTTTTTGTTGGAGTACCAACGCATATAAAAATAATATCTGATTTTTTTACTGACTCACTTAAATCTGTTGAAAAATTAAGTCTTTTGTTTTTGTGATTTTTTAAAACTAACTCTTCTAAACCTGGTTCATAAATAGGAACAACACCCTTTTTCAAATTCTCAATCTTATTATAATCTTTATCTACACAGATAACATCATTTCCTAAATCAGCAAAACAAACTCCACTTACTAGACCTACATAACCAGTGCCTATCATACATAATTTCATAACTTTCCTATTTCTATATTAGATTTTATAAACCCACTCATAGTTCCACAGTCTAAATATTTACCGGTAAAATTATGTGCAATAAATTTTTCATTATCATTGATTAAAGATTGTATTGCGTCTGTAATATGAATTTCACCACCTTTGCCAGGTTTTTGGTTCAGTAGTTTTTTAAAAATTGTCTTTGGTAAAATATATCTACCAATTACAGCTTTGTTTGATGGAGCATTTTTAATAGATGGTTTTTCAACAACTTCTTTTATAGTAAAATTATTTTTTGAGACTTTTTTACTTAAATTATAAATACCCCATCTAGTCACTGTTTTTTTTTTTACTTTCATACTTGCCATAACTGATGATTTGTATTTATTGTGTGTATTAATCATTGATTTTGAACAATTATGTTTCATTATTAAATCGTCAGGTAATAACATTAAAAAATATTTATCTTTAATAAATTTTTTTGTTTTAAGAACAGCATCTCCGGTACCTTTAGGTTTATTTTGATAAACGAATTTTATCATTTTTTTATATTTTAGAATTTTTTTGTATTCTTCAATAATTTTAGGATCTTTTTTCTTTTTGATTATATTTTTATAAAATGTATCACTGTAAAAATATTTTTTAATCATCATTTTCTTCTTTGAGATAATAAAAATTATCTCTTTGATACCAGCGTCGATACATTCTTGTAAGATATACTCAATACCAGGTTTTCCATTAATAGGTAACAACTCCTTTGCAAAAACACTTGTCAGTGGCAACAATCTGGTACCAAGTCCAGCTAATGGAATAATAGCTTGTTTAATCATTTAAATGTTTTACTTATTTAAGAATTTTACACAAATGAAAATTTTATTAAATAAGACTTCATTGACTAAATCATTAGGGCATTTTAGTGACATTGGGTTTGTTCCTACAATGGGCTCAATACATAAAGGACATTTATCTCTTATTGGTAAATCGAATCAAATTTGCCATAAAACAGTAGTTAGTATTTTTGTTAATCCGAAACAATTCAATAACAAAAAAGATTTAAAAACCTACCCAAAAAATATTAAAAAAGATTTAAAATTATTAAATCAAACTAGAAAAGTTGATTTTGTCTATATTCCAAAATTTAATGATATCTTTGAAAATAATAAGAAACCTAAAATTAAGCTAAATAAAAAAGATAAAATTTTATGTGCTAAATTTAGAGATAACCATTTTGAAGGTGTTATAGATGTGATGGACAGACTAACAAATATAGTTAAACCAACCAAAATTTTTATGGGAAATAAAGATTTTCAGCAATTGTTTTTGGTTAAAAAATTTTTAAAGAAAAAATACAATACTGATGTTGTTGGTTGCAAAACTATTCGTGATAAAAATAAAATTGCCCTATCATCAAGAAATTACCTTCTCTCTAAAACAAATCTCGATTTAGCCAGTAATATAGTAAGAAAATTAAATAATGTAAAAAAAAATATTAAAAATAAAAAAAATAAAAATAAATATCTGTTGACTGTAAAAGATAATTTTCAAAAACAATTTAAAATTAAAATTGAGTACTTAGAACTTAGAGATATAAATAACTTAAAATTATCAAATGTTATTAAAACATCTAGGCTTTTTGTGGCATACTATTTAAATGGGATTAGGTTAATAGATAATTTATAAGTTATAGAAAATAAGCCCCGACACCTAAAAAGGATACAAAACCAATTACATCTGTTATTGTTGTAACAAACACACTTGATGCTATAGCTGGATCAATGTTCATTTTTTTAAGAGTAAATGGAACTAATATTCCAAATAAACCTGCAATGATCATTGTTAAAACCATTGAAATAGCAATTATAATTGAGAGTAAATTGTCTTGAAACCATATTTGAACAATTATGGCACTAATGATTGCAAAAATAACTCCATTCAAAATACCAATTGAAAACTCTTTAAAAACATTTGATGAAAAATTATTTTTAGTCAAATCATTAGTTGCAATAGTTCGTACAGTAACTGCTAATGTTTGCATTCCAGCATTACCACCCATTGAAGCAACTATTGGCATTAGAAAAGCTAAAACTACCATTTGTTCGATTGTTGCTCCAAATAAACTTATGCACCACGTTGCTAGAAACGCTGTAAATAAATTTAATAGCAACCAATTAAATCTTCTTTTTGTTTTAGTTATTACTCCATCTGTTATCTCTTCGTCACCAACCCCTGCTAATCTCAACGCATCTTCTTCCGCTTCTTCCTTTAAGACTGTTAGTACATCATCATTCATGATCATGCCTACAAGTTTGTTATTTTTGTCAACAACTGCTGCTGAATTTAGATTGTAGTTTTCAAACAGGTTAGCAACTTCCTCCTTATCCATATCCACAGGTACTAATAGTTGTGACTCGGACATTACAGTTACCATCTTAGTATCTCTTGGAGATGTTAATACCTTAGAGGACGGAACTGTGCCTATAGGGTTAAAGTCCTCATTTACTATAAATATTTCTAAAAATTCCTCAGGAAGATCTTTATTTTCTCTCAAATAATCAATTGTTTGTCCTACAGACCAATTACTAGGAATAGCAGTAAATTCTCTTTGCATTAATCTGGCAGCTGTATCTTCTGGATAACTTAAACTCTCCAATAGAGCAAAACGATCTTTAGGCGGCAAAGAGCTAAGAATGTTATTCTTATCTTCTTCAGGTACATTTTCTAAAATGGATATTGCATCATCTGAATCTAAATTTTTAACAATACTTACTATTGAGTCAGAAGATAAATAGTTAATAATTTCTGATTGGATTGACTCGTTTAGCTCAACAAATACTTCTGGATCTATATTAAAATTATTAAGTTTGATTAGACTTTCTCTGTCATTTTGGCTTAAATGTTCAATTATATCTGCTGCATCAGCAGGGTGCATTTCACTAAAAGAATTACTAATAAATTGAGCATCATTATTAGCTATTTTTGAAGTAACAACTCTAATGTACTCTTTATTAAATTCAAAATTTACTTTTTTATCTTTAGTTTTTTTTGTTAAAGACATAAATCTACCTATAATTTAAATTTGCACTATTAATACATAATAAAGATAATACAATTTATAAATGAATATAGAGATCAAAAAGTCACTAAAACCGGTAAATTATATTGATGCTATAAATTTTATGGAAGAAAGATTGGAGCAAATATTTAAAAAAAACGAAAAAGACTTGATATGGACTTTAGAGCATGAGGAAATTTATACTGCTGGGACTAGTTACAGCAAAACAGATATAATTGATAAATCGATAAAAATTATTGAAACAAACAGAGGTGGGAAAATCACATGTCATGGTCCTGGACAATTAATTTGTTACTTTGTTATCGATTTAAGAAATAAAAAAGATATTAGAAAATTTATAAATTCTATTGAAAAGACAATTATAGAAACTTTAAAAATTTTTAATATAGAGACTTTTTCAGACAAAGAAAATATTGGAATTTGGCATGAGGAAAATGGTATTATAAACAAAGTTGCAGCAATTGGTGTAAGAGTTAAAAAATGGATTGCCTATCATGGTTTTGCAATAAATATAGAGAACAATATAGATCAATATAAAAAAATTATACCTTGTGGAATAAGAGATAAAGGAATATCAAATTTAAATAAAATTAAAAAACAAGATTATTCAAAATTAAAAGATCTATTAGTAAAAAAATTTATTTTAAACCTGGAAAACTAAGTCTTTTTGTCTTCAGTAAATTTTTAAAATAATCAGGTAATAAAGCAGTATACGTATGTCTAACATCATTAATGATAAATTTTATTTGATAAGAATGAAGCATTAAATTTTTATTCAGACCTCTGGTAGTATTTGATAATTTATACTTAATATCTCCAAAAACCGGCTGACCCAATGCATATAATTGTTTTCTCAATTGATGCTTACGACCAGTTATAGGCTTAAGTTCGACTAGACTAGCTTCTGAATTTTTATCAAGTACTTTGTATAAAGTTTTAGCTGTCTCTATGATCTTTTTTTCTCCATCATATCTTATTAAATCATCATTCCATTCACCAGAATCTTTAACTATTTCCCCATGACAGATAGCTAAATAAGTTTTGTGAACCTTTCTAAGTCTAAATAAGGAAGTTAATAATTGAGCGCTACCCCTATTTTTTGCCATAATAAAAACTCCAGATGTGTCTTTGTCTAAACGGTGTACTGAATATGGTTTTGTACCTTGAAAGATTTCACTTTTAGAAAAAATATCTACAAGATTTTTTTTTGATTTAGTTCCACCTTGAACCGATATTCCTGAACTTTTATTGAGTACAATAAAATTTTCGTTATTATCAATTATTTGATCTTCATTTGATTTTATAACTTCTTTAGATGGTTTAAATTTAATTTTTTTTTGAACAATTATATCTTTAAATTCAATATTGAATAAATCAATATTATCTTTTGAATTAATTTTTTGTGAACTTTTAATTTTTTTTTTATTTAATTTAATTTTTCCTGATCTTAAATATTTTTCTATTAATCCTTGAGGAATTTTTCCAAATTTATTTCTTATCCATCGATCAATACGCATGTCATTACACGTTGAATCAACGATGTAAGACTTTTTCATGATTTTGAATCTATTCTGATGCTTGTTTTTTTTCTACAGCTTTTGGTGTTTCTTTAGTTGTATTTTTTTTTGGTTTGTCCACTCTTTTAGCTTCCACATCTCTATCAACAAATTCGATTATAGCCATTGGAGCATTATCACCATATCTAAATCCAGCTTTAATAATTCTAGTATATCCACCTTTTCTATCTACATATCTTTTGGATAGGGTTTTTTTAACTTTATTTGCAGACTTAGTATCTTGAAGTTGTGAAACTAACATTTTAGTTGTTTGTAAAGTTTCCTTCTTACCTAAAGTAATAATTTTATCTGCCTGAGGTTTTAAAAATTTAGCTTTTGGCAAAGTAGTTTTTATTTGCTCATATTTTATTAAAGAATTAAGCATATTCTTTAATAGAGCTTTTCTATGTTCAGAAGTCCTGTTTAACTTTTTATTTGCAATACCATGTCTCATTAAATGGCTTCCTCTAATTTTTTAGACATTTCTGCAATATTATCTGGTGGCCAATTAGGTATTTCCATGCCTAAGTATAAAGACATTCCTGTTAAAACTTCCTTGATTTCATTTAAAGATTTTCTTCCAAAATTAGGAGTTCTAAGCATTTCCCCTTCGGATTTTTGGACTAAGTCTCCGATGTAGATAATATTGTCGTTCTTTAAACAATTCATAGATCTAACAGATAGCTCTAATTCATCTACTTTTCTCAATAAGTTCTTATTGAATTCAGGTTCTGTAGAAACTTCTTTAATCGGAGCTTCAACTGGTTCATCAAAATTAACAAACATTTTTAACTGATCTTGAAAAATTCTTGCTGAGTAAGCAACAGCATCCTCAGCAGATATAGATCCATTAGTTTCAACTTCCATAGTTAATTTATCATAATCAAGTGCTTTGCCTTCTCTTGCAGTGCTTACTGAAAATGAAACTTTTTTTACTGGACTGTAAAGTGAGTCTATAGCAATTAATCCAAGTGGTGGCTCCTCCGGTTTATTAAGATCTGCTGGAACATAACCTTTTCCGGTATTAACATTCATTTCCATATGAAAAGATGTGTTTTCGTCAAGATTACAAATTACTAATTCTGGATTTAGAATTTCTACATCAGTAACAGCTCCAATATCAGAAGCTTTAATTTCACCTGGTCCTTTGGCATCTAAAATTAATTTTTTTGTACCTTCTGAATTACATTTTAATGCTAAAGATTTAACGTTTAAAACAATATCTGTAACATCTTCTCTAACACCTTTTATAGAAGTAAATTCATGAAGAACACCATCTATTTGAATTGATGTAACTGCCGCTCCTCTTATTGAAGAAAGCAAAATTCTTCTCAAAGAATTTCCTAAAGTTAGGCCAAAACCTTTTTCCAATGGTTCAGCAACAATTTTTGCATTAGTTAAATCATCACTTATTTGCACATCAAGTTTTGATGGTTTAATTAATGACTTCCAATTTTTTACATTAACATTTTCGACTTCCATTAAACTCTCCTTTTCTTTGGTGGTCTTGTCCCATTATGCGGCATGGGTGTAGTGTCTTTAATAGACAAAATTTTAAATCCTCTTGCTTGCAAAGCTCTTAATGCTGTTTCTCTTCCTGATCCTGGTCCTTTAACTTCAACATATAGAGTTTTCATACCATACTCCAGAGCTTTTGAGGCTGCAGAGTCAGCAGCAATTTGTGCAGCGTATGGAGTAGATTTTCTTGAACCCTTAAAACCTTTTTGTCCAGCAGAAGCCCAAGATATTACATTACCATTTGTATCAGCTATTGAAATTATAGTATTATTAAAAGTTGATTGCACGTATGCAATTCCATTTAAAATATTTTTTTTTGTTTTCTTTTTTTTGGAATAAGAGCTCTTTGCACTTTTTTTTGAAGACTTCTCTATCTTCTGATCGTTATTTTCAACTTTATCAGATTTTGCCATAACTATTTTTTAGTTGGTGTTAATTTTTTTCCTGCAATTGCTATTGCTTTTCCTTTTCTTGTTCTTGCATTGCATCTAGTTCTTTGACCTCTAACTGGCAATTTTTTTCTATGTCTAGTACCTCTATAACAAGCTAGATCTATTAACCTTTTTATGCTGAGCGAATAATCTCTTCTAAGATCTCCTTCAACTTTAAAATTTTGGTCTATATATTCTCTAATTTTTAATATTTCAGCATCAGTGAGCTCGTTTACTCTTTTTGCTTTAGGAATCTCAAGTGATGAACAAATTTGATCAGAAAATTTGTCCCCAATACCATAGATATAAGTAAGTCCAATGTGGACAAGTTTATTTTGTGGAACATTTATACCAGCGATACGAGCCATAAGTTTTTGTGATAATTTGTGACTTTTATATAATAAGATTAATCAAAGTCAACGCCTTAAACATTGATAAAAGTGTCAATTTTATTGGTTATTTGATCAATTTCATTACTTCCATCAATTTCATGGAAATTTGCATTTTTAGCATAGAAATCTAAAACCGGTTTGGTTGTTCTCATGTAAGTGTCATACCTTTTTAGAATGGTATCCAATTCATCGTCTGATCTATTTTCTAAGATTTTTCTTTTTTGTATTCGTTTTATTACTGTCTCCTTATTAACATTTAGAAAAAAAACGAAATCTATCTTCTGATCTGATTTATCAAGTAATAAATCTAGATTTTTTGCCTGATTTATTGAACGTGGATAACCATCAAATATCAATTTATTTTTTTTAATAGGATCAAATACTTGTTTTTCTAAAAGTTCATTAACTATATCGTCATTAACAAACCTTCCATCATTCATGACGTTTATAATTTTTTTTCCAATATCAGAATTGTTTTTAATTTCGTCTCTTAAAATATCACCTGTTGAAATTTGAAAATTACTTAATTTTTTTACTAAATATTTGGCCTGAGTTCCTTTACCAGCACCCGGAGGTCCAAATAATATTATATTCACTTATCTACCAAATTTAGTTTTTTTAATTAGTTGTTCGTACTGCGAACTCATCAATCTGGTTTGAATTTGTGTTACAGTATCAATTGCAACTACTACGACAATTAATATAGAAGCACCTCCTAAATAAAAAGGAATAGGATAATTTGCAATTAAAAATTCAGGCATAAGACATACTAGTGTTAAATATAAAGCGCCAATTGTAGTAAGTTTTATTGAAATATTTTCTATGTACATAGCTGTACTTTCACCTGGTCTAATACCTGGGACAAACCCGCCATATTTTCTAAGGTTCTCCGCAGTTTCTGTGGGGTTAAATGTTATAGATGTGTAAAAAAAAGTGAAAAATATTATTCCAGATGCATATAACAGCATATACAAAGGCTGACCTTGTGTAAAAAATGAGCTTAAATTTAAAAATGTTTCATTATCTGAAAAAGAAAAATTTGAAAAAGTAACAGGTAATAATAAAAGTGCTGAAGCAAATATAGCTGGTATTACTCCTGCTTGGTTAATTTTTAAAGGCAAGTGTGATGACTCTCCACCATACATTTTATTTCCCATTTGTCTTTTTGGATAATTTATAAGAATTTTTCTTAGTGCTCTTTCCATAAATACAACAAATAATATTGTTAAAATTAGTAAAACAAAAATAGCTAAGATCATAATTGTTGATACAGCTCCTGTTCTTCCAAGCTCAAAAGTCGTTACAAGAGCCCTAGGTATTTCTGCAACAATTCCCGCAAAAATTATTAATGATATACCGTTACCAATCCCTCTTTGAGTAATTTGTTCACCTAGCCACATTAAAAATACAGTGCCTGCTACAATAGTCGTTACAGTTGTAATTTTAAAGAAAGCACCAGGATTAATAACTAAGTCTGCTGACGACTCGAGACCGACTGACAATCCATAACCTTGTACTGTTGCTAACAATACTGTTCCATATCTTGTAATTTGTGTAATTTTTGCTCTACCAGTTTCACCCTGTGCTTTTAAATTTTTGAAATAATCAGAAACACCGGTTAAAAGTTGAACAATAATTGCAGATGAAATGTATGGCATTATGCCAAGTGCAAAAATGGCCATTCGGCTAACGGCACCTCCTGCAAATACGTTAAACATTCCAAGTAATCCCTTTTGATTGCCATCCATCATAATTTTCAATTGTTCTGGATCTATACCTGGAAGAGGAACAAAGGTTCCAAATCTATATACAGCAAGAATAAATATGGTGAAAATTATTCTATTTCTTAGATCAGTTGTTGATGATGAATCACTCATATCAATTAACTATTTTTTAAGTCGAATGGATCCACCAATTTTTTCAAGTTTTTCAATTGCGGATTTTGAAGCTAAATCTGCTTCAATATTGATTTTATTTTTAACTTCACCTGTAGCTAAAATCTTAAGCTTTTTTGAATTCTTATTTATTAATTTTAATTTTTTTAGTAAATCAGAATTAAGTACCTCGTTAGGATTAATATTTTTCTTATCAATATATGATTGAATTTTTTCTAAATTTATAATTGCTACTAGATCTTTTGAAATAGCATTAAATCCTCTTTTTGGTAATCTTCGATATAGTGGCATTTGACCACCTTCAAAACTTTTAATAGCTACACCAGATCTTGACTTTTGGCCTTTAACACCTCTTCCAGATGTTTTGCCCTTACCAGAACCAATACCTCTTCCAACTCTTATTTTGGATTTATTTATCTTTTCTCTATTATTTAAATTAATCATTATCCTCTTTTTTCAACTATTTCTGAGATTTTCTTGTTTCTTATTGCAGATATTTGTTTGGGTGAATTTTGTTTCAACAAAGCTTTCATTGTAGCTCTAATAACATTGTGTGCATTTGAAGTACCCATTGATTTAGCTACAATATCTTTAACACCTAAAACTTCACAAACCGCTCTGACAGGTCCTCCAGCAATAATCCCTGTTCCTTTAGATGCTGCTCTTAAAACAATTCTACCTGAACCATCTTTCGCTTTAACATCGTGGTGTATGGTTCTTCCTTCCCTTAAGGGAATATGGGTAAGTTTTCTTCTAGCCATTTCATTAGCTTTTTTTATTGCATCTGGAACCTGTTTTGCCTTTGCATGAGCAATCCCGATTTTTCCAGCTTGATTTCCAACTACTACTAGTGCTGAAAAACCAAATCTTCTTCCACCCTTCACAACTTTAGTAATTCTATTTATGTGAACTAATTTTTCTAGTATATCGTCGTTTTTTTTATCTTTAAAATTTTCCATATTAAAATTCCATTCCATTCTCTCTTAAGGTTTCAGCAAAAGCTTTTACTCTACCATGGTACTTGTAAGAACCTCTATCAAAATAAATTTTGGTTATGTTTTTTTCTTGAGCTTTTTTTGCCAATTTTTTTGCCACTAGTTTTGATACTTCAGTTTTGTTTACTTTGTCTCCAGATTTTAGATCTTTTTCGACTGAAGATGCAGACAATAATGTTACTTTTTTTATATCATCAATTATTTGAGCCGAAATATTTTTTGCTGATCTTGAGATGCTTAATCTGAACCTATCGCTTGCAGCAACTCTTTTAAGCTTGTTGCTTACTCTAAATCTTTTTCTAATACTTGTGGTTAGTTTCATTATTTTTTCTTTCCTTCTTTTTTAAGAACGTATTGACCTTTTTCTCTTATACCTTTTCCTTTGTACGGTTCTATTTTTCTTAATGTTTTAATCTTTGATGCAACAGAGCCAACAAGTTGTTTGTCTGATCCAGTAATTTTTAAAGTTGTTTGTTTTTCAACTGCAATTTTAATACCTTCAGGAATATCAAAATCTATGTCATGGCTATATCCTAGCTGTAAGTTTAATTGAGCACCTTTTAAACTGGCTCTATATCCTACACCCACTAATTCTAAGATTTTTTCATAACCAGTACTAGAGCCTATAACAGCGTTGTTGATTATACTTCTATTCATGCCCCAAAGTCTTTTTGAATTTTGATCAACTTTTTTAGGTTTAATTGAAATTTCCTTTCCCTCTTTTATATCCAAGTTAAACATATCAAGATCAATATTGATTGATTTTTTACCTAGAGGTCCTTCTATATTGATTATATTCCCAGCTAAGGCAACTTTTACTTTTTCTGGAATTGATATATTTATTTTACCTATTTTAGACATTAAAATACCTTACAAATAATTTCTCCACCAACTTTTTGTTTTCTGGCATCTATGTCCGTCATAACTCCTTTTGGGGTTGAGACTATAGCAATACCAAGACCATTATTAATTTTTGGTAGACCACTTGCACTTGAAAAAATTCTTCTTCCAGGCTTTGAAACTCTTTCAAAAGCACTAATGACTGGACTCCCTGAGTGATATTTTAATTCTAAAGATAAGGTGGGTTTTTTATCCTGAGAATTTATTTTAAAATCTTTAATAAACCCCTCATTTTTTAAAATATCTGCAATTTTTGATTTAAAATTAGAGGATGGTAATTCTACTTTTTTATGATTTCTAGCTTGAGCGTTTTTTACTCTTGCAATCATGTCTGCTATTGGGTCACTTAAACTCATAATTATCCTTTCTACCAGCTAGATTTAACCAGTCCTGGTATCTTTCCTTGCAATCCTAATTGTCTTAATGCAATTCTCGAAATTTTTAATTTTCTATAAACTCCATGCGGTCTTCCCGTTATCTCACATCTATTCATTACCCTAGTTTTTGCCGAGTTTCTTGGCAATTTAGATAATTTTTGTTGTGCCTTAAATCTTTCTTCAAGAGTGATTTTCTTATTCATCACTACTTTCTTTAAAGCTTCTCTTTTCTTGTAAAGCTTGTTAGATAATTTGATCCTTCTTTTATTTTTATTTACAGCACTTAATTTAGCCATCTTTAATTATCTCCTTTTTTTATAAATGGAAAATTCATTTTTTCTAATAATGCAAAACTATGTTCTTTACTAATCGCTTTAATTACAATTGTAATATCTAAGCCTCTCACCTTATCGGCTCTATCAAAGCTAACTTCAGGAAAAATAATGTGTTCTTTAATACCGAAAGTATAATTACCAAACTTGTCAAAACCCTTGGGAGATAATCCTCTAAAATCTTTAATTCTTGGAAGAGCAATATTCACTAATCTATCTAAAAATTCATACATTTTATTCTTTCTAAGTGTAACTTTTAAACCAGAGTTAGATCCTTTTCTTGTTTTAAAATTTGCAACTGACTTTTTAAACTTAGTTGTAACTGGTTTTTGTCCAGTAATTTTAGCCATATCTTCCTCACTAGATTTTAAAGTTTTTGAATCTGAGGCATCTAAACCAAGGCCCATATTTAAAACTATTTTTTCAATTTTTGGTGCCATATAAATATTTTTAAATCCAAATTGATCTTTCAAGGCTGGTTGAATTTCTTTATTGAAAATTTCTTTTAATCTTGGTGTCATATTTTTTTAGCCTCTTTCTTTTTGGCAGCTTTTTCATCGACTAACTTTAAGTTAGACAAATGAATAAAGCTCTCTTTAGGAAAAATTCCACCTTTTTTCTCTTTAGTTGTTTTTACATGTTTTTTTACCATATTAATTTCTTTTACTTTTGCTCTATTATTTGATCTATCGATTTCAATAACTTCTCCTTCTTTTTTTCTATCTTTACCAGTCAAAACTCTAACTTTTAAACCCTTTTTAATCATACTATAAAACCTCCGGCGCTAATGAGATGATCTTCATTTGACCCTTGTTTCTTAATTCTCTTGTAACCGGTCCAAAAATTCTAGTACCAACTGGTTCGCCTTTATCATCTACTAAAACTGCTGCATTATTATCAAATTTTACTTTCGAACCATCGTTTCTATGTATTCCTTTTTTTACTCTAACAACAACAGCTTTATGGACTGTACCCTTCTTAACTTTGCCTTTGGGTATAGCTTCTTTAACAGCTATAACTATAGTGTCTCCAATACTTGCGTATCTTCTTTTAGATCCACCAAGAACTTTAATACACTCAATTCTTTTTGCACCAGTATTATCAGCTACTTGTAATTCTGTTTGAACACCTATCATTACTTTGAATTCTCCATAACTTGAAATTTTTTATTTTTTGAAAAAGGCTTACTTTCAACTATTGATACCTTATCACCAGTTTTAAATTTATTATTTTCATCATGAGCATTATAATTTTTTCTAACCCTAATTACTTTTTTAAGAACAGGATGTGAATACTTTCGCTCAACCATAACAGTGATTGTTTTGTTTGGCTTATCACTTATAACGACACCTGTTAATATTTTTTTAGGCATTTATTTTCCCCTTTAAAACAGTTTTTAATCTTGCTATTGTCTTTCTTGTTTCTGAAATTTTAGCTGGATTTGTTATTTGTGAATTCATTTTTTGAAATCTAAAATTAAAAAGATCTTTTTTAAGCTTCTCAATATTTTTCAAAGTTTCATCTTTAGATAATTTTTTTATTTCTTGCTTTTTCATTATACAAATCTTTTAATTGTTTTTGTTTTAATTGGTAATTTTGCTGAAGCTTTATACAAAGCCTCTTTTGCTATTTGTTCTGAAACACCGTCAACCTCAAATAAAATTCTTCCAGGTTTAACTCTACATGCGAAATATTCAGGAGATCCTTTTCCTTTTCCCATTCTAACCTCAATAGGTTTCTTGGAGACTGGTATATTTGGGAAAATCCTTGTCCAAACTCTACCTTGTCTTTTCATATGTCTTGTTAAAGCTACTCTTGCTGCTTCAATTTGTTTTCCAGTAACTCTTTCAGGTTCCAAAGCTTTTAATGCATAAGCTCCATAATTAATGGTGCTTGCTCTTGTAGCAGTCCCATGAATTCTCCCTTTGTGTGCTTTTCTCCACTTAGTTCTAACTGGTTGTAACATTACTGTTTGCCCTCTTGAGGTGTTGCTTTATTAGTTTCTTGGCTAAATTCTTTTGCAAAAACTTCACCTTTATAAATCCAAACTTTAATTCCAATAATTCCATAAGTAGTTAGTGCTTCTGCTTCAGCATAATCAATATCAGCTCTTAAAGTGTGTGAGGGTATGCTTCCATCTCTTAACCACTCTGTTCTAGCGATTTCGTTTCCTCCTAATCTTCCACTAACAGACACTTTGATACCTTTGGCCCCTAATCTAATACAAGATTGCATTGACCTTTTCATAGCTCTTCTATATGAAATTCTTTTAACAAGTTGTTGCGCAATATTTTCTGCTACTAAATAAGCATTGGTCTCAGGTTTTTTTACTTCTTTAATGTTTAAATTTACTTCATTGGTAGTAAATTTTGATAGATTATTTTTTATTTTATCAATGTCACTTCCCTTTTTTCCAATCACAAAACCAGGTCTTGATGTATAAATGGTCACGTAACACTTGTTAGAAGTTCGTTCAATCATAACTTTGGATACACCAGAGTTAATAACGTTTTTCTTTATATATTCACGGATTTTAAAATCCTCGATTAAGTAGTTACCAAATTCTTTTTTCTTAGCGAACCAAACAGAGTCCCATCCTCTGTTCACGCCTAACCTAAAACCTACAGGATTAACTTTTTGCCCCATGCTTCTCCATTTTTTTTGTTTCTGATAATATTATTGTAACCGTTGACCAAGGTTTTAAAATAGGAGCAGCTCTCCCTTTTGCACGAGGTCTAAATCTTTTCATTACTATTTTTTTTCCACAATATGCTTCTTTCACAACTAGATTATCAATGTCATACTGAAAGTTATTTTCTGCGTTTGCAACCGCTGAGCTAATTGTTTTTCTGATATCTCTCGTAATTCTTTTTTCAGAAAACTGTAAATCTCTAATTGCTACTTCAGCTTTTTTCCCAACAATACTCTTTAATATTGGATTAAGTTTTCTAACACTTGATCTCACACCATTATTGATAGACTTTACAGTCTTATTGTTATTTTTATCAATTTTCTTTTTTTTACTCATAATTACTTCTTCTCTGCTGTAGCAGGTTTAGCTTTCTTATCTGCTGGAGTATGACCAAAAAAAGTTCTTGTCGGTGCAAATTCACCCAGCTTATGTCCAACCATATCTTCTGATACCGTAATTGGAATAAATTTTTTTCCATTATAAATTTGAAAACTAACTCCTACAAAATCTGGTAAAATAGTTGATTTTCTTGACCATGTTTTAATAGGAATTTTTTTTGGGTCATCTTTATATTTATCAACTTTTTTTATTAAACTTTCTTCTACAAAAGGTCCCTTCCAAACTGCTCTAGCCATTACTTAGTATCCTTCCTTTTGTTTCTTCTTTTGACTATAAACTTATCTGTTCTCTTATTATCTCTAGTTTTTAATCCTTTGGCTGATTGACCTGTAGGCGAAACAGGATGTCTACCACCAGCAGATTTACCTTCACCACCTCCATGTGGGTGATCTACAGGATTTTTAACAACACCTCTTGTATGTGGTCTTCTTCCTAACCATCTTGATCTACCTGCTTTTCCAATTTTAATATTTTTTTGATCGGGATTACTTAAAATTCCTATTGTAGCTAAAGCTCTAGAATCAATTTTTCTAACTTCACCTGATGCAAGTTTAATTAAACTGTAGTTTCCATCTAAACCGCTAATTGTTACAGAAGATCCTGCTGATCTTGCAATTTTTCCTCCACCACCAGGTTGAATTTCTACATTATGAATATTTATACCAACCGGTATATCTTGTAATGGCATGCAGTTACCAATCTTGATCTCTTTTTTAGATCCACTTTCAATTTTGTCACCTACTTTTATTTTTTGAGGTGCAAGAAAATAAGCGTGAGTTCCATCTTCAAACTTAACCAACATAATATAGCATGATCTATTTGGATCGTATTCTACTCTTTCAACAGTAGCTTCCATGTCAAATTTCTTTCTATAAAAGTCAACATGTCTGTACATTTTTTTGTGACCACCAGCTCTGTTTATTGAAGTAATATGACCATTATTATTTCTACCTTTCATGGCATTTTTAGGAGAAACAAGTGACTTGAAAGGTTTACCTTTCCATAGTCCAGTTCTATCAACTAAAATAGTCCCTCTAGTAGATTTTGTATACGGTTTAAAAGTTTTTAATGCCATTTATTAAATTCCTGTAGTTAGATCAATACTCTGACCTTTTTTAAGAGTAATTATTGCTTTTTTATATCCTGAAACTTTTACTTTTTTTCCTCTAGTAACCTTAGTTCTGTTCTGCTTATTTATAATATTAATCTTTGTAACATTTACTTTAAAAATTTTTTCAATATTTTTTTTAAGATTTTTTTTGTTAGCGCCATCAGGTACTTTAAATGTAATCTTATTTAACTCAGACAAATTTGTTGATTTCTCTGTAACAACTGGTGAAAGAATTTTGTCGTATAAATGTATTTTATCCATTTTAAGAATATCTCTTTTCTAGTTCTTTTACTGAACTTTCCGTAAATACAACTTTTTTAAATTTAATAATGTCGTAAGCACTAAAATGATTGACATCTGTAACTTTAACGTTTGGGATATTTCTTGCAGATTTTTCAATTTTTTCCTTAGAATTTTTATCTAGAATTAATAGTGAATTTGAAATTTCTAGTTTATTAATTATTGAGCTCATTTCTTTAGTTTTTTTAATTTCAGAACTAAAGTCATTTAAAATTAACAAATTCTTATTATTATTTTTTTCTGTAATTAGTGATGCAACACTCAATTTTTTTTCATTTTTATTTAATTTTCTTTTTTTGTAGGCTAGTTCACCTTTTGGTCCGTGTGCTATACCACCACCAACAAAAATTGGAGCTTTACGACTTGCGTGTCTAGCTCCACCCGTACCTTTTTGTGCATAGATTTTAGAAGTTGGACCTCTAACTTCATTTTGCTGCTTAGTTTTTGCATGTCTGCCTTTATAATTCGCATTTGTTTTATAAAGTACACTGCTAACAAGTTTATTGTTAATTTTTGCTGAGAAAATTTTATCTAGCACCTCAATGCTATCCTTTTTTCCATCAATACTAATTTTATCTAATTTCATTATTTTTTCTTTTTATCAGGTGTTTTTTTTGCTTGCTCAGCAGCGGCTAGTTTTTCAGTTATAGTCATTTTACTAATATTTTTTACTGAACCCTTAACTAATACTTCTGAATTTTTTGAACCTGGAATTGATCCTTTTAAATAAAGTAGTTCGTTTTCTAAATCTGTTTTAATAATTTCAATATTTTGCATAGTTCTTAATTTATCTCCCATATGACCAGCCATTTTCTTACCTTTGAAAACTTTTCCTGGATCTTGGCTATGGCCTGTTGAACCATGTGCTCTGTGAGAGATAGATACTCCATGACTAGCTCTTAAACCACCAAAATTGTGTCTTTTCATAGCACCTGCAAAACCTTTACCAATAGTTTTTGATCTTGTGTCTACAAATTTAGTATCCTTGAAAATTTCCAAACCGAACTCATTACCTTCTTTGTATACAGAAGTGTCATTTACCCTAAATTCTTTCAATTTCTTCTTTGCTTCAGTATTTTTTTTAGCAAAAAAACCTTTCATAGCCTTTGTTAGCTTCGAATTTTTAATCTTACCATAGCCAAGCTGCACTGCTTTATATCCTCGGTTTTCTTCTTCAATAACTTGAATAACTCTAGCCTTCTCAACTTTTAAAACTGTAACCGGCACTATCTGACCAGATTTATAGAATTCTCTAGTCATTCCAATTTTTTTACCTATTAAAGCTATTTCACTCATAATTAAATTTTTATTTCCACATCTACACCTGAAGCTAAATCTAACTTCATTAATGCTTCTACTGTTTGTGGTGTTGGCTCAATAATATCTATTAATCTTTTGTGTGTTCTGGTCTCAAATTGTTCTCTACTTTTTTTATCAATATGAGGAGATCTTAGTACAGTGTATCTCTCTATTCTTGTCGGTAGAGGAATTGGACCCTTAATTGTAGCGCCAGTTCTCTTTACGGTATTAACTATTTCTTCAGTTGACGCATCTAATACTTTGTTATCGTAGGCTCTAAGTTTAATTCTAATGTTCTGTTTTTCCATAACTAACCTGCAATCTTTTTAGTTACTTCATCCTGGACATTTTGTGGGACTTTAGAATAATGATCAAAAAACATAGAATATTGTGCTCTTCCTTGTGACATTGACCTTAAATTATTAATGTATCCAAACATATTTGCTAAAGGTACCATTGCTGTAATTACAGTTGCGTTACCTCTTTGCTCTTGAGTGCTAATCTGGCCTCTTCTGCTGTTTAGATCTCCTATAACATCACCCATATAGTCTTCCGGTGTTACTACTTCAACTCTCATAACTGGTTCTAATAGCTTTAAACCACCTTTTGTGCACGCTTCTTTGAAACAAGCTCTACTAGCTAATTCAAAAGCTAATACACTTGAGTCAACGTCGTGATGAAGTCCATCTAAAATAGTTACCTTGTAATCTATCATTGGGAAACCAGCTAAAATTCCACCATCTGATATTGTTTCAATTCCTTTTTCTACACCAGGTATGAATTCTTTAGGAATTGCTCCACCTTTGATTTTACTTTCAACTTCTCTACCTTTGCCAGCCTCTTGTGGCTCAACTAATAATTTAACTTTAGCAAATTGTCCTGCACCACCACTTTGTTTTTTGTGTGTATATTCAACCTCAGAAGCAGCTTCAATCGTTTCTCTATATGCAACTTGAGGAGCACCAACATTAGCTTCAACTTTAAATTCTCTTTTCATTCTATCAACAATAATGTCTAAGTGTAGCTCGCCCATACCTTTAATTATAGTTTGGCCAGACTCTTCATCAGAAGTTACTCTAAATGATGGATCCTCTTTCGCTAATCTACCTAAAGCTTCACCCATTTTTTCTTGGTCAGCTTTTGTTTTTGGTTCTACTGCAATTTCGATAACTGGATCAGGGAATTCCATAGGTTCAAGTAAAACAGAATTTTCCTCATCACATAAAGTATGACCAGTAATGGTATTTTTTAATCCAGCTAAAGCAACTATATCACCAGCATTGGCTTCTTTAATGTCTTCTCTTGAGTTAGCATGCATTAAAAGCATCCTCCCAACTCTTTCCTCTTTTTCTTTTGATGAGTTAAATACAGCAGTTCCAGTTTTAACTGTTCCTGAATAAATTCTTATAAAAGTTAAAGAACCAACAAATGGATCGTTAGCAACTTTAAAAGCTAGAGCTGAAAATGGTACATTGTCATCAAATTTCATTTCCATCTCATCTTCAGACCCTAATTTAGCTCCTTTAATAGAACCAATATCAACAGGACTTGGTAAGTAATGAACAACAGCATCAAGTAAAGGCTGTACACCTTTGTTTTTAAATGCTGAACCAGTTAAAACTGGTACAAAACTAAAATTTAAAGTTCCACTTCTTATACATTTAATTAAATCTTCCTCTTTGATTTCATCTCCATTTAAATAAGCTTCCATAAGTTTTTCATCTTGCTCAACAGCTGTTTCAACTAATTCTGTTCTATATTTTCGTGAAATTTCTTTTAAATCATCTGGGATATCTTTATATTCCCATTCTGCTCCCAGAGCTTCGTTTTTCCATACTTGTGCTTTCATTTTTACTAAATCAACAACACCTGTTAAAGAAGCTTCTGCACCAATAGGAACCTGAAGCACTAAAGGTTTTGCACCTAATCTATCTTTAATCATATCTACACATCTAAAGAAATCAGCGCCAGTTCTGTCTAATTTGTTAACAAAACAAATTCGAGGAACTTTATATTTATCTGCTTGTCTCCATACAGTTTCTGATTGTGGCTCTACACCTGCTACTCCATCAAATACTGCAACAGCTCCATCTAAAACTTTAAGTGATCTTTCAACTTCGATTGTAAAATCTACGTGACCTGGAGTATCGATTATATTAATTCTATGATCATTCCAAAAACAAGTAGTTGCTGCAGATGTAATTGTAATTCCTCTTTCTTGCTCTTGCTCCATCCAATCCATTGTTGCAGCACCATCATGAACTTCACCGATTTTATGGCTTTTACCTGTGTAATATAAAACTCTTTCAGTAGTGGTTGTCTTACCAGCATCTATGTGGGCCATGATCCCAATATTTCTATATTTATCTAAAGTATGAGTTCTAGCCATAATTTTTTACCACCTAAAATGTGCAAAAGCCTTATTTGACTCTGCCATTTTATGAACATCCTCTCTTTTTTTAACTGCAGCTCCTTTTTTTTCATATGCATCAAAAAGCTCATTAAAAATTTTATCTGACATATGTTTATCTTTTCTTTTTCTTGCTGAATCTACTAACCATCTAATTGCTAAAGCTTGTGCTCTTTTACTTTTAACCTCAACCGGGACTTGATAAGTTGCACCACCAACCCTTCTTGATCTAACTTCTACCGTTGGTTTAATGTTATTGATAGCTTCATTAAAAATATTAATTGGCTCATCTTTGCTTTTGGTTTTAATTTTATCAATTGCGTCATAAACTATTTTGGCAGCAACGCCTCTTTTGCCGTCATACATAATGTTATTTATTAGTTTTGGAATTATTGTTGAGTTAAATTTTGGATCTGGAACAACATTTTTTTTAGGTTGGGTTTTTTTTCTAGACATTACTTACCTTTTTTTGTTCCATACAAAGATCTTCTTTGTTTTCTGTTAGCAACGCCTTGTGTATCAAGATTACCTCTAAGAATATGATACCTAACACCTGGTAAATCTTTTACCCTTCCACCTCTAATTAGAACTACAGAGTGTTCTTGAAGATTATGGCCTTCACCAGGAATATAAGCTGTAACTTCAAAACCATTTGATAGTCTTACTCTTGCGACTTTTCTTAAAGCTGAGTTAGGCTTCTTTGGAGTAGTCGTATAAACTTTAACGCAAACACCTCTCTTCAAAGGTTGCTTTTGTAAAGCAGGAACTTTGTTCCTCGATACTTGTTTAACTCTTTTTTTTCTTAACAATTGGTTAATTGTTGGCATAAATTTTTAAAAATTAATTAATTTATTTTTAGATGAAAATAACTGACAGGTTATTTTGTGGCAGCGTTTAGCACTGTTAGAAGCACTACATTCCAACCAAAAATATCGCCAAATTACTTATTAATTGACCATTGTCAAACTAAAAGTTCAAGTATTAGGCGATTTTTTTATTGATTTGCCTGTGTTTCAGAAGGTTCTGGGCTCTCAATTTTTTCTTGTTCGGATAAGAAGTTATTATCGTCTTCAAGAGCTTTTTTGTTCCATTTATTTTTAATGTTTCCAGTTCCTGCAGGCACTAATCTACCAACAATAACATTCTCTTTAAGGCCATTTAATGGATCAACTTTACCTTTAATAGCTGCATCAGTTAACACTCTTGTAGTTTCTTGAAAAGATGCGGCAGAAATAAATGATTCAGTTTGTAGTGATGCTTTAGTGATACCCATTAAAACTCTCTCACCTACAGCTGGATTTTTGCCATCTGCAACTAATTTTTCATTAGCATTATCAAATTTAATTCTGTCAATTATTTCTCCAGGTAAATATGATGAATCGCCAGATACTTTGACCTCAACTTTTTTCAACATTTGTCTTAAAATAGTTTCAATGTGCTTATCGTTAATGATTACACCTTGTAATCTATAAACTTCTTGAACTTGGTTGACGAAATATTCTGTTAATTCTTTAATACCCAGAATTCTTAAGATATCATGTGGTAATGGCTGACCATCGAGAAGATATTCACCTTTTTGAATTTTTTCACCAGGATTAAAGTTAATGTGTTTACCTTTTGGTATTAAATAATTTGAAGGTTCGGCTCCATCCTCTGGTACAATTGAAACTCTTTGTTTTCCTCTAACCTCTTTACCAAAAACTACTTGACCATCATTTTCAGCAATAATTGCACTATCTTTTGCTTTTCTTGCTTCAAATAGTTCAGCAACTCTTGGGAGACCTCCAGTAATATCTTTTGTTTTAGTGGTCTCTTTAGGTAATCTCGCAATAACATCTCCAGCAAAAACTTTTTGTCCATCTTTAATTGATAAAATTGAATCTGGAACTAAATAATATCTAGCTTCATTATCGTCAGCTTTTTTAATTACATTCCCCTTTTCATCTCTTAAAGTAATTCTTGGTTTCAAATCAGTGCTTTTTGATTGACCTCTCCAGTCAATTACTGATTTAGAAGATATTCCAGTTGCATCATCAGTAGTTTCTTGAATAGAAACACCGTCAATTAAATCAACAAAACTAGCTTCACCACTTTTCTCAGCTATAACTGGTGTTGTATATGGATCCCATTCACAAATTTTTGTATTTGCTTTAACTTTATCTCCATTGTTAAAAAATAATCTTGAACCATAAGCAACTTTGTAAACCGCTATTTGAACTCCTTTATCATCTTCTATAGAAAGTTGAGTATTTCTTCCCATTACAATTAAGTTTTTCTTAGAGTCTTCTAAAATATTTGAGTTTAAAATCTTTAAAGTTCCTTCACTCTTTGTGACAATCTGAGAATCTTGTTTTACTGATGCTGTACCACCAACGTGGAAAGTTCTCATTGTTAACTGAGTTCCTGGCTCGCCAATAGATTGTGCAGATATCATTCCAATAGCTTCCCCAACATGGACCATCTTGCCTCTAGATAAGTCTCTACCATAACATATTGCACAAACACCCTCTTTAGAACTACATGTCATTACTGAATAAACTTTAATTGATTTTACTCCAGCGGCATCAATTTTATCACAGCCAGCTTCATCAATCATTTCTTCTTTTTTAATTATTACTTCGCCACTTAATGGGTTTTTAACATCTGCAGCTGTTACTCTTCCCAATGCTCTTTCAGATAAACTAACAACAACATTTCCACCCTCTAAAATCTCTGAAAGTTCAATAAATCCTGGGCTGTCACATTTAACTTTTGTAATTGTTAAGTCCTGTGCAACATCACAAAGTCTTCTCGTTAAATAACCAGAACTCGCAGTTTTAAGAGCGGTGTCAGCAAGACCTTTTCTTGCTCCGTGAGTTGAATTAAAATATTCTAAAGCTGTTAAACCTTCTTTAAAGTTAGAAATAATTGGACTTTCGATAATTTCTCCAGATGGTTTTGCAATTAGACCACGCATTCCAGCTAATTGTTTCATTTGAGCAGCAGAACCTCTTGCACCACTGTCAGCCATCATAAAAACTGAATTAATTTTTAATCCCTCTGATGTTTTCTCAGTTGCAGAAATACCCTTCATCATTTCACCAGCTACTTTATCTGTACACTTAGACCAAGCATCAACAACTTTGTTGTACTTTTCACCTCTTGTGATTAATCCTTCTGCATACTGTGTTTCATAGTCGGCAATTAACTTTTTAGTGTCATCAATTAATTGTGTTTTACTCTCAGGAATTACCAGATCATCTTTACCAAATGATATTCCAGCTTTAAATGCATGCTTAAATCCTAAATCTTTTAACTTATCACAAAATATTACTGTGGTTTTTTGACCACAAAATCTAAAGACAATGTCAATTATTTCTGAAACTACTTTTTTAGGTAACGATCTATCTATTAAAGAGAATTTAATATTACTATTTTTTGGTAATAAATTTGCTAGTAAAAATCTTCCAGCTGTAGAAGTATATTTTTCAAACTTTTTATTTCCTTTATCATCTAAAGTTTCAAATCTAGATATAATTGTACTGTGTACTTTTATCTGACCAGAAGATAATGCAAATTCAATTTGATCAGAATCAACAAAGTAACCAGCTGGCTTATCAGTAACTGGCTCTTGCGAAAGATAATAAATTCCTAAGATCATATCCTGACTTGGAACAATAATAGGTTTGCCATTAGAAGGTGAAAGAATGTTATTAGTTGATAACATTAAAATTCTTGCCTCTAACTGAGCCTCTAAACTCAAAGGTACGTGTACCGCCATCTGGTCACCGTCAAAATCAGCATTAAATGCTGCACACGTTAGTGGGTGAAGTTCAATTGCATCTCCCTCAATTAATTTTGGTTCAAATGCTTGGACACCTAGTCTATGAAGTGTTGGCGCTCTATTTAATAACACAGGGTGTTCTCTTACAATTAACTCAAGCGCATCCCAAACTGCATTGGTTTCTTTTTCAACAAGTTTTTTTGCCTGTTTAATAGTTGAGGCTAAACCTAATTTATTTAATCTTGCATATAAAAATGGTTTAAATAATTCTAATGCCATTTTTTTAGGTAAACCACATTCATGCAGTTTTAAATCCGGACCAACAACAATTACAGATCTACCAGAGTAATCTACACGTTTTCCCAATAAGTTTTGTCTAAATCTACCTTGCTTACCTTTAAGCATTTCAGCAAGTGATTTAAGGGGTCTTTTTCCTGTGCCAGTAATTACTCTTCCTCTTCTTCCGTTATCAAATAATGCATCAACAGATTCTTGAAGCATTCTTTTCTCATTACGAACAATAATATCTGGAGCTTTTAGATCCATTAATCTTTTTAATCTATTATTTCTATTAATTACTCTTCTATAAAGATCATTCAGATCGGAAGTTGCAAATCTACCTCCATCTAATGGAACAAGTGGTCTCAATTCTGGTGGAATTACAGGAACAACTGTCATAATCATCCACTCTGGTTTTTGACCAGTTTCAATAAATGACTCTACAAGTTTTAGTCTTTTAATAGCTCTTTCTTCATTAACTTTTGATTTTGTTTCTTTAATAAAATTAACTAAATTTTTTCTTTCTTGTTCTAAATCTAAATTCTTAAGCATCTCAAGAACCGCCTCAGCACCTATCCCTGCAGTAAACGACTCTTCACCAAACTCATCTTGATATTTTGCTAATTCTTCTTCATTTAATAATTGATTTTTTTGTAGACCAGTTAAACCAGGCTCAATTACAATAAAATTCTCAAAATAAAGAACTCTTTCAATTTCTTTAAGCTTCATATCAACAGCTAGTGCAATTCTGCTAGGTAGTGATTTTAAAAACCATATGTGTGCTACTGGTGTCGCAAGATTAATATGGCCCATTCTCTCTCTTCTTACATTTGATTTTGTAACTTCAACTCCACATTTCTCACAAATAATTCCTCTAAATTTCATTCGTTTGTATTTTCCACACAAACATTCGTAATCTTTGATTGGACCAAAAATTCTCGCACAAAATAAACCATCTTTTTCAGGTCTAAAAGTTCTATAGTTTATTGTTTCAGGTTTTTTAATTTCACCATAAGTCCATGATTTAATTTTTTCAGGACTAGCTAGTGAAATTTTAATACTATTAAAATTTTGAGCTTCAGATATTTCAGTATTTTTAAATAAATCTGTTAATTCTTTTTTCATTTAATTTAGCTCCACGTTTAATGCTAATGATTTGATTTCTTTAACTAATACGTTAAAGGACTCTGGGATACCTGACTCAAAGTTCTCTTCACCTTTAACAATTGTTTCGTAAACTTTAACTCTTCCCGCAACATCATCAGACTTAACAGTTAAAATCTCTTGAAGGGTGTATGAAGCACCATAAGCCTCCAGCGCCCAAACTTCCATTTCACCAAATCTTTGACCACCAAGTTGAGCTTTACCTCCAAGTGGCTGTTGAGTAACCAAACTATAAGGTCCTGTTGATCTAGCATGAATTTTATCTTCAACTAAATGATGCAGTTTCAACATGTAGATAATTCCAACTGTTACTGGTCTATCAAACTGTTCGCCTGTCCTTCCATCCCATAAGTATGTTTGTCCAGAACCAGGCAATTTTGCTAATTCTAGCATTTCAGTTACATTTTTTTCTTTTGCTCCATCAAATACAGGAGTTGAAATTGCTATTCCATTTTGTAAATTTTCACACAAATCCTTAAATTCATTTTTACTTAATTTATCAACTTTTTCGTTAAAAATTTCTTCTCCATAAACAGATTTTAAAAAACTTGCAATTTTTTCAGTTTTTTCAATTTTCTTACTATTTTCATTAACTAATTTTTTAACTTCTTCACCAAACTCTTTGCAAGCCCAACCTAAGTGAGTCTCTAGAATCTGACCTACGTTCATTCTACTAGGAACACCTAGTGGATTAAGAACTATGTCAACTGGTCTACCATCTTCACGGTAAGGCATATCCTCCACCGGAACTATTTTACTAACTACACCTTTGTTTCCATGTCTTCCAGACATTTTATCACCTGGTCTTAATCTTCTTTTAATAGCAACAAAAACTTTTACCATTTTCATTACGCTTGGAAGTAAGTCATCTCCACTTCTAATTTTAAGAACTTTATCTTCAAATCTTTCAGTAATATCCTGTTTAGCTTTATTGTATTGATCCTTTAATTGTAAAAGAGTTGTTTCATTTTCAGCATTTCCATTAGAAATTTTAAAAACATCATTAATAGCAAGATTAGTTATAGCTTCAAAATCAAGTTTTGTCCCTTCAGCTAAATCCTTAACTTTTTTAGCTAATGATGTTCCAGATAAAATTTGACCAGCTCTTTGTTTTATACTTCTCTCTAAGATTTCTTCTTCGACTATTTTGTCCTGTTGAACTTCTTCAATTTCAGCTCTTTCAATAGTTATTGATCTTTCATCTTTTTCAATACCATGTCTGTTAAATACTCTCACATCAACTATTGTACCGCTACTTCCCCTGGACATTCTTAAGGATGTATCAGTTACATCAATTGCTTTTTCACCAAATATCGATCTTAATAATTTTTCTTCAGGACCTGATGCTGAGTCGCCTTTTGGAGTAACTTTTCCTACTAAAATATCACCTGCATTTACTTCCGCACCAATGTAAACAACACCTGACTCATCAAGATTTTTTAAAGCTTCTTCATTAACATTTGGAATGTCTCTTGTAATTTCTTCTTCACCAAGTTTTGTATCTCTTGCCATAATTTCATATTCTTCTATATGAACAGAAGTAAATACATCATCGGTTACACATCTTTCTGAAATTAAAATAGAGTCTTCAAAATTATAACCTTGCCAAGGCATGAAAGCTACTGTTACGTTTTTACCTAATGCCAATTCACCCAATTTAGTTGAAGGTCCGTCTGCAATTATATCGCCAGATTTAACTTTATCTCCTACTCTGACCAATGGTCTTTGATTTATACAGGTATTTTGATTTGATCTTTTAAATTTTTGTAAATTATAAATATCAACTCCAGACTCACTAAAATCTGTTTCCTCAGTAACTTTAATAACTATTCTTTTTCCATCGATTTTATCTACAACACCATCTCTTTTTGCAACAATTGTTACACCAGAGTCTAGCGCAACATCACTTTCTATACCTGTGCCAACAAGAGGAGACTCTGGTTTTAATAATGGAACAGCCTGTCTCATCATATTTGAACCCATAAGAGCTCTGTTTGCATCATCATTTTCTAAAAAAGGTATTAAAGATGCTGCAACTGAAACAAGTTGTTTGGGTGATACGTCAATATAATCAATTGTATCTGGCTTAGATAAAAGAAAGTTTAAATTTTGCCTACATGAAACTAGATCTTCAATAATTTTTCCATACTTATCAAGTTTAGTGTTTGCTTGAGCAATGGTATATTTGGTTTCCTCCATAGCAGAAAGATATTCCACTTTATCTTGAACAATCCCGTCCTTAACTTTTTTGTATGGACTTTCAATAAAACCATATTTATTAATTTTAGCATAAGTAGATAAACTATTAATTAAACCAATATTTGGTCCTTCTGGAGTTTCGATCGGACAGATTCTACCATAATGAGTTGGATGAACATCTCGAACTTCAAATCCTGCTCTTTCTCTAGTAAGACCGCCAGGTCCTAATGCTGATACTCTTCTTTTATGAGTGATTTCAGAAAGCGGATTTGTTTGGTCCATAAATTGTGAGAGTTGTGAACTTGCAAAAAAATCTTTTAAAGAAACTGTTAATGGTTTAGCGTTAATTAAATCTTGAGGCATTGCTGACTCTACATCTAAAGTAGTCATCTTTTCTTTAATTGCTCTTTCCATTCTATAAACACCAATACGAGCTTGGTTTTCAACCAACTCACCTACAGAACGAACTCTTCTATTTCCTAAGTGATCAATATCATCAACTTCATCTTTGCCATCTCTTAGGTCTAACATCTTATGGACAATCGCTATAATATCATCATTTCTCAGTATTGTAATTTTATCAGAACATTCCTGGTTTAATCTCGAATTCATTTTCACTCTTCCAACATCTGATAAGTCATATCTATCTGAGCTAAAAAATAAATTGTTAAATATTTGAGTCGCAATTTCTATCGTTGGTGGCTCTCCAGGTCTTAACATTTTATAAATTTCAGTTATTGCCTCATCTTTTGAATTATTTTTGTCATTCAAAATTGTAGTAAGTAAATATGGACCTTTATTGATAGAGTTAGTTACTGAAATCTGAAGTGAATGAATATTTGCGTCTAAAAGTTGTTGAATGATAGTATCATTCAATTCTGTGCCAATTTGAAAAGTTCCTTCTTCCTCATTATTTACTTTGACATCTCTATGTAAAATTTTACCAAATAAAGATTCTCTTGAAACTAAAATATCTTTAAGTCCATCGTTTGCTAATTTTTTGGCGTTTAAGAAATTAATTTTATCCCCTAATTTTATTACTACTTTGCCTGTTTTAGCATCAATTACTTCTTCTGAAAAATTTTTAGCTTTATAATTTTCAGGATTAAACTTTGTTTTCCATTTTTCTGTTTTCGTATCAAATGTGTACTGTTCCTTTTCATAAAACTCATCTGCTATTTCTGCTTTAGTATATCCAAGTGCTAGAAGTAAAGTTGATGCAAATATTTTCTTTTTTCTATCTATTTTAAAATATAAAAAATCCTTAACATCGTATTCAAAGTCTAACCACGATCCTCTGTTTGGTATTACTCTACAATTAAATAGAAGTTTACCACTTGCATGAGTTTTGCCCTTATCGTGATCAAAGAAAACACCTGGACTTCTGTGCATCTGGTTAACTACAACACGTTGAACACCATTAGTAATAAATGTTCCACTATTTGTCATCATAGGAACTTCACCCATATAAACTTCTTGTTCTTTGGCAGACAAAATGTCTTTTGTGTTGTTCTCTTGATTTATTTCATAGACAACCAATCTTAAAGTACATTTCAAAGCTGAGGAATAAGTAAGACCTCTCGTTATACACTCATCAACATCAAATTTTGGTTTTTCTAATCTATAAGAAACATATTCTAATGTTGCTTTATCATTTAAATCCTCAATAGGAAATATACTTTTAAAAACTCTATCAAATCCTTTTGTTAAATCTGCTAATTCAGAATTAAAATCCGTCAACTCTTTATACGAGTTTTTTTGAACTTCTATTAGATTTGGTATTGATAAACTTTCTTTTAATTTTCCAAAACTTTTTCTTATGTTTTTCTTTTCTGTAAAAGATAATTGCATTTATATTTATTAATACTGATTAAAAATAATCAGTATTTAAATTCTTTCTTATTAATTTATTTAAGTTCTACTTTAGCGCCTGCAGCTTCTAACTTAGCTTTGATCTCTTCAGCTTCTTTTTTGTTAACACCAGATTTAACTTCTTTTGGTGCTCCTTCTACTAGATCTTTAGCTTCTTTTAATCCTAATGAAGTAGCTGCTCTTACTTCTTTAATAACATTAATTTTTTTATCACCTGCAGAAACTAGCATGATAGTAAAATCGTCTTTTTCCTCTGCTGGTGCTGCACCACCTGCTGCTACTGGAGCCGCTGCGGACATTGGAGTTACACCCCATTTTTCTTCTAGTTGTTTTGAAAGTTCAGCTGCTTCTGCAACAGTTAAACTTGAAAGATCTTCAATAATTTTGTTAAGGTCAGGCATATTAATTACTCTTTGGGTTGTGTTTCAGAATTTTCTGCGGTCAAACTACTCATTTTTTCCGAATGTGCAAGTAAAATGCTAATTAATTTAGATGCAGGTGCGTTTAAAATACCCACAATATTAGCTCTAGCTTCATCTAATGTTGGCAAACTAGCTACATTTTGAACACCAGCCTGATCAAGGACCTCATTATCCATAATGCCACCTAATAATTTTAGGTTTTCATTATCCTTTGCAAATTTTGAGAGAATCCTTGCAGACATAATTGCATCCTCCCCAAAAGCAACAGCTGTCGGGCCAGTAAACAAATTTGTCAAATCCTTGCATTTAGTTTTTTCTAATGCAAGTTTAGTAATTCTATTTTTGGTAATTTTGAAAACAATCCCATGCTCTCTCATTTTTGCTCTTAAATCATCTAATTGAGTCATAGTTAAGCCTTGATAATGAGTAACCATAACAGCTTTACTATTCTCAAATTTTGAAGTCATTTCTTCAATATAATTTTTCTTTTGGTCTTTATTCATCATAACTATATCGACTTACCTAATTTAACTTTATAAGAAACACCCATTGTTGAGGTTGCAAAAACATTTTTTATTAAATCCCCTTTTAGGGTATTATTTGATTTTTCTTTTTCTAGAGTTTCTAATATAGCGTTATAATTTTTTATTAATTGGTCATCACTAAAAGATTTTTTACCAATGCTTACACCTATATTACCATCTTTATCATTTCTAATTTCAACTTGACCTGATTTTGCGTTTGTTACAGCCTGTTTAATATTATCAGAGACAGAACCAAGTTTTGGATTTGGCATTAACCCTTTTGGTCCTAAAACTTTTCCTAGTTTTGAAAGTTTTACCATCATTCCAGGTGTACAAATTAATTTTTCAAAATTTAATTCACCACCTTTAATTTTTTCAACAAATTCATCACTACCCACAATATCTGCTCCAGCATCTTTGGCCTCTTGAGCTTTATTATCTTCACAAACAACAGCAACTTTTACCTTTTTACCTGTACCACCTGGTAAATTAACTATTGTTCTAATATTAACCTCACTTTTCTTTTGTTTGTTGTTTATTTGAAAACTTAAATCTAAAGACTCGTCAAATTTTGTAGTACAATTTTTTTTTAGGTCTGGTATCAATTTTTCAAAAGCTTCAGCACTAAGATCTTGTGTTTTTTCTGGTAATTTTTTAAATCTCTTTGAAGGCATTATTCTTTTACCTCTATACCCATTGATCTTGCTGACCCTGCTATAATTTTTACTGCTTCATTGATATCATGAGCATTAAGATCATTCATTTTTTCTTTAGCAATATCCTCTAATTGTTTTTTAGAAATTGAAGCTACAATATTTCTTCCTGGTTCTTTCGATCCACCTTTAAGTTTTACTGCTTCTTTAATATAGTAAGATGCAGGTGGTGATTTAATCTTAAAGTCAAATTTTTTGTCTTTATATACTGTGATTTCAACTGGAACAGGTTTACCTGCCATTGATTTTGTTTTATCATTGAAAGCTTTACAAAATTCCATGATGTTAACACCCCTTTGACCTAAAGCAGGTCCTACCGGTGGAGCTGGGTTAGCTTGACCACCTTTAATTTGTAATTTTATAAATCCACTAATTTCTTTTGCCATTAACTTGCTTTCTCAACTTGGTTATATTCTAAATCTACTGGTGTTGGTCGTCCAAATATAGAAACTGACACTTTAAGTCTAGACTTTTCTTCATCTATTTCTTCAATCATTCCGCTAAATGAAGCAAAAGGGCCATCAACAACTTGAACTTTTTCGCCAACGCTGTACTCTATACCAGATTTTGGCTGAGCCACACCATCTTTTATTTGGCCCAAGATCTTCTCTACTTCTTTATCTGAAACAGGAACTGGAATACCTTTTGTACCAAGAAAACCACTCACTCTTTTTATATTCTTAATCATGTGATAGATGTTGTTATCCATCTCACTTTTAATTAGTACATATCCTGGAAAATATTTCTTTTTTCTTTGAATTCTTTTTCCTCTTTTTACCTCAGTAACATCATGAGTTGGAACAACTATTTCCTCAAATTTTTCGCTAATTTTAGCTTTATCTGCTTCTTCTTTAATTAGTGAAGCAACTTTATTCTCAAAACTAGAATGAGATTGAACAATGTACCAATTTTTCATTAAATACTCACCTTAAGTAAAAGTTCTAAGAAAAACTTTAAAACTTGATCTAAAAGTAAAAAAAATAAAGACATCACCACAGCCATTGCAAAAACCATTAAGGCACCTTGCAAAGTCTCTTTCCAAGTTGGCCAAGTTACTTTAAATGCCTCTTGTTTAACTTCTTGAATAAATTTAATCGGATTTCTCATATTTTTTTAGCTCTAATTGGCAGGAGCGGAGGGACTCGAACCCTCAGCCTCCGGTTTTGGAGACCGGCGCTCTACCAATTGAGCTACACTCCTATATATATAGAGTTACTCTATAATTTTAGTTACTACTCCTGCTCCAACAGTTCTTCCCCCTTCACGAATAGCAAAATTTAGTTTTTCAGCCATTGCGATCGGTGTAATTAATTTAACTGTGAATTTAGCATCATCACCTGGCATAACCATTTCAGTTCCAGCTGGTAATTCTACTTCACCTGTTACATCTGTTGTTCTAAAATAAAACTGTGGTCTGTATTTTGTAAAGAAAGGAGTGTGTCTTCCACCTTCATCTTTTTTAAGTACATACGCCTGAGCTTCAAATTTAGTGTGTGGAGTAATTGATCCAGGTTTACATAGAACTTGACCTCTTTCTATGTCATCTCTTTCTATACCTCTCAATAAAATTCCAACATTATCACCAGCTTCACCAGAATCTAGAAGTTTCCTAAACATTTCTACACCAGTACAAACTGATTTTTTTGTTTCCCTAATTCCAACAATTTCAACTTCTTCTCCAGTTTTAATTACACCTGATTCAACTCTACCAGTAGCAACCGTTCCTCTTCCAGAAATTGAAAATACATCTTCAACTGGCATCAAGAAAGGCTTATCTACCTCTCTAGCTGGTTGTGGGATGTGTTCGTCAACAGCTTTCATCAATTCTAAAATTGAATTTTTTCCAATTTCATCATCTCGTCCTTCAACAGCTGCTAAAGCTGAACCTTTAACAATCGGGGTTTTGTCACCAGGGTATTTATAAGAAGTTAAAAGCTCTTTAATTTCCTCCTCTACAAGTTCGATCATTTCTTTATCATCAACTTGATCAACTTTATTCAAATAAACAACAATTGCTGGAATACCAACTTGTCTACCTAAAAGAATATGCTCTCTAGTTTGTGGCATTGGACCATCTGCAGCATTTACTACTAGAATTGCACCATCCATTTGAGCTGCACCTGTAATCATATTTTTTACATAGTCAGCGTGACCTGGACAATCCACGTGAGCATAGTGTCTCTTTTCAGTTTCATACTCAACGTGAGCAGTTGAAATTGTTATCCCTCTTTCTTTTTCTTCCGGTGCTTTATCAATTTGATCATAAGCAACCGCAGTTCCACCACCTGCTTGTGCTAACACGTTTGTGATTGCAGCAGTAAGAGTTGTTTTACCATGGTCGACATGACCAATAGTCCCAATGTTACAGTGGGGTTTATTCCTTACAAATTTTTCTTTCGACATTACTTTTATACCTCGGTTTTATTTGTTTCATTACTAATTTTTTCTTGGAGCGGGTAAAGGGAATCGAACCCTTACATCCAGCTTGGAAGGCTAGCGTTCTACCATTGAACTACACCCGCACAACCCCAAGAGTAACACTCCATTGCCACTTAAAATTCTACTGAATGGTGGAGGGGGAAAGATTCGAACTTTCGAAGACCGAAGTCAACGGGTTTACAGCCCGCCCCATTTGACCGCTCTGGAACCCCTCCTATGGGGAAGTGTCCCCTGTTCAATAAAGCTTCAAACAACATGCGTTTTATATATTTTATTTATGCAAATGCAACACGTGATTTAATAGGCAAATATTCAAAAAAACGTGTAAAACTCATGATAATTTATGAACAAATCTTCTTTTTTTATAGTAGGTCAACATGCTGTTATCGAAGCTCTTCGAAACCCGCAAAGAAAGGTTTTAAGAGTTTTTTTAACTGAAGAAGCAAAAAAAAATATCCATAGAAAAAATCAAAATAAAAATCTTTTAGAAGAGGTTAAGGTTTATTTTAAATCAAAAAAAGAGTTAGATAAATATTCATCTAAAGAACAATTAATGCATAATGGTTATGTTGCAGAGATAGAACATTTAGATCAGCCTGATCTTAAAGAATTTGTAAAAGATAAAAATAATCTTACGTTTATATGTTTAGATGAAGTAACAGATCCAAGAAATATTGGTTCTTTAATTAGAAGTGCAGCATCATTTAAAATTGATGGACTTATAATTAAAGAGAGACATTTTCCAAGTGATAGTAAGTTAATGTATAAATCTGCTAGCGGGTGTATGGAACATTTAAATATTTTTAAAGTATCTAATATAAACTCAACACTTAAAAACTTGAGGGAAAAAAATTTTTGGGTTTATGGTTTTGATGCTAAAGGTGAGAAGGACTTTACAGACATTAAATGGGAAGGAAATAATATTTTATTATTTGGATCTGAAGGTTTTGGAATGAGACAGCACACTAGTAAATATGCTGATTTCTTTGTTAAAATTAATATGAATGAGGAAATTGAAAGTTTAAATATCTCTAATAGTGCTGCTATTGTGTTTCATCATTTAAGTTATATTAAAAAAAAGAGTTGATTAATTAATAAATAGTTAATAATTATTGCGCATGCCCTTGTAGCTCAGTTGGTAGAGCAATTGATTTGTAATCAATAGGTCCGCGGTTCGAATCCGTGCGGGGGCACCACATCCTTGATAAAATTAATACTAATTATTTTTACTAAATTCATATTTATTTTAATTCTAACTTTAAGTGTTGCAGAATTGTTGCAAGATTTTTTTAATTTTAAAATAATTTTCATTTATTTATTGAATTTTTCGTATCTTTAAACTAGTCATTGCTCTATTCTTACAGAATTTATAATCATTATCTGCTAATTTATTTCCACTCGTATCAAATAATTTCCAATTATATTTAATACAGTCTGTTGGTTTTTTTCCAAGTTTTAATATTTTTAATTCTACAGTTCTTGATCTTCCAGCATCTGTTACAGAAAATGTTCTTGTTTCACTCTTTTTCCAAAAACCTAAAGGAAATTTACAACCATTCTTTATATATTTGGTTTTTGATCTTCTTTGATCGTATACTCTACCCATACATTGACCATCGTTAGTAACTGTAAATAATTGTGTTTTCCTTACTCTCCCCTCTCTATTTTTTTGAGTTCTTTTATAAACTTTAAAGATTTCTTTTGTGAAGGGATTTTTCCAATCTTGAGGGCCTGTAATTTTTTTTCTTCGCTTCTCACCAAAAATTTTATCTGCTGGTGTATATTTAATTTCTGTATCATTCCTTATTTCTCCACCTGTAAACAATTCTAATGGAATAAATCTTTCATCAGCTGATACTGGAATAATCCACAACAAACCAAGAACCACAGTCCCTAAAAGTTTTTTCATGACTCCTACCATGCGGTTAGTTTAAGACATTTAGATACGTCTTCAATACGAACATAACAACCTAAGAATGACATAATTTTAAATGAAAAAAAACCAACCACTAAAACAATAACTACCAGGGCGACTGGATGGATTTTTTTCATTTAAAATATATTAATTCTAATTTATGTTTCATTAATCTGTTTTATTATTTTTTATATTCTAACAGGGTAAATTTTGCTAATTTTAAATTTTGGATCACTATCAAAAATAAAATTATGATTAAAACTGCTTGTTAATGGCATAAATCTCATTGTCATTGCACGTCTAGATTTTGGGGATATATTTTCTTTAGAACCATGAACCATATAAACATCGTGCAAAGAAATCTGTCCTCTTTTAAGTATTAAACTAACTGAATTTGTTTCATCCAATTCTTCTTTATTAAGTTCTTGGTGTAAAGTAAGATTTTTTTTATGATTTCTAGAATGCTGCTTTAATTTTTTATCTCTATGTGATCCTTTGATAAATCTTAAGCAACCATTCTCTTCATTAGCGTCATCTATTGCTAACCATACTGTGCAAGTAGCAAGAGGTGAAATTGGCCAGTATTGACCATCTTGATGCCAGGGAGTTTCAAATCCATTATGAGCTGGTTTTGCAAAAAAACTTGAATTCCATAAAGCAAAATCATTACCTATTAATTGCTTAACAAATTTTAGAATTTGAGTATTCATACAATATTTTAAGAAGGTCTCATCTTTTAATAGCACAGCAGGACAGTAATTAATGTATTCAGGATATTTTTTTATTAAGCTGAAATGTTTCTTTTCAATTTCTAAAAGATCTTCTTCGGGTAACTGAAAATCAGGAATAACAAAACCATTTTCATGATAGTTTATTATTTGGTCTTTTGTTAACACTATTCTAACTTGTTTCTCTTCTTAGTTGCTCAATCTTAATTTTTTTTTGTAAGCTTCTATTTTTATCATATAGAAGATTAAACTTAATTTTATTGTTAGTTTTAATTATAATAGATTTAGCATTTCTTACCTCAAGATTATCAGCAACTGCACTTATGGGTCTTTTGCTCGGATTTAAATTAGTGATAGTAATTTTTGATTTATCGTTAACTATTTTTCCTTTCCATCTTCTAGGTCTAAATGGACTAATGGGAGAAATAGATAATTTTTTTGAATTTAAACCTAAAATAGGGCCATGAACTGACAAGTTATAAGCTGTGCTTCCAGCAGGTGTCGATACTAAAACACCATCAGAAACTAAGTTTTTAATTATTTGTTTTGAGCCTTGTTTAATTGATAATGAAGCAGCTTGTCTGCTTTGTCTAAGAACAGAAACTTCATTAATAGCTAGTGATTTCTTTGTTTTATTATTTTTGTTTTTAACAGTCATTTCTAAAGGAGAAATTGAAATCATATTTGCTTTAGTTAAATTTTTAATAATATTTTTTGATGAAAATATATTCATTAGAAAACCATAATTTCCTGAATTAATTCCATAAAATTGTTTTTTTGAATTTTTATTTTTTTTAAGTGTTTGAAGCATAAAACCGTCACCACCTATAACAATTATAAGATTTGATTTTTTAAATTGATTAGCTTCAATCTTTTTTTTGAGTATAGATTTTATTCTAAGAGATTTTTTATTTTTATCAAAAATTATATGTGTTTTACTCATTTAATGGTGCCCTCGGCCAGACTCGAACTGGCACTCCGCAAGCGGCAAGGATTTTAAGTCCTTTGTGTCTACCAATTTCACCACGAGGGCATTAATGAATTTCATGAGTGTTTATGCTAATATTTATAATTGAACAAGAGGAATAAGTAAAATTGTAAATTATTTGAATATTTTATTAATATTAATGAACAGTTGTAATGTCTAAGTAGGACAAAATTAACGATGAATAAATATCTTTAATATTTATTATTGTGATCAATGAAAAAAGAAATTTTTAAATCTCACTTAAAAAAAAAATCGCAATCAAAGGTTGCTTTATCAATTAGCTTATTTCTTGTGCTTTTAACCTCAACTGGATACATTTTTAATTCTAAAGAAATAATTT
>CABXRS010000002.1 GCA_902514665.1 uncultured Pelagibacteraceae bacterium | reverse complement strand
AACGCTACTTTTTTGAGATTTTCCCTGCAAATTAACATTTGTGTAATAATCCAAAATTTGCTCGCCCGATAAAAGAATATTTTTATTTTTTGATTTATCTCCAGTAAATAAATTTTGCTTTAGTTTGCTTAATAATTTTTCTTTATTTATTATTTTAAGAAATTTTTTAGTATCATTTTTTATAAAATTAAAATTTTCATTTAAAATTTTACTTGAGGACCTCAATTTGGTTTTTGTTATTAAAAACCTGCCACCAAATTTTTTTAATTGCTTAACTTCTTTATTGAGGTTATTTTTATTTTTTTTATCAATTTTATCATAATCAAAACCTTTAAAATAAATGTCTGGTTTTATTTTTTTTAATACTTTGAATTGCAGTTTCATTGTTGCTGATCAGAACCTCGTCAATATGGCTAATTGATTTCAAAAAATTTACTCGTTCCTTGATCGAAAAAGCTGGTCTATTTGGACCTTTGTTGACAAATTTATCAGTCGTAACTGATGCTATTAATTTTTTACAATGCTTTCTTGCTTCACGAAAATGTTCTATGTGTCCTATATGAATAAAATCAAACACGCCATGGACTAACCCAACATTATAGATCTTTTTTTTCATTGGTAAGATGTAAGTTTGAGTTTTTAACAATATCAACTATAAAATGCAAAAAAATAAATCAAATCTATGAAAAATAAAGTTTTAATTTTAGGTATTTCAAGTTTTGCAGGAGCTAGTTTTGCTAATTATATATTAAATCATTCAAATTATAAAATTGTTGGCACTTTCAGAAATAAAAACAAATTGCCATTTGATTTATTTTTAAAAAAAAATAAAAATTTTAAAAAGATGGATCTTATCAAATTAGACTTGAGCTCTAACAGTAGCCATTTAGATAAAATTGTTAATAAAATTAATCCAGATTACATTGTTGATTTTGCTTCTATCTGCATGGTAAATGAAAGCTGGCATAATCCTGAATACTATTTTAAAGTAAATTTTTTCTCTAAAATAAACTTTATATCTAATTTGGATAAACTTAAAAAATTGAAAAAATATATTTATATTGGAACACCAGAAATATTTGGTTCAAACAAAAAATCAATTGAGGAAAAATGTTTAAATTTTAACCCAACTACACCCTATGCGTCATCAAAACTTGCTTTGGAGATTTTATTAAATAATTATATCAATAACCCAAAATTCAAAATAATTATTGCAAGATTTTCAAATTTTTATGGAAAAGGTCAGCCGATGCACCGTTTAATACCAAAGCTAATTTATTGTATAAATAATAAAAGTAAATTTCCGTTAGAGGGCAAGGGAAATTCGATGAGAGATTTTATTTTTGAGGATGATTTTAATTTTGGAATTCTTAAAATACTTAAAGTTGGAAAAGTTGGAGAAAAATTTCATTTTTCAGGTGATAAGTATTACACAATCAAAGAGATTATAAAAAAAGTAATTAAAATTAAAAAGTACTCATGGTCTAAGTTAATATTAAATATGCCAGATAGAAAAGGTAAAGATAAAAATTACTTTTTAAATTGCAAAGAAACAAAACATAAACTTAAATGGAAACCTAATGTAAAACTTAAAGATGGTCTAGAAAAAACAGTAGATTATTATGATAAAATAATAAAAAGTATATCTTCAAAAGATATTAAATTTAATTTGAAATAATTGCTGATGAAAAATTATCTTCCAAAACAATATAAAAAAGACAATACTTTTATTATCAAACATAACTATCTGTCAGATCAATTTAGAGATTTTAATATAATATTAAAAAAATTTAGAAAAATTATTAAAAATAATGATTTTACACTTGGAGAAGAAGTAGATATTTTTGAAAATAATATAAAAAAACTTTTAAATCAAAAATATGTAGTAGCAGTTGGTAGTGGAACAGATGCATTAATGTTAAGTTTAAAATGTCTGGGTGTTAAAGAAGGAGACGAAGTTATCACAACTCCATATACCTTTTATGCTACTATCGGTGCAATTGTGACTATTGGAGCAAAACCTATTTTTGTGGATATAGATGATGACTACAATATTGACCCAGAAAAAATAGAAGAAAAGATAACCAAAAAAACTAAAGCTATTTTACCAGTACACTGGAGTGGTCGTGTTTGTGAAATGAATCAAATATTAAAAATTTCTAAAAAATATAAAATTCCAATTGTTGAAGACTCGTGTCATGGTATTTTGGCAAAATATAACAAAAAATTTGCTGGCTCATTTGGAGATTTTGGTTGCTTTAGTCTTCATCCTTTGAAAAATCTCAATGTATGGGGAGATGGTGGATTTGTTGTTATTAAGAAAAAGAAACACTTTGAGCAAATGATGTTGTTAAGAAATCATGGTCTAGTTGGAAGAAACAAAAATTTAATTTTTGGATATAATTCTAGACTCGATACTCTTCAAGCATGTGTTGCAAATCATTTACTTAAAAAAATTAAATTTTTAACAAAAATGAGAATAAAAAATGCTTTAAAGTTCGATAATGGATTAAAAAAATTTAAAAACATAATTTTAAAAAAAAGAGAATATAATTTAAATGAAGTTTTTCATTTATATGAATTTAGATTAAAAAATTCAAAGTTAAGAAATAATTTAATTAAACATTTAAAAAATAATAAAATTGATGCTAAAATTCATTACCCGGTACCAATGCATTTACAACCTGCATCAAAAATTTATAAATATAAAAATGGTGATTTTCCTAAAGCTGAGCAAATCGCTAACACCACTATTTCATTACCTGTGCATGAATTCGTAAAAGATAAAGACATCAACTATATATTAAAAAAAATTAAAAGTTTTTTTAATGAAGGTTAATTTTACAGATTTCAAAAGTGAGTTCAGATCTTTAGAAAAAAAATTTATTTCTAAATTAAAATCAGTTGGTAAAAAAGGAGATTATATTCTTGGGTCTGAATTAGATAAATTTGAACAGAATGTTAAAAAATTTTTAAAAACAAAATACGTTCTAGGGGTTGGAAATTGGACTGAAGGAATGGTTATGGTTTGCAAAGCACTAAACCTAAAGCCAAATGATGAAATAATTACAGTTTCAAACTCATTTATTGCAACTTGTGGAGCAATAGCTTACTCCAACTGTAAACCTGTGCTAGTAGACGTAGATAGGACAATGAATATGGATATTGAGCTAATAGAAAAAAAAGTTACAAAAAAAACTAAAGCTATTATGCCTGTTCATTTGTCTGGTATACCAGCGGATATTGATAAAATAAAAAAAATTGCAAAAAAAAATAAAATATATTTTATAGAAGATGCTGCCCATGCTTTTGGGGGAACCTATAAAAATAAATATTTAGGAACCTTGGGTGATATTGGTATTTTTAGCCTACATCCAAGAAAAAATTTTCATGTGTTAGGTGATGGAGGACTCATTATAACTAATAATAAAAAGATTTATGAAAAATTGAAGCTTTTAAGAAACCATGGTTTAAAAAATAGAAATTTATCAAAAATATGGGGTACAAATTCAAGATTAGATAATTTACAAGCTGCCTTTGCGAATATTATGTTAAAAAAAATTAAAAGCTTAAATAATAAGTATTTTGGGATAGCTAATTATTATACAAAACATTTAAAGAATTATGTTCAGACACCAATTTATAACAAAAAATTTGATAAACCGACATTTCATCAATATATAATTAGAACAAATAATAGAGATAATTTAAAAAAATTTCTTGAAAGGAAAGGCATTCAAACTGCCATACATTATCCAAAACCTATACATAAACAAGAAGCATATATTAAAAGTTTTGGTAAGTTAAAATTAAAAAATACCGAAAAGTTTTCAAAACAAATTTTAAGTCTACCAATTCACAATTATTTAACTAAAAAAGAATTAGACTATATCTGCGTATCTATAAAAAAATTTTTTAAAAAAAATTAATTATTTTTTAAAATTTTTTGTAGCCATTTTAATGAATAAAAATTTGGTTTTTTTTTTAAAACTTTTCTTTGATAATTATTTCTTAAATCAATTATAGCATCTTTTATCTTTTTCTTAGGCTTAAAGCCTACTTTAAGAATTTTTGTTGAGTCGAGTCTATAACTTCTGGGGTCACTACGATCTTTATATATTTTAATTTTTGATTTAATAAATTTTTCTACAAATTTTGCTATGTCCAAAATACTTTTATTTTCAAAACCTGCGTTATATATCCCGCTATTTTTTTTACTTGTTTTAATAAAAAATCTATAAATATCACACATATCGTCTATATGTATATTAGGTCTAACTTGTTTACCTCCAAAAACTCTTATTTCTTTTTTTGATAAAGCTGAAAAAGTTAAAGCATTCACTGTTACATCTAATCTCATTCTTGGAGAATATCCACAAACGGTTGCTGGTCTAATAATAAATGTTTCTATAGATTTTGAATAAGATAAAATAACTCTTTCAGTTACCATTTTAACTTTATTATAAAGTGATATTGGCTTTAAAGGTGTTTGCTCCGTAACCCTGGGGTTTTTACTTATTCCATATACTGAACCTGAAGATGCATAAATTATTCTTTTAGTTTTTATATTTTTAAGAAACTCCATTAAACTATATGTATTAAGTGCTGAAGTTTCCCAACTTAGACTTTTATCGAGTTCAGCCATTGGATCATTGGCTATTGAGGCCAAATGAATACAGCATTCAATATTTTTAACTTTTAAACTTTTAATATTAGATAAATTAAATTTTAAATTTCTAAGATTTTTATGTTTTGGCAAATAGTTACCAAACCATTGTGTATCAATATTTATAATGCTATGACCGTCCTTAAGTAATTTTGGTACAAGAACACTTCCAACATACCCACACCCACCAGTAACAAGAATTTTCATAAATGTCTTATACTATCAGATGCTATTATTGCTATAAAAATTTTGAAATAAATTGTAAAAAAGTAAAAATTAAAATTTAAAATTAAAAAACTAATGAACAACTTAAAGTTGATTTGATATATTAAATTTACTTAAAAATAATTAGATAAATCAGTGAAAATAAAAAATTACACTACTAAATATCTGAAAAATATTTCGGACTCATATTTTTTAAACATAACTTTTATTTGCTTCAGTATTTTAATAATTTTCTTTTCAACTTATTTTTCAGCATATGCTGATTATTTTTGGATGGATTATATTTATGCACAATTTTCACATAATCAAAATAATCTAAAGAATATTTTTGAAATATTACCCAATTCATATAATGCAATTGGGATTCCTGTTTGGATATTGGAACCTATATTGAATCCTCTTTCTAATTTTGCCTACAATATTACAAATAAACAAGAGTATATTTTTTATTTAAGTTTATTAAGATTTCTTGAAATTTTAACATTATTAATTTTTTTATTCAGTTTTTCAAAAAATATTAAAATAATTGATTTTTCTATTTTAATATTTTTATATTTAATTCTTCTTGTTAATTTTAACAGATATGATCATGAGCCATACATGAATTTTCCAATGCTCATATTTTGTGCAATCCATGCATTATCTTTGAAAGTAAAAAATAATTTTTTATTTTTTACTTTACTAATTTTTGGAAATGCATGGGCCTATCTAATCAATCCAATAATTTTTTTTCTTGTTTGTTTTTTACCTTTAGTTTTTTTTTATATCTATTTTTTATATAATAAAGAATACAAAAAATTATTTTTAGCATTTTTAGCAAATTTACCATTTACCATTTGTTTTATTTTAATTTCTTTTGGCAATAGTAGGTTTGCATTATCTGAATTTTTTACGGGCGCGATGCAACATCATAATTTTGCATTATTTGAAAGTAAAAATTATTTAATTTTGGCTACTCTTTTTTTTTCAATAGCAATTTTGAATTTTAAAAAAAATGCCTTCTACTCTTTATTTTTTATTGTATTTACAATTTTAACCGTATTATTTGGGCTATTTTTTTATTTTGATCCTCAAGCATGGAAGTTACCATCGCCGTATCAGATTGAGTACGCTTTACAATTTATTATAATATTTGTTTTTTATAAAATATTTAAATCTTTTAGGAATAATAAATTTTTTATACCATTTTTTTTGATACTAATTATTTTATTTACTTACAGATCAATTTTTTTTACGGAAAAATATTTTGAATTAAAAGACCTCAGAGTTGACGATAAATTTTATGATCAAAAAAAAAATATGCCTAAAATGTATTATTGGTCTGGCACTGAAGATAAATTTTTTTTCGATGATGATTTAAAACTAAAAAGAATTTTTTTATATTTACCTAACAAATATTCCGCATTTTATGAAAGTTATATTGATAAAGATATAAATAATCCTTTATTGATGGAGGATTTGTCTTTAAAATATAACAATAATTTTAAAGGTAGTCTAATTTATACAAATTTTTGGGAAAACAATTTTATAGTTGATCAAGGTTACTCTTTCAATTTAGATATAAATTCCGTTTTAGCTAATTATTTTAACCCATCCAAAATCGAAATTTATGATGACAAGAATGTAAAGAAAAAGATAGTGCATCTCTCTAGCAATAGAGTCCTTAGATACCTCCAGGTTCCCAAAATTGACATAAAGAACAAGTTAATCAATTTTTATCAGTTTGAATTTATCTTAACAGATATTCAGTTAAATGATGTTTACAATCATAGATTTGTATTAAATAAAATTTTCAAATTTAATGGATTTAATCTTTATTTATATAAAGTAATAAATGAGTCTCAAGATTATAACATTAAGAAAATTAATATTATAAATAATTATTCAAATTTCCAAAAAAATATCAATAAATTTAAGAATGAGCTTTTTATTTCAAATCAAGAGTTAAATAATGTGAGAGATATAAAAAATTTTTGCAAAGTTAATATAATCCATGAAAATAACAAAATTGCTTTTAATGTGACATTGATAAATTCAGATCAATGTATTGCTATATTTCCTTTGCCATTTTCAAATACTAATATTTTTGAAAACAAATCTGATAAAAACAAAAAATGTAAAAGTTTTAAAGTTCAATATTATTATCATGGCTGTTTAATATCAAGGAATGAAAAATATGTTTTAAAAAAAAATAATATTTTTCTTTATCCTTTTAATTCTATAAAGGACTACATTGAATTTAAAAAAATTAAAGCTGAAATAAGAAATATAAATTGATGAAAAAAATTCTTATAACTGGATCAAGTGGATATATAGGTTCATGTTTATATAAATACTTAAAGCGAAAAAAATTTGAGGTAATAGGAATTGATAAAAAAAAGAGTAAAATTAAAAATATTAAATTTAAACAATTTGATCTATTAAATAGTAATGAGCTTTATAAATTTTTTAATAATGAAAAAAATATAGATATAATTGTTCATCTCGCTGGAGAGTCTACTATAGATAATATACATAAAAAAAACAATTATGTTACTAACAATATTAATGTAACAAAAAATATTTTAAATGTAGCAAAAAAATTTAATATTAATAAAATTATTTTTTCTAGTACAGCAGCTGTTTATCAATCAACAAATAAAAAAATCTCAGAAAACAATTTTGTTAAGCCTAACAATATTTACGGAAAAACAAAGCTTGATTGTGAAAAGCTAATTAAAAAACAAAATTTTAATTATTTCATATTTAGATTTTTTAATGTCTGCAGTTCATATATTGAGGAAAAAGTGGGAGAAATGCATACTCCAGAAACTCACTTAATACCAATTGTGGTAAATAAAATGCTCAATCATAAAAAGCTCAAAATATATGGTTCAAAATATAATACTAAAGATGGTACTTGCATTAGAGATTATATCCATATTAAAGATTTATGTAACGCTCATTATCTTGCAATAAAAAAGCTAAGTATTAAAAATTTTAGAGAAACAATTAATCTAGGAACAGGAAAAGGTTTTTCAAATCTTGAAATTATAAAAGCTGCAAAAAAAATATCAAATGAACTTAATTTTGAGTTTGTGTCAAATAGATATGGGGATTCTCCAAAATTAGTTTGCTCTAATTATAGAGCAAAAAAAATTATCAGTTGGTCACCAATAAATTCAGATCTAAAAAAAATTTTATATAACGAAATTCAGTGGCAAAATTTTTTAAAACTAAAAAAAATAAAAATTACAACAAAGTATTGAAATACTTCAAATTAAAATTTGCCCATAATTCAATTTAATAATATAAAAATAGTTTATAATTTTTAAATAATGCAAAAAAATACTTTTTTAGAGAATGAACCAATTAGTTTAAAAAAGGGAATTACTTTTTTAATACCTGCGTTGAATGAAGAAGAGTCAATTGAGTACACGATTAACCTTTGTAAAAACTTTTCAAAAAAGAATCCTAATATTCCATATGAAATTTTGGTGTGTGATAATGATAGTATCGACAATACTGTGCCTATTGCCAAAAAAAAAGGTTGTACTGTCATCATAGAAAAAAATAAAGGATATGGATCAAATATAATTAATGGAATTAAAAATTCTAAATATAATAATATAATATTTGGTGATGCAGACGGATCATATGATTTTTCTGACAGTTTAAAATTTTACGATTTATTAGAAAAAGGTTTTGATCTTGTTATGGGAAATAGGTTTTCAAAAATTGAGGAATTTAAAATGGAAAAAAAATCTATGCGATTTTTACATAAATATTTAGGAAATCCTGTTCTATCTTTAATCGCAAGATTTATGTTTCAAATAAAAGTGACTGATTTTCATTGTGGGCTGAGGGCCTTAAAAAAAGATTCATTTAGTAACGGAAATATTTTTTTATGCAAAGGAATGGAGTTTGCAACAGAAATAGTAGCTGTAGCTTCAAAATTAGGATTAAAAGTAACAGAAGTTCCTGTAAAGTTATATGCAGATAAGAGAAAAATTGCTTCACCTCATTTAAGTACATGGAGAGATGGCTGGAGACATTTAAAGTTTATTTTAGCAATGTCTCATTCAAAAATATTTATAAATTTTGCGATTATTTTTTTATTAGTGAATTTTAGTTTTCATTTATTTTATTTATTTAGAGAAACTTTTCAAATTAATTTTTTAACTAATTTAAATTTAGTAACAAGTTTATTTTTAAATGCTCTTTCATACGTAGGGCTAAATTTAATTATATTAAGTATATTTCTCTCTGAAACAATTAGGTCGAATTATAATTTTTTATTTCCTCAAAATGAAAAAATACAAATTATTTTAATTAAAATTAAATCAGACACATATTTCAAGCTTTCAGGAATCTTCTTAATAGTAATATTTTATTGTGTTTACTTTCTTTTTGGTGAATGGAGGATGTCAGGATATAATTTTTTAGATTTAAATTCAAAAAAAATTATTTATCATATTTTAATTTTTAGCCAATCAATTCCGATTTTACTATTTCTAATTAAGATGGGTTTTATCAATTACTTGGTAAAAAAATAAAACTATATTTTTTTTTTTAACACGGTAACGATTATTTCATTAAAAACTTTCAGTTCATTAAAAATTTCATAATTATTTAAATCAATATTATCAATATCAAATGATCGAAAATAATTATCTATTAAATAATCAGGCTGATTATTAACATCCTGAATGTGACTACTATCATAAGAGCATTGTAAACTAATTCTATTTCTTTCTTTTTTATTCAAGATTCTCATAGTGGTTTTTAGTGCCATGTAACTTTTTTGACACAAAGTTATATTTTCCTTTAAAGGATCCTTAGCTAATATATCTTTTATTACTAAATGATTTGCCAACCCCCAATAATCCAAATCAAATTTATTTCTCCAATCTTTGCCAGCAATAAAATTAAAATAAAGATTTTGCAATGGATGAGATTTAATTATTAAATTAACTTGATTTAATATAAAAAATGAAAAAAAGATAATGAATATAAACTTTCCAAAATTTTTTTTTTTTACTTTTTCAAAAATATTAAAAAAGGCATAAACTGAAATTATTATTATTGATGGGTAAACAAAGTACATATGTCTCCAACCATTATAAAGTGTAGAGTTTAATATTATAACTGCAGAAATAGAACCTATGATAATTAAAAAATTTACTAGTAAAATAATTTTATTTTCATCCTTAAAAGTAAATTTATTTTTAAAAAAGTTAATTACTAAAAAAATTATACCTGTAAAAAATAATAAAATTATTAATGGAGGAGTGGTAACTAAAATCCATACTGGTATATAGTGCCATGGTAAGTTATTTTCATTAACTATCCCCCCCATGTAAAGCATTGTAGTATCTGCTGGAAAACCTGACATATTTTGAAGTACTGCCATAAAATTAGTTATGGGCGACTCCCATAACACCGGAAAAAAAATTATTACAAATATAATATTAGATAACAAAAACAAAATTGAAATTTTAAATAAATTACTAATGTCTAATTTTTTATTAATAAATTTAAAAAAAAATACAAATAATGTTAATGGTAAAAAAAAAATTGCCATCACTCTTATATCAATTGCAAAAGCTACTATTAAAGAGTGAAGCAAGATATTCTTTGTATTTATTTTATAAGTTAAATTTGTAAGAGTGAGCATTGCAAAGGAAACAAAGCTCATGAAAATAATATCCTTTGAGTTATAAAAAGCTTCAGCAAATATTCTTGGTGAAAGTAGAATGAGAATTATTGCTACAATTCCTGGAAAAATTGATTTAAAAATTTTGATTGTTTGAGAGTGAAGCGCCCAAACACCTAGCATAAAAGTTAGAAATGTAACTAAATGTCTTAATTGATATATTTGTTGTTCATCACCCGAACTTCCTAGTAAGATAAATTCCAAAACTAATAAAGGCAATTCGAAAAATACACCGTAGTATATTTGTATTTCACCACTAAGTCTCCATTCATCGAATGGAATTACATTTTTAAAACCCGGAATATTGAAAAAAATATCTAAATTTAAGAATTCAATAACATATTTGACATACTTAATTGCTATCGTACGCTGAATATATTCATCCCAGGAAATCCCATAATCTTTATAAATAAATAAACCAATTACCAAAAAGGCTGCTATAATTATTGGAGATGCTAATTTCCAAATTTGAAATGATTTTTTTAATTTCATTAAATTTAAAAAATTAATTTAAATTACTCAATTTCCTCATCTACAATGAAATTAGGCCTATTTTTTGTTTCTAAATGAATTCTTCCAACATACTCGCTTATTAAACCTAATAGAAAAAAAATAATTATATTAAAAAAAGAAACTATAAGAAAAATACTTGTCCAACCTGGTACGGTATTTTTAAATAAATATGAATTAACTGCATAAATAGACAACAAGATGAATACAAAACACATTATAAAACTTAGATAAAAAGAAAATCTCATTGGAAAGTTTGAAAAACTCATCAATCCATCAATTGAAAAGTTAATCATTTTTTTTGGTGTCCAACCAGTTGATCCACTTGTTCTATTTGGCCTATCAAAAAAAACTTTGTCTGATTTAAAACCAATCCAAGTAACTATACCTCTGTAAAAAGGATTTTGTTCAGAAAATTTTTTAAGTTCTTTCAAAACTTTATTATCAACCATTCTAAAATCAGATGTTCGTTCAGGTATTTTAATTTCTGAAAGGACATTAAATATTTTATAAAATAATTTAGATGTAGTTTTTTTAAAAAAATTTTCATTTGATTTATTTCTTTGTGCATAAATTATATTCGAATTTGTTGAAATCATTTTATCATACATCTCTTTTATTAATTCAGGTGGGTCTTGCAAATCAACATCTAAAAAAACAACATAATCAGCTTCAGCTTTTTTTATACCAGCAGAAATTGCACTTTGATGCCCAAAATTTCTCGATAACTTTATTGCAATTATTTTATCGTCATTAGCCTTTAAATTTTTTATTATTTGCCATGTATCATCCTCTGAGCCATCATCAACAAAATAAATTTTATATTCTAGTTTTAGTTCAGAAATAGTGTCGGTAAGTCTTTTATAAAAGTTTTTGATATTCTGTTCCTCATTAAAACAAGGTGCAATAATAGCTAAACTTTTATTCATCTAAAATTCAAATAATTTTTATGATTATATTAAGTTTTAATTTAATATAAATAATACATTATTATAATGAAATTAGATGTTAATACAAAATTATATATTAAGGCAAATTGATAAGTTAACAATTAAGATTATCGTATTAAAATTAAGAAAAACATTAAGTAATATGAAACTATAGGATTTTAAAATTATTTTCTTTAAAAATTTTTTTCAGTGCATAAATCAAGCCAATTGAGCTATTAGTACTGGTCAGCTGCACGCATTACTGCGCTTCCACACCCAGCCTATCAACGTGGTGGTCTACCACGGCTCTATAGGAAGAACTAGTTTTGAGGTGAGTTTCCCGCTTAGATGCTTTCAGCAGTTATCTCGTCCATACTTAGCTACCCGGCACTGCAGCTGGCGCTACAACCGGTCCACCAGTGGTATGTTCAACCCGGTCCTCTCGTACTAGGGTCAACTCCTCTCAATTCTTCTACACGCATAGCAGATAGGGACCGAACTGTCTCACGACGTTCTGAACCCAGCTCACGTACCACTTTAATTGGCGAACAGCCAAACCCTTGGGACCTGCTCCAGCCCCAGGATGTGATGAGCCGACATCGAGGTGCCAAACACTGCCGTCGATATGAGCTCTTGGGCAGTATCAGCCTGTTATCCCCGGCGTACCTTTTATCCGTTGAGCGATGGCCCTTCCACTCAGAACCACCGGATCACTATGACCGACTTTCGTCTCTGCTCGACTTGTCAGTCTCACAGTCAGGCAGGCTTATGCCATTGCACTCTACGAACGATTTCTGACCGTTCTGAGCCTACCTTCGCACGCCTCCGTTACTATTTGGGAGGCGACCGCCCCAGTCAAACTACCCACCATACAATGTCTTGATGCCGGATAACGGCTATCAGTTAGATACCAAGAAAAACAAAAGAGGTATTTCACTGGTGACTCCACAAAAGCTGACGCCCTTGCTTCAATGTCTCCCTCCTATGCTAAATATGTTTTTCCTAATACCAATGTAAAGTTGCAGTAAAGGTGCACGGGGTCTTTCCGTCTAACTACGCGAACTCCGCATCTTCACGGAGAATTCAATTTCACTGAGTTGATGTTGGAGACAGCGGAGAAATCGTTACGCCATTCATGCAGGTCGGAACTTACCCGACAAGGAATTTCGCTACCTTAGGACCGTTATAGTTACGGCCGCCGTTTACTGGGGCTTCAGAAGTTAGCTTGCACCAACCGCATTAACCTTCCAGCACCGGGCAGGCGTCAGACCCTATACATCCACTTACGTGTTAGCAGAGCCCTGTGTTTTTGATAAACAGTCGCTTCTCCCTGGCTTGTGCCACCCATCTCTAGTTGCCTAAAAACAGGTCTTCCTTATCCCGAAGTTACGGAAGCATTTTGCCGAGTTCCTTCAACATCATTCTCTCAAGCGCCTAAATATACTCTATTAATCCACCTGTGTCGGTTTAGGGTACGGTCTAATGATGGAGCTATTTCTTGGAACCTTTTCACAGCAAGCTCAATCCATTAAGAACTTACAACTTACAAGATCCGTCACTACCATCTGGTTAAGGAATATTAACCTTATTTCCATCGACTACGGCTTTCGCCCTCGCCTTAGGTGCCGACTAACTCTGCGCGGATTAACCTTGCGCAGAAACCCTTGGATTTTCGGCGAAGAAGTTTTTCACTTCTTTTATCGTTACTTATGTCAGCATTCGCACTTCTGATACCTCCAGGATCCCTCACGGGTATCCCTTCACAGGCTTACAGAACGTTCCGCTACCGCTTATAAAATTAGAAAATTTTATAAACCCACAGATTCGGTATATGATTTTAGCCCCGTTACATCTTCGGCGCAGAAACTCTATTAGACCGGTGAGCTGTTACGCTATCTTTAAAGGATGGCTGCTTCTAAGCCAACCTCCCGGCTGTTAAGGAATTTCCACATCCTTTCACACTTAATCATAATTTGGGGACCTTATCTGGTGGTCTGGGCTCTTTCCCTCTCGACCATGGACCTTAGCACCCACAGTCTGTCTGATGAAGAACAATACTTAGCATTCGGAGTTTTATTAGGTTTGGTAAGAATCTCTTCCCCCTAGCCCATTTAGTGCTCTACCTCTAAGCATCTATTTATTCATCGCACTACCTAAATAGTTTTCGCGGAAAACCAGCTATCTACGAATTTGGTTGGCCTTTCACCCCTTACCACAAGTCATCCAAAGACTTTTCAACGTCAACTGGTTCGGTCCTCCGGTTGGTGTTACCCAACTTTCAACCTGCTCATGGTAAGCTCATTCGTTTTCGGGTCTAATTCATTAAACTAATCGCCCTATTAAGACTTGCTTTCGCTACGCCTACACCTAGATGGCTTAAGCTTGCTTAATAAATTAAGTCACTGACCCATTATACAAAAGGTACGCCGTCACTCTAAAAAGAGCTTCGACTGATTGTAGGCATGCAGTTTCAGGTTCTATTTCACTCCCCTAATAGGGGTTCTTTTCACCTTTCCCTCACGGTACTAGTTCACTATCGGTCACTGAAGAGTATTTAGGCTTAGAGGGTGGTCCCCCTATATTCGAGCAGGATTTCACGTGTCCCGCTTTACTCAAGAATTTTGTTAAACATTACTCATACGGGACTATCACCCTCTATGGTTAGCATTTCCAAACTATTCAAATTTTTTTAACAAAACTGCTGGCCTAGTCCGTTTTCGCTCGCCACTACTAACGGAATCTCAATTGATTTCTTTTCCTCTGGTTACTTAGATGTTTCAGTTCTCCAGGTTGTCTCTTTAAACCTATGTATTCAGTTTAAAGTACCACATAAAGTGGTGGGTTTCCCCATTCGGAAATTTTCGGATCAAAACTTACATACAGCTCCCCGAAACTTATCGCAGTATATCACGTCCTTCATCGGCTTTCAGTGCCAAGGCATCCACTACACGCCCTTAAACGCTTGATTTATGCACAGAAAAAAATTCTGTGTTGAATCAAATTTTTATTTAGAACATTAGCTAATAACATTACTAATATTCGGATATAGATATTGATATTAATTATTATTTTTTTTACAATTTTTTATAACTAAGTGTTTTGGTGGAGGATAGCGGGATCGAACCGCTGACCTCCTGAATGCAAATCAGGCGCTCTCCCAGCTGAGCTAATCCCCCATGATCTTAAATTGGTGGGCCGAGAAAGACTCGAACTTTCGACCCCACCCTTATCAAGGGTGTGCTCTAACCAACTGAGCTACCGGCCCCCATGCAAGAGAAACACTAGTTTAAGAAGAGAAATGAGGACGGTCAACATTACCTGTATATTATTTAGAATGAAATTTTACTTTCATTCATCCTTAGAAAGGAGGTAATCCAGCCGCAGGTTCCCCTACGGCTACCTTGTTACGACTTCACCCCAGTCGCTGACTATACCGTGGTCAAGGGTTTAAAACCTTGCCTTAAGGTAGAACCAACTCCCATGGTGTGACGGGCGGTGTGTACAAGACCCGGGAACGCATTCACCGTGGCACGCTGATCCACGATTACTAGTAATTCCAGCTTCATGCACTCGAGTTGCAGAGTGCAATCCGAACTGAGGTATCTTTTAAGGATTTGCTTGACCTCGCAGTCTTGCTTCCTGTTGTAGATACCATTGTAGCACGTGTGTAGCCCAACACGTAAGGGCCATGAGGACTTGACGTCATCCCCACCTTCCTCCAGCTTATCACTGGCAGTTCTTTCAGAGTGCCCAACTTAATGATGGCAACTAAAAGTGAGGGTTGCGCTCGTTGCGGGACTTAACCCAACATCTCACGACACGAGCTGACGACAGCCATGCAGCACCTGTGTTTCGTCCGGCCGAACCGAAAACTCTAATCTCTTAGAGTCGCGACGAACATGTCAAGTGTTGGTAAGGTTCTGCGCGTATCTTCGAATTAAACCACATGCTCCACTACTTGTGCGGGTCCCCGTCAATTCATTTGAGTTTTAACCTTGCGGTCGTACTCCCCAGGCGGTGTGTTTATCGCTTTCGCTGCGACACTGAAAATAAATTTCCAACGTCTAACACACATCGTTTACGGCATGGACTACGAGGGTATCTAATCCTCTTCGCTACCCATGCTTTCGTTCCTCAGTGTCAGTAATGATCCAGAAAGCTGCCTTCGCAATTGGTATTCTTTCTAATATCTACGAATTTCACCTCTACACTAGAAATTCTGCTTTCCTCTATCATACTCTAGCTGAAAAGTTTTGATGGCAGTTCCAGAGTTAAGCTCTGGGATTTCACCACCAACTTTTTCAACCACCTACGAACTCTTTAAGCCCAGTAATTCCGAACTACGCTAGGTCCCTTCGTATTACCGCGGCTGCTGGCACGAAGTTAGCCGGACCTTCTTATTCGGGTACAGTCATTTTCTTCCCCGACGAAAGAGCTTTACAACCCAAGGGCCTTCTTCACTCACGCGGCATCGCTGCATCAGAGTTTCCTCCATTGTGCAAGATTCCCCACTGCTGCCTCCCGTAGGAGTTTGGGCCGTGTCTCAGTCCCAATGTGGCTGATCATCCTCTCAAATCAGCTATTGATCACAGTCTTGGTAGGCCATTACCCCACCAACAAACTAATCAAGTGCAGGCTCATCCAATGGTGCATAAAGCTTTCTCCGTAAAGACTTATCCGGTATTAGCACAAGTTTCCTCGTGTTATTCCAGGCCAAAGGGCAGATACCTACATGTTACTCACCCGTCTGCCACTAAGTATTGCTACTTCGTTCGACTTGCATGTGTTAGGCGTGCCGCCAGCGTACGTTCTGAGCCATGATCAAACTCTCAAGTTTAAAAACGGCGCACACTAGCTTCCATATAAATTCTAAGAATAAAATTTATATGATGTTGAAGTGTGTACGACAAATTTTTGGTAACCTTAACCGTCCACACTTCTCTTCTTAAATTTTAACGTTTTAAATAGCTAATTGAGCAAAAAAACTCAATAATTCTCACTTATTTATTGTATTAACAATAATATTATTGAGAAAGTTCAGTGCTTATAGGCTAAAATAATAGGAAATCAAGCATTTAACATTAAAAAAATGTACTAAAATGTCTATTTTCTGGGGGTTTTTTTTGATTTTTAAGTTTCTCTAAACTAATAATTGTAACCTATTCATTTTCAAATGTTAAAAAAATTAAAAAATAAAATTGAAAGAAATATTCAAATTGTAGGTCTATTTTTTTTTATTTTAATTACTGTCATTTCAACAAGCTACTTTAATTTAAAAAAAAAAAATAATATCCAAACCTATAATAATTTTATTGATAATATTTATTTTAAAAAAAGTTTAAACCACTTAATTGATAATCTTGATCCTAAGTATAAAAAAGTTAAACATAAAATTAAATCAGGAGAAACTTTTGATAAAATTTTAGAAAACTATTCAATTGAAAAAAGTGAAATCGTTAAGATTAAAAACTCTTTAAAAGATAAAATTGATCTTAATAAGCTAAATACAAAACAAATTATTCAATTTAATTTAGATAAGACAAATAATAAAATTAACGAATTTATATATCAAATATCAAACACTCAAAAAATATTTTTAAAAAGAAATATTGAAAATGATAAATTCAACAAAGAAATTGTATCAATTAAACTGGATAAGAAAATAATTTATACAGAAAATATAATTTTACAAAGTCTTTACAAGGCTGCAACCGATTATAAAATTCCAGCAAATATAATAATTGAATTTGCTGGAATTTATGGATTTCAAGTAGATTTTCAAAGAGACATAAGAAAACAAGATAAATTTCAAATTATGTATGAAATTTATTTTAATGAAAAAAATGAGATAATTGAAACAGGAGAAATTCTATTTGCTAATTTAAAACTGAGTGGTCAGGATAATAGTTTGTATTATTTTGACAAAGTAGGTAGTGAGGGTCATTACGATAAAAATGGGAAAAGTGTTAAAAAAGCATTAATGAAGACTCCAATTAATGGTGCTAGACTTTCATCTCCTTTTGGAATGAGAAAACACCCAATAGATGGATTTAATAAAATGCATAGAGGAACTGATTTTGCTGCACCAATGGGAACTCCAATAATGGCATCAGGAGATGGTGTGGTAAAAAAAGCTGGATGGTGTGGTGGTGGAGGAAATTGTGTTAAAATTAAACATAATTCAACTTACCAAACTATTTATGCTCATATGTCAAAATTTGCTCGTGGAATAAAAACTGGAGTAAGAGTAAAACAAGGCCAAACTATAGGTTATGTAGGATCAACAGGTAAATCAACTGGTCCTCATTTACATTACGAAGTAATAGTTAATGGGAAAAAAGTAAATTCACAAAAACTCAAGTTACCTTCAGGAAAAATATTAAAAGGAAAAGAAAGAAAAATTTTTGAGACCAAAAAAATCAAATTAGATGTTTTAAAGTCTGAAAAAATTATAGGATTAAACTAATAATTTAAATTTGAGGCTTTAGAACTTTTTCTTCCTCATTCTCCTCATTCGAAACATTAGCTAAATTTTTTTTTGGAATTTCTTCATTTGATGTCTTAGTTTCACTTGAAAGACTTGAATTATTTTCACTTTTACTCTCAACTAACCTCTCTCTTCTGATGTTTTCTCTTTCATTCAGAACTCTTGTAAAATGATCAGCATGTTGAAGATAATTTTCAGATAAAATTTTATCACCATTTGAAGAAGCTTCTCTTGCTAGATCATTATATTTTTCAATCAATTTTGGTGCATTATGATTATTTCTACCAGGAGCTTTTCTTTTGAAATTTTCATTGTTAGAAAAATTTGATCCAAATTTTGGTCTGTCGCCGTTCGATTTGAAGTTTCTGTCGTTTCTTCTAAAATTATTTCTTTTATTATTATTATTTCTAAATGTTACCATGATTTGAAAAAGCTATATTTTTGTACAAACTATACATCGATCTTTATTACCGAGATCTTTGAAAATGCTGTTAATATAAAATCCCTCTTTTTTTAATAAACTAGTTACTTTATTCTTTTGATCATATCCGATCTCTAAAACAAACTTGCCATTCTTCTTAATCAGTTCAGATGATTTAATAATTACTTTTCTGATTGCTGATAAACCATCTAATCCACCGTCTAGAGCTAGTTTTGGCTCAAAGTTAGCAACATCTTTTTCCAAATATTTTAAACTAATATTTTTAATATATGGAGGATTAGATATAATTAAATCATATTTGCCTAAAGTGAATTTGTCAACATTTGATTTATATAATTTAAGTTTAGAATTCACTTTAAGCTTAATAGCGTTTAATTTACTTATATTTAAACAACTTTTGCTTATATCAATTCCGGTACCGTAAAAACTTTTTCTCTCTTTTAAAATTGATAATAGTATACATCCCGATCCAATACCGATCTCTAATATATTTAATTTTTTTTTATATTTAGTTAAATCTAAAACTTTCTCAATAATTAATTCTGTATCCGGTCGAGGTATCAAAATGTCATCGGTTAAAATAAACTCTGATTTCCAAAAAAATTTTTTATTTAATAAATAAGCAATTGGCTTCCCACTCGATCGTTTCTTTATCAATTTTTTAAAAGTATTTAAATCTTTCGAATCAATATCTCTTATAGAATTAAGCAAAATGTATTTTCTATCTTTCTCTATTGCTTTAGTCATAAGTATCTCAGAATCTAAATATGGATTTTTAATTAAACTATCTTTTAAAACTTTTGCACCCTGAATAATTGCTGAATTTATATTCATTATTTTAAATTACTTAACCTTTCTTCTTGAGCTTGTAATGTCAAAGACTCAATCATCTCATCAAAGGCTTCGCCCTCTAAAAATTCTTCTAATCTGTGTAATGTTAAGTTTATTCTATGATCTGTCACTCTTCCCTGGGGAAAATTATATGTTCTAATACGTTCTGACCTATCTCCAGTCCCTATTTTAGTTTTACGATCTTTTGATCTTTCTTGATCTATTCTAGATCTTTCTAATTCATATAAACGTGCTCTTAGTATTTTCATTCCTTTCGCTTTATTTTTATGTTGTGATTTTTCATCCTGCTGAGAGACAGATAATCCAGAAGGAATATGAGTTATTCTTACTGCGCTATCAGTTGTATTAACTGATTGTCCACCGGGTCCACCAGCTCTAAAAACATCTATTCTTAAATCTGAGTCATTAATCTTTAAATCAACATCTTCTGCTTCAGGCAATACAGCAACAGTTGCCGCAGATGTATGAACTCTTCCTTGGGTTTCGGTATCAGGAACTCTTTGTACTCTATGAACTCCGCTTTCATATTTTAGTGTTGAATAAATATTATTACCTTTAATTGAAGCTATAACTTCTTTTAAACCACCTGCATCACTTCTCGAAATTGAAATAAGTTCTAAAGACCATTTTTTTTTATTACTTACTTTTTCATACATTTTAAAAAGATCAGATGCGAATAAACTTGCCTCTAATCCACCTGTTCCTGCTCTTATTTCAATAATGGCATTTTTTTTATCTACTTCATCTTTTGGAAGTAAAAATAATTTTAATTTTTTTTCGTTTATCTCATGTTGTAATTGTAAATCGCTTAATTCAGTTTCGGCCATATTTCTTAATTCTTCATCTAATGAATTATCATTTAATATTTTTTCTAATTCTTTTTTATTGTTATCAAATGAAATATAACTTTTTGCATTTTCGATAATTTCATTTACATCTGAATATTCTTTTGATTTGTCTGCAAACAACTTTTTGTCTATAGCTCCAGAAGATAAGTCTTTTTCTAATGATGAATGTCTAAATATAAGATCTTCAATTGTTTTGGTGGGTATCATTTTTAGTTTTCCAGCTCAGATGCCTTTTTTTCAACCTCTGTAACAACTTTTTCAATAATATCTTTAGTCAAAACTTTTTTATTTTGAACTCCAGATAAATAGAGCATATTATTTCCTTTTCCACCTCCAGTGATACCTATATCTGTCAGAGCTGCTTCGCCTGGTCCGTTAACAACACACCCTATTATCGACAGAGTTATTGGTGTTTTTATATGAGATAGCTTTTGTTCTAATATTTTAACAGTATCGATTACTTGAAAAGCTTGTCTGGCACAAGATGGACAAGATATAATTTTAACTCCTCTATTCCTTAGATTTAATGATTTTAATATTTCATTTCCTATTGTAATTTCTCTTCTAGGGTTATCTGATAAAGAAATTCTTATTGTATCACCGATTCCATCCATCAAAAGACTACCAACTCCAATAGAGGACTTTATACTTCCAGATAAAAAACTCCCAGCTTCAGTAATACCCAAATGTAGAGGATAATCACATACTTTAGATAATTGTCTGTAAGCAGCAATTGATAAAAAAACGTCAGAGGACTTAACACTTATCTTAAAATTAAAAAAATCTTTATCTTCCAATATTTTTATATTTCTTAAAGCACTTTCAACTAGGGCTTCTGGACAAGGTTCTTTAAACTTATATAATATATCTTTTTCTAATGATCCAGCATTTACTCCTATTCTTACCGAGCAACCGTTACCCTTTGCAGCACTGAGAACATCATGAATTTTTGACTCCTCGCCAATGTTACCAGGATTTATTCTTAAGCACTTAGCTCCGTTTTCAGCTGCTTCGATTGCTCTTTTATAATGAAAATGAATATCTGCTACTACTGGGATTGATACATGTTTAACTATTTCTTTTAGAGCTTTAGTTGATTCAGCATCTGGACATGAAACTCTAACTATATCAGCGCCTTCCTCTGCAATATCATTAATCTGATTTATAGTTGCTTTAACATCAGTTGTTAAAGTGTTGGTCATTGATTGAACTGAAATTGGGTTATCTCCTCCAATTTTAACATCACCAACATTTATTACTTTTGTTTTTCTTCTTCTGATATCTCTAAATGGCCTAACACTCATTAAATTAATCTAATTTAAATTCTTTATGTAAACATGCAATTGCTTTTTTAACATGCTTTGCTGATACTAAAACTGAAATTTTAATTTCAGATGTCGAAATAACTAAAATATTTATTTTTTTTGAGGCCAAAGCTTGGAACATTCTGTATGTTATTCCAGGCGTTGTAATCATTCCAACTCCAATTATTGATACTTTAGAGACATTTCTGTCAAAAGATAATTTTTTATATGAAATGCTCTTGTTTTCTTTTATTAGCTTTTCAGTTTTTTTAAGGTCTTCAGATTTGATTGTAAAAGTCAAATCGGTATTTTTTCCATTTTGTGAAATATTTTGAACAACCATATCAACATTAATTAAATTTTTAGATAACGGTTTAAAAATTGATGCAGCAACACCAGGTCTATCCTTAACACCAACTATTGTAATTTTAGCATCATTTTTGGTTGATGAAATTCCAGTAATTATCTGGTCACTAAATGATTTTTTTAAATTTGTAATTAAAGTTCCTGACTTGAATACAAAAGAGGATTTAACTTTAATATCTACTTTATTCAACTTTGCATCCTGAATTGAAGTTGGTTGCATAACTTTTGAGCCTAATGATGTCATTTCGAGCATCTCATCATAAGAAATTTTTTTAATTTTTTTTGCTTTTTTATAATTTCGTGGATCAGTAGTGTAAACACCTTCTACGTCAGTAAAAATTATACATTCATCAGCTCTAATATATTTAGCTAAAGTTATTGCTGTAGCATCAGATCCGCTTCTACCAATAGTAGTTATTCTAAGTTTTTTATTAATTCCTTGGAAACCAGTAACAACTGGTATTCCACCACTTTTAATATATTTATTCAATTCATAAATATTTATTTTATTTATTCGAGCACCTGAGTAATATCCCTCTGTAACAATAGGTAACTGCCAAGATACCCAAGATCTAGATTTTAATCCAATATGTTTCAATCTGCCCGCAATGAGCGCACATGAAGCTTGTTCACCGGTAGATAATAGTGCGTCATATTCTGCCAAATCAAAATTGGAACTAATTGACTTTGATTTTTTAACTAGATTGTTAGTAACACCACCCATGGCAGAAGAAATCACCACAACTTTATACTTTTTCTTTTTATAGGAAGCTATAATTTTACATACTTTTTTAATTCTATCGATACTACCAACAGAAGTTCCACCAAATTTTAGCACTACAGTTTTCATGATCAGCTGAATAATAATTATTTAATTAATATTTGATAAAATACATCTTAATTGCTATGTCAACTAATTATCGTACATGACTAGCGTAAATAAAAAAGAAATAGAAAAATTTTCAAATATGGCAGATGAATGGTGGGATCCCCAAGGAAAATTTAAACCTTTGCACAAATTTAATCCAATTCGGATTAGATATATTAAAGAAAATATAATTGACCAATTTAAAATAAGAAATAAAGCAAAGCCTTTATCTGGAATTGATATTTTAGATATCGGTTGTGGTGGAGGATTGCTGTCTGAACCAATGTGTAGATTGGGTGCTAATATTACAGGAATAGATGCATCAACTAAAAATATTAAAATTGCAAAACTTCATGCAAATAAAAATGGCCTGAAAATAAATTATATCTGTTCATCTCCTGAAAAATTAAAAATAGGCAAAAAATTTGATGTAATACTAAATATGGAGATAGTTGAGCATGTAGATGATATTTCTTTCTTTCTAAAATCATGCTCTAAGCTTTTAAAGAAAAATGGATTAATGTTTGTAGCTACAATTAATAAAACTTTAAAATCATATATATTTGCTATAGTCGGAGCAGAATATGTTTTAAGATGGTTACCAATAGGAACTCATGAATGGGAAAAATTTGTTAAACCCCAAAAACTTAAAGAGATTTTGATCAAAAATAATTTATCTTTAAAAAAGTTTGATGGAATGCATTTTAATATAATTAAAGACGAGTGGAGTATTACAAAAGATCTATCAGTAAACTATATTGCAAAATTTTTAAAAAATTAATTATCTTTATCATCTATCCAGGGTATCATCTGAGCGTCTATTCCTTCGTCTTTCAGGTCCTTAAGATCTTGTTTGGAGGCACTTCCATATATACCTTTAGATTTTTTTTTATTATTATAATGGATTGATCTTGCCTCATAAGCAAAATTATCTCCCACGTATTGAAAATTGTCTTTAATAAACTTTTGATAATTTTTAATAATTTTTTTAATTTTTTGATGTTTTGTAGTATTTAATTTTGTTTCAGTTTCATTTTTGGTATTTATTAATTGAGGTGCCATCAAAGTTTTTTCTACATTTAATGAATTACAACTATGACAAGTCAAAAATTTTCTTTTTTTTAACTTTTCATATTCATTAGATGATGCAAACCAACTATCAAATTTAGTATCACAATTTTTGCAAATTAACTTATATTTAATCATATTTTATAAATAGGTTTTAAATAAAAATTTTCAATGTTGTTTAGCTTCTATAGTCTGAATTAATATCTATATATTTCTTGGTTAAATCCATAGTGTATGCAGTAAAATCTTTTTTTCCTGTAAAAACTTCAACACTAATTTCAATATTTTCCTTTTTCATATATTTAGATGCCTCCTCTTCACTATAATTTTCGTACAGCTTTCCGTCTTGGACTATTTTTAAATTTCCCAATTTTATACAGAGTTTTTTTAAATTAATTTTTGGTCCAGCTTTACCAATTGCCATTATTATTCTTCCCCAGTTTGGATCCTCACCTGCAATAGCAGTTTTTACTAAGGGTGAGTTTCCTATAGAAAAAGCTATTTTTTTTGCCTCTAATTCATTTTTACATTTAGAAACTTTTATAGAAATAAATTTTGATGCTCCTTCACCATCTGCAACAACTCTTTTGGCTAAATTTAATAGTACATTATTTAAAGCTCTGTCAAAATTTTTAATTTTATTTTCATTTATATTTTTTATTTGTGAATTGTTGATTTTATTAGTTGCAAATATAGTCACCATGTCGTTTGTGCTAGTATCTCCATCACAAGATATAGCATTAAAAGTATTAAAAATATTTTTTTTTAATAATTTATTTAGAATATCATTGGACAAACTTGCATCTGTAAAAATATAAGCTAAGGTTGTTGCCATATTCGGATGTATCATTCCAGAGCCCTTTGCAATCCCATAAATTTTAATCTTCTCACTTCCTATATAACACGCTTCCATGGCAATTTTTGGCTTGGTGTCAGTAGTCATTATTGCAAGAGCAGCTTTCATCCATAAAAATTTATTTTGTGTATAACGAATTTTACTAATTAAATTAGGTATTTGATTAGATATTTTTTCAAATGGAAACTCTTCCCCTATAGTCCCTGTACAACCAAATATAATCTCTTTAGGATTTATTTTTTTTGGTTTTCCCTCGTCTTGTTTTTGTTTATCTGTTAAATTTTTTGACACTAAATCTGCTAATTTTTTCAAACTTTCATATCCCTGTTTACCTGTAAATGCATTTGCATTTCTAGTATTAACAATTAAAGAAAATACTTTTTTAGTTTTTTGATTTAGATTCCATTTTATATTTTCAGAAACAATTTTAGATTGTGTGTATAATGAAGCATGATTTGCACCATCTCTGAAATAAAACATCGCTAAATCATCTCTATCGTTTTTATATAAATTTGCACTAAGTACTGAAATTGACAGACCGTCAATATGATCTAGGTCTTGAAAATCAATCATTTTCGTATTTTTTGATTGCGAAGATAGAAAATTTGTAAAATTAATTCCCATATTGTTTAAATTATTTATTTAATACATATATTAAACATAATATTTAAAGAATAAATCAAATAGTCATGTTTAATCCATTAAATCTAATCTCTAAATTTATTAAATCTAGCAACCAAAAAGAGCTTGATAGGGTCAGCAAGATTGTTGAAAGAATTAATTCACTAGAGGAAAAATTTATAAATTTAGATAATGCAGATTTTCCTAAAAAAACTTTAGAACTTAAAGATCTTATTAAGAATGGAAAATCATTAAATGATATAATGCCTGAAGCTTTTGCACTTGTAAGAGAAGCATCGAAAAGAATTCGAAAAGAAAGACATTTTGATGTTCAATTAATTGGTGGCGTCGTTCTTCATGAAGGTAAAATAGCTGAGATGAGAACTGGTGAAGGAAAGACTTTAACAATCACATTGGCAGCTTATTTGAACGCACTAAGTGAAAAAGGAGTTCATATAGTAACTGTTAATGATTATTTGGCAAAAAGAGATTCTATAGAAATGGGACTAATTTACAATTTTCTTGGGTTAACTTCAGGGTTTATTAACAACGATCAAAGTGATGAGGAACGTAAAAAAAATTATAATTGCGACATAACCTATGCAACAAATAGTGAATTAGGATTTGATTATCTTCGAGATAATATGAAATTCTCACAAAATCAGATGGTCCAAAGAAAACATTCATTTTCAATTGTTGATGAAATAGACTCTTGTTTAATTGATGAAGCAAGAACACCCTTGATAATATCTGGATCAGCTGATGATAGGACATCTCAGTATTTAGTAATTGATAAGCTAATAAAAATTTTAAATGACAAAGATTTTGAAATTGATGAAAAAGATAAAAGTATTCTTTTAACTAATGAAGGGATTAACAATGTTGAAAAACTTTTTTCAAATGCTGGAATTTTAAAAAATAATAATTTTTATGATCCAGAAAACCTACACCTAGTTCATCATGTTAATCAAGCTTTAAGAGCAAATCATTTGTTTGAGAAGGGTAAAGACTATATTGTAAAAGATGGAACTTTGAAAATAATTGACGAATTAACAGGAAGAATTCTTGAGGGCAGAAGATTTGGAGATGGCTTACACCAAGCACTTGAAGCAAAGGAGAAAATTGATATTCAAGCAGAAAATCAGACTTTAGCATCGATCACTTATCAAAATTATTTTAAACTTTATAAAAAGCTAGCAGGTTGCACTGGTACAGCTTTAACTGAATCTGCAGAGTTCTTTGAAATTTATGATTTATCTGTTGTAGTTATTCCAACCAATAAAGAAATGATCAGAAAAGATTCTAATGATTTAATATTTAGAACTGAAGAGGAAAAAAATAATGCAATTATAGACAAAATTATAGAACGAAATGAGATTGGCCAACCAATACTAGTTTTTACTTCAAGCATTAATAAATCTGAGGTTTATTCAAATTTATTGAATAAAAAAAATATTAAACATGTAGTTCTTAATGCCAAAAATCACGAAAATGAAGCTGAAATTATAGCTAATGCAGGAAAAGAAAAATCATTAATTATTACAACTAGTATTTCTGGACGTGGTGTTGATATTCAACTTGGGGGTAAAAAAGGATCTATTCCTGATGAGAAGCTGAAAATTGAAAAAGATAAAATAAAGTCTCTAGGTGGCTTATTTGTAATTGGCACTGAAAGAATGGAGTCTAGAAGAGTAGATAATCAAGCAAGAGGTAGATCAGGAAGACAAGGGGATGAAGGAAGCTCAGTATTCTATGTAAGTTTAGAGGATGACTTAATGAGAATTTTTGGTTCTGAGTCCATGAACAATATGCTTGAAAAGTTAGGACTTAAAGATGGAGAAAGCATAGATCATCCTTGGATTAATAAAGCATTAGAAAGAGCGCAGCAGAAAGTAGAGGCGAGAAATTTTGACATAAGGAAAACCTTAATAAAATTTGACAATGTACTCAACGATCAAAGACATGTTGTTTTTTCTCAAAGAAAAAACGCAATGAGTAGTGTAGATATTTTTGGTTATTCTGATGAATTTTTAAAAGAGATAATTGAAGACTTAATAAAACTAAAGATTCAGAAACTTTCAAATCCTAAGAGCACAGAATTTAGTAACAGAATTAAGCAAATACTAGGAAAAAGTTTCACAGATAAGGAGTTTGAGGAATTAATTTCATCTAAAGATCAAGAGCTTAAAGAAAAAATACTTTCAAAATTTAATGAAACAAGAAATGAAAGAATTAAAATTCTTGGAGAAGATTATGCAAAAGAAATAGAAAAAAGAATTTTTCTACAATCCATAGATTTAAATTGGAAATCTCACATTCAATATTTAGAACAATTGAGACAAGTTGTTGGTTTAAGGTCTTATGGTCAAAGGGATCCTCTCGTTGAATATAAAAAAGAAGCTTTTGATTTATTTTCAAACCTCCTAGAAAAACTAAAATTAGACTATGTTACAATCTTGATGAATTTAAAAGTTGTTACAGAACAAACTAATAAAGAAGATAATAATACTGAGATTTTACCTCAAAAAAATCAAAACAAAAAAATGGGAAGAAATGAACCATGTTTTTGTGGCTCAGGTAAAAAATTTAAACACTGTCACGGTGCTTTATAATTTTAAATTATTAAAAAAATCAAACTTAACAAAATAAAACCTATACCAATACTAATTTGTATTTTTTTTGATTTTAAAATATTTTCAAATTTATTTTTTTTGATAGTTAATGAACTAAAATCTTCAGTTGTGCTTATAAATCCATCATTCCTTCCAATCTTTAAAAACTTATTTTTTCTTTCATTTGCTATCTCCTCTGGAGATAAGTCTTTGAAGTAATCTAAATTTTTTGTGATAGAAGTTTTTAAGTTTTCAAGCATCGTATCTCTATCTCGATGAGCACCACCCAAAGGCTCAGGAATAATTTCGTCGATAACTTTTAATTTCAATAAGTCTTTTGCTGAAAGTTTCATTGCTTTTGCAGCATCGAGCATTTTCTTTGGGTCTCTCCAAAGAATAGTTGCACATCCCTCGGGAGATATAACCGAATAAATTGCATTCTCAAACATTATAACTTTGTTTGAAGATGCGAGAGCGATTGCTCCTCCAGAACCACCCTCACCAATTATTATTGCAATTGTTGGGACCTTAAGTTGCATGCAACATTCTATTGATTTTGCAATTGCTTCTGCTTGACCTCTTTCCTCTGCGCCAACACCTGGATACGCACCTGGAGTATCTATAAAGGAAATTATCGGAATATTAAATTTGTTTGCCAAATTCATTAATCGAATTGTTTTCCTGTATCCCTCAGGTCTCATCATTCCAAAGTTTCTCTGGATTCTACTATCTAAATCCTCTCCTTTTTCCTGTCCAATAACTAAAACTGAATTTCCTTTAAATTTTGCAAAACCAGTTAAAACTGATTTATCTTCACCATAATGACGATCACCAGACAATGAAATAAAATCTTCAAATAAATTGTCTATAAAAAATTTAGATTTTGGTCTGTCCTCATGTCTTGCAACCATAGTCGTTTGCCATGGATCTAAATTTGAGTAAATATTTTTTAGTTTTTCATCTAACTCTGCTTGAGTGCTAGATATTTTTTGAGTATCAACTTCTGATAGTCCTTCTTGATTATAAGGATCCTTTAATTTTTCAATCTCATTTTCAAGATTTTTAATTTCATTTTCAAAATTAAGGTAATTTTTCATAATTAAGTTATATCGGATAGTTAAATTATAAAAAAGGCCATAAAATGATGAATTATTTTAATGGTAATTGTTATTAATTGACTAAATAATTTTAACAGATAGAAATCCATGATCGGGAGAGACTAAGCAGTTTTTAGCGCCGAAGGAGCAACCACCCCGGAAACTCTCAGGCAAAAGGACCGATTTAGGCATAACACTCTGGAAAGAGATTAAATTCCGCCGAAGGAGCAAAACTCTCAGGCAAAAATACAGATGGGGTCACGAAAGTGCTATGCAAGAAAAATACATAGATATTAAAAGTTTGAAAGTTTCGAGTGATCTTGTTCAATTTGTTAAGGATGAGTTACTTAAAGAAACAGGGATATCACCAGAAAATTTTTGGGCAGGTTTCGAAAAAACTATAAATGAATTAGCACCTAAAAATAGAGAATTAATAAATATTAGAAAAGATTTACAGAACAAAATTGATGATTGGCATATCAAAAATAAGGGATCAGAATTCAATTTTGAAGAGTATAAAAAATTTTTAATTGAAATAGGCTATTTAAAAAATGAAGGACCTGATTTTCAAATTGAAACAAAAGATGTTGATGACGAGATAGCAAAAATTGCAGGGCCTCAACTGGTAGTGCCAGTTATGAACGCAAGATATGCTCTGAATGCTGCAAATGCTAGATGGATGAGTTTATATGATAGTCTATACGGAACTGATATTATTGAGCAATCAGAAGATAGTGTTTCAGAGAGATATGACCCACTAAGAGGTGAAATGGTTATTAAGTATGGCAGAGATTTTTTAGACAAATATTTTCCATTGAAAGATTTAAGCTGGAAAAAAATAACAAGCTTTGCCGTAAAAGATGGAAAACTAAAAATTCTTAAAGGTGCTGATTTAGTTAGCTTGGTAGATGAAAATAAATTTATTGGTCATAGAGGCGAAAGTGATAATCCTTCTGCAATTATTTTAAGAAATAATAATTTACATATTGAAATTTTAAAAGATTCTAGAGCGTTTGCTGCTCAACAAGACCATGCAGGTATAAGCGATATAATAGTAGAGTCAGCAGTATCAACTATTTGTGATAATGAAGACAGTGTAGCAGCAGTTGACTCAGAAGATAAAATTATTTGTTACAGAAATTGGTTAGGTTTAATGCGTGGAGACCTAAAATCAAAATTTGAAAAGGATGGAAAATTATATGAGAGAAAGCTAAATCCAAATAGAAGTTATATTTCTAGGGATGGTAAGGGTCTAAAATTGCATGGAAGAAGCCTTCTGCTTGTAAGAAATGTTGGGCATTTAATGACAAACTCATCCATTATTTTAAATGATGGGAATGAAGTGCCAGAAGGTATTTTAGATGCATTTATAACTACAGCTGCAGCACTTCATGATTTAAAGAAAAAAAATAACTCACGAACTGGATCTGTATATATCGTTAAACCTAAAATGCATGGACCAGAAGAAACAGCATTTACAGATTTAATTTTTTCAAAAGTAGAAGAAGTTTTAGGATTAAAAAAATATACATGCAAAATAGGAATAATGGATGAAGAAAGAAGAACATCCTCTAATTTGAAAGAATGTATTAGGTCCTTAAAAAATAGAGTATTTTTTATAAATACGGGATTTTTAGATAGAACTGGTGATGAAATGCATACATCAATGATGGCAGGACCTATGATTAAAAAGGGAGAAATGAAGTCATCAAAATGGATTACAGCTTACGAAAACAGAAATGTGGATATTGGATTAAAATGTGGTTTTTCTGGTAAAGCTCAAATTGGTAAAGGTATGTGGGCTATGCCTGACAAAATGAAAGATATGATGGAACAAAAAACAGGCCATTTAAAAGCTGGTGCAAATTGTGCTTGGGTGCCATCTCCAACTGCTGCTGCTCTTCACGCCCTACATTATCATGAAATAAATATTTTTGATGAACAGAAAAAAATTTTAAATAGGAGTCAAGCAAAACTTGATGATCTTCTAACAATACCAGTAGCAGATAGAACTAATTGGTCTGTTGAGGAAATAAATAATGAAATAAGTAATTCAGCCCAAACATTACTTGGATATGTGGTGAGATGGGTTGACCAAGGAATAGGTTGTTCTAAAGTTCCAGATATTAACAATGTAGGTCTAATGGAGGATAGAGCAACTTTAAGAATTTCATCGCAACATATTGCCAACTGGATACATCATGGAATTACTACAGAAATTCAGGTAACAGAAATTATGAAAGAAATGGCAAAAATTGTTGATGATCAAAATAAAAATGACTCTAAATATATCAAAATGAGTGATGACTTCGAAAACTCAATAGCTTTCAAAACTGCATGTGACTTGGTATTCAAAGGTAAACAGCAGCCATCTGGATACACTGAACCATTATTGCATATTAATAGATTAGAAAAAAAATCTAATCTGAATTAGAAATTAAATTTGAACGATTTTTAAAAGCTGAAAATAAAGTTCCATCATCTAAACTTTCTATTTCGCCACCAACAGGTAATCCTTGTGCTAACTTTGTAATTTTTACATTTAAATTTTTTAGACTATCTTGAACGTAATATGCAGTTGTCTGTCCTTCGACTGTTGCACTTGTTGCTAATATTACCTCTTCAATTTTTTCTTTACTTACTCTCTCAATTAAAGAGTCTACTAGAAGATCCTCTTTTCGTTGGCCTACTGACGAAATAGTTCCACCTAATATATGAAAATAACCTTGAAAAATGTTTGAATTTTCAATTGACCATTGATCAGCAATGTCTTCAACTACACAAATTTTAGAATACTTATTTTTTGTATTCTCACAATTAACGCATCCACTCAAATTAGACTTTAGTGATCCACAAGAATTGCATCTTATTACATTTTTGTAAACCTGAGCCAAAGTGTTTGCCATTGGTTTCACTAATTCATCTCTATTATTAATTAGTTTAAGAACAATTCTTTTTGCAGATTTTGGACCTAAGCCAGGCAACCTAGATATTAATTTTATTAATTCTTCAATCTCATTAATATTTTGCATTTATTATAAGGGCCATTTAAAGCCTGGTATACCAAATCCACCGGTAGCTTTTGAAATTTCTTCAGAAGTTTTCGATTTTAACTGTGCTTTAGCGTTATTATGAGCAGCAACAATTAAATCTTCAATAATAGCTTTGTCCTCTTTCACAATTTCATCGGATAATTTTATTGTTTGCATTTCACCTTCACCATCAAGAGTTATTGTTACAGAATTAGAACCAGAAACGCCCTCTACTCTTATTTCCTTAATTTTCTGCTGGCTTTCTTTCATTTTTGCTTCAAGCTCTTTGGCTTTATCTAAAATCTTACTAAAATCAGTCATTCTGACCCTCATCCTTTTTTATCTTAACGTCAATTAATTCTGCATCAGGAAAATTTTCTATTATATTTTTATAAGCTTCTGAAGATTTTGCTTGATCAATTAAAAGTTTCTTATTGTTAAGTTGTTTTTCTTTTACAGACATTTCACCTTTAGATTTACTAAAAGTAATAATCCAACGCTCATCAGTCCAATCAAAAAGTTTCGATGATAAATCTTTAACAAAATCTTTATCTAAACTATCGTTAAAAGATATCTCTATTCTGTTTTTTTCAAACTTTACTAGATTGACATTTTTTTCTAATTCATATTTCAATTTGATTTCTTTTTTTTCAGAGCAGATTAATAATAGCTCATCAAAAGAATTTATTAGTATTTTATTTTCTGCCTTAATTTCAGTTTGTACTTGTGGTTTTTTTTTTTCTTCTTGGGAAATATTCTTAATTTGATCTATTATTTTATTTGAGCTCATATTTTCAATTTCATTGGTTGCTCTTTTTTCAGTTTCAGGCTCAATTTTTTTTTGAGATTTCACAGACTGTAAATGCATCAATCTGATTAGAAACATCTCAATCGACAAATGTTGATTTGAAACTATGTCTAATTCTTCAAGAGAGCTAATTGCAAATTGCCAGAACAGCACTAACACACCAGACTCTACTTTATTTGAAATACTTTTTATTTTCGAAAACTCCTCATCATTTAGAGAAAAATTTGTGCTTTCTAGTGTTAGAGAATTTATATTTTTAAAGTAATACAACAATTCTAAGAAATCATTTATAAATACTTTAGGTTCAACTCCTTGATCATAAATTTTTCTATAAATATTTATTACTTTTGTTTCTTCACCCTTTAAAATAAGTTCAAATAAATCTATTAGTTGAGATTTATCAAAGTAGCCAAATATTTTTTGAGCTGCGTTCAAATCTAAATCCCTATTTTCCTCTAAGCTTAATAAGGCCCTATCTAATAGAGATAATGCATCTCTAACTGATCCCTCAGAAATTTTTACTATTAATCTTAAAGCATCGTCAGTAACTTTACCATTTTCTTTATCTTTAATTTTTTTTATAAACTCAAATAATTCTGATGATTTAATTCTAGATAAATCAAATCTTTGACACCTAGATACAACTGTGATTGGTATTTTTTTAATTTCAGTAGTTGCAAAAATAAACTTCAGATATTCTGGTGGCTCTTCTAGTGTTTTTAAAAGAGCATTAAAAGCCTGTTTGCTAAGCATGTGCACTTCATCTATTATAAAAATTTTATATTTAGCAGAGGTAGGTCCATATCTGGAAAATTCTATAAGATCTCTAACATCATCTACACCAGTTTTACTAGCTGCATCCATTTCAAGTACATCTATATGGCTTGAGTTGATAATAGACTGACAATTCTCACAGAAATTTTCTCTACATATTTTTTCGATACCTTTTGAACAATTTAATGCTTTTGCGACTATTCTTGCTATTGTTGTTTTTCCAATCCCTCTAATGCCTGTGAATAAATATGCGTTTGGAATTTTATCTGCTTTAATTGAATTTGTTATTGTTTCTGCAACCACTTCCTGGCCTATTAGATCGTCAAAAGTTTGCGGTCTATATTTTAATGCCAGTACTTTCGAATTATTGTTCATATATATTAGGAGACTAGAACCTGAATAACTGTCTCTACGACTGCTTCTGTTAAGATCTGGTCGGGTTCAAGCAGCATTCACCTCTAGCCTCCAAAAGTATTATAGCAGTTATATTTTCTAATCTACAAGAAAAGATTATTAATTATTTTCTCTCAACTTATCAGCTTCAAAAACACCTAAGACGTGAAAATCTTCACAATGAAGACCTAGTTCCTCCAAAGATTTTTGAACTTTTTTATCTTCAATGTGTCCATCTAGGTCACATAAGAAAAAATAAGAATCGAATGTATTTTTTTCTGGATAGCTCTGAAGTTTAGTTAAATTTACTCCATTAATTGCGAAACCTCCTAGTGATTGATAGAGAGCAGCTGGTTTACTTTTGAGTTTAAATAAAAAAGATGTGATATAATTCTTACCTTTAAACTCAGGTTGATAAATATTTTTACCCATTACTAAAAATCTTGTTAAGTTTCCATTATCATTTTCAATATTTTTTTTTATTACCTCTAGTCCATAAATTTCAGCACTTAAAGATGAAGCTATCGCGGCTTGCTTAATATTTTTAGTTTTTGAAATCATTTCAGCAGAGCCTGCCGTATCTGCTCTAATATGTTCTATTAAATTATTTTCTTTTATAAATTTTGAACACTGAGATAGTCCCTGTGCATGAGAATATACTTCTTTAATGTCTTTTAATTTTGAACCTGGTTGACCTAACAAATTATGTTCAATTTTTTGAAAATGCTCCATATAAATATTTAGTCTATGTTTAAATATCAAATACTCAATTCCAATGTTACCAGTTATTCTATTAGACTCTGGAATAATTATTTTACTTTCTGGTTCAAGTGAAGCCTTGCTAAAACACTCATCAAAAGTTTTGCAGGGAAGTATATCAGCATTTGGATCAACTGATAAAGCTGCTAAGTGAGAATATGCACCAAATGTACCTTGAAAATAAATTTTACTCATCGATCTTTATATTCCATAATTTTTTTTAAGGCTATATAATCTTCTTTAGTATCTACTCCTATGGGAGGAGATTTAGCTAATGCAACATTTATCTTGATACTATTATCTAGTGCTCTTAACTGTTCTAATTTTTGCTCGATTTCGTTTTTAGTCTGATTTAACTCAACAAATTTTTCAAGAGTTTCAGTAGAATAACAATAGATACCAATATGATGATAAGCTTTGTCTAATTTTTTAGATACCCGTAAAAATGTTTCTGCTTCAGAAAAAGAGTCCTCTTGAAGATTAGATTTTGTTTGAACTTTAACAATATTTTCATTTTGAAAATCTTTTTCATTTTCAATTTTTGCACCAAGTGTGCCCATTTTTGATTGATTGTTTATCATTTTGTCATTTAAACTTACTATATCTTCTATATTAATTGCTGGCTCGTCACCTTGTAAGTTCATTATTAAGTCCACATCATTTAATTTCATTTTTTTAAAGGCTTCATATATTCTATCTGTACCAGTTTTATGTTTCTTGCTAGTTAAAATGGCTCTACCTCCATTTAAAGTCACTTCTTCAAAAATTTCCTTATTTTCCGTAGCTACTAGTACGTCTCCAATGTTAGCATCTTGAGCCCTTTTAAAAACATGTGAAATTATGGATTTATTATTAATTTTTAATAAAGGTTTTCCAGGTAATCTGGTAGCTCCTAGTCTAGATGGTATAATGATCAATGTTTTCATAAATACTTAATTAATTATAACTATTAAATACCAATAGAGGCAAATTTATACAGATAATTTTAATAAATTTTTAATTTATCGTGATATATGTTCAAAATTATTTAAAAAAAAAATGGATTCATTTGAAATTAATAAAATAGTTGCTGCAGTTCTAATGGTTGCACTTTTAATAATAGGTATTGGAAAATTATCAGATGTTATTTTTTATGTAGAAAAACCAGAAACTCCAGGTTATGCGGTAGATGTAGAAGAAGCAAAAACAATCTTGTCTTCTGCAGAAACTAGTGTGGAAGAGAAAATTGATATTGATGCATTAATGGCTATGGGCGATCTATCTCACGGTGAAAAGGTTTTTAAGAAATGCGCTGCATGTCACTCTATTGTTAAAGGTGGAAAAAATAATATTGGTCCTGCTTTGTATAATGTTGTTGGAAGAAAAATTGGTATAGTTGAAGACTACAAATATTCAAAGGCATTAGCATCTTATGATAAAGAATGGACAATCGAAGAGCTAAACGGTTATTTAATCAAACCCGCTAAATGGATCAAAGGAACTAAGATGGCTTTTGCAGGATTAAGAAAAGAAAAAGATAGAGCCTCTGTAATTAAATATCTGAACCAAAACACAGATAATCCTTTACCATTACCTTAGTTTTCCAAAACAGTATAATAAAATACTTTTTTGAACATGAACTCTATTTAGAGCTTGTTGCCATACATGAGATTTTTTTCCTAAAAAAATATCATCAGATACTTCATTTCCTCTTGGAAGACAATGTAAGAAAATGCAATTTTTTTTTGCATATCTCATAAGTTTTTTATTAATTTTGAATTTTTTAAATTGAGCAATTTTTTTCTTCTTATTAACTTTATCATTTAAAGAAATTACTTTATCTGAAAAAATTACATCTGCATTTGAAGCTGCTTTTTTTGGATCGTTGTAAATAAAAATTTTCTTTTTATTTTTTTTTACCCAGTTTCTTACTTTTGCCCCGGGTTCAAATTTTCTTGGACAACCTATACTCAATTTAAATGAAAATTTAACTGATGCTGCAATCAGACTGTCTAAAACGTTATTAGAATCTCCAATCCAACAAATATTCAGTTTTGAAATTGGTTTTTTCTTTATTTCTTCAACAGTAAATACATCTGATAAAACCTGAGTCGGATGAGATGATGGACTAAGACCGTTTATTACTGGGATTGAAAGATATTTTCTAAAATTTTCAACTTTTTTGTCACTATCAGTTCTCAGCATAAATCCATCCCCGTATGTTGAGAGAATTTTTGCAGTATCTGCAATACTTTCACCACCTTGCCCAAGATGGAGCTCATTTGATCTAAGAGTTAAAGTTCCTCCTCCAAGTTGTTTAATTGCTAGATAAAAGCTTAATCTAGTCCGTAAACTTGTCTTTTCAAACATTTGGATAAGCAACTTCCCCTTCAAAGGAGCACCTTTATCAACTTCGAGTGTGCTTAGTTTATTTCTTAAATTTTTTCTTCTCTTTGCATCTATTATTATTTTTTTAAGATCTTTAGATGGAATATCTTTTAAATTGATAAAGTGTTTCATTCTAATTTAATTCTTTGCAAACTTTATTTATTATTTTCAAAGCTTGATTAACCTCGTTTTTTTTTACATTAAGTGGTGGTAAAATTCTGACCACATTTTCTGCTGCACGTATAGTTAGCAACTTATTTTCCATAAGTTTTTTTATAAATTTTGTCTGGTCTGTATGTAGCTGAATACCTATTAAGAGTCCCTTACCTCTTATATTTTTTATTATATTTGGATAAAGTTTTTTAAAATTATTCAAATTTAAAAAAAAATATTTAGAAATACTTTTAACATTTTTCAAAAATTTTTTATCCGAAACAATGTCCATTACTGTATTTCCCACGGCCATTGCTAATGGATTACCACCAAAAGTTGAACCATGTGTTCCTGGTGTCATCCCAGCAGCTACTTTCTTATTCATTAAAACTGCTCCAATAGGAAATCCACCTCCAATTCCTTTTGCAATTGGTACAATATCTGGCTTTACTTTAGATTTTTCAAATGCAAAAAAGTCACCAGATCTTGCTATTCCACACTGAACCTCATCTAAAATTAGTAATATTTTTTTTTGATTACAAAGTTTTCTTAATTCCACTAAACACCAATCGGGTATTACTTTAATTCCACCCTCACCCATAATTGTTTCAACCATAATAGCAGCTGTATTTTTAGTGATTTTTTTCATTAAAGACTTGTGATCTCCAAAGACAAAATGATCAAATCCACTTACTTTTGGACCAAATCCCTCTGTCATTTTCTTTGATCCACTTGCATAAATTGCAGCCAAAGTTCTTCCATGAAAAGAATTTCTGACACATAATATTTTATTTTTATTTGTTTTACCAATTGAGTAAAAATATCTTCTAGCAACTTTTATCGCAGCCTCAGTTGCCTCTGCGCCACTATTCTGAAACATTACATAATCGGCAAAAGTTGTTTTACATAATTTTTTAGCTAACTTTTCTCCCTCTGGTATTTGAAAAGCATTCGAAACATGCCATAATTTTTTTGCTTGAGTGCTAATCGTCTTTGTAAGTTTTGGGTGAGCGTGACCTAATGAGTTTACAGCAATACCTTGAACAAAATCTAAATATTTTTTATTATCAGTAGAAAACAAATAGCTTCCTTTTCCATACTTAAAGGAAATTTTTTTTCTATTATAGTTTTTTGCCAAATAGCTCATAAATTTAATTTGTTTTATAAATTTTAATTATTAGATACAAGCTATGATTGAAAATGCATATCTAATTAGTCAAACCAATATGTGTTGATAACTGCAATATTTTGATTGTTTAATTAAATTTAATATCAGTATATTGTAAGTATATTATTTTTATATACTAGATATTGATATATGAGCTGGACAGATGAAAAAGTAGCAAAATTAAAAGAACTTTGGGGTAAAGGAAGCACAGCAAGCCAAATTGCTGAAATTATTGGCGGGATCAGTAGAAATGCTGTCATAGGTAAGGCTCATAGGCTGAACTTATCAGCAAAAATTAAAACGAGAGCTGCAACCTCTAATCAAAATTTTGAAAATTCGATAGAAGAAAAGAATATAAAAAATAGAAAAGGTCGTAAAAGTAAATTCAAATCTCTAATCATTGAAAAAGACTTTGAACCAGAAAATCCTAAACAACTAGAAGAGTTAGACGAAAGCTCATGCAAGTGGCCCATTGGCCATCCAGATGAAAAATCCTTTTATTTTTGTGGCAGATCGTCCTTAAAAGATTTTTCTTATTGTAAACTGCATTTACTATATGCATATCAGCCAAAAGGTAAAAAAGAGGATGCTAATGAAAAAGAAGAAGTTCCTGAATTCCTTGGTAAAAAAATACAATCGGCTTAATTTTTTAGTTTAATTACTTTTTGAATTATCATTAGAGTTATATTTTTCAGTTGAAAATTGACCACCAACTCTCCACATGTAAGAATACTTCCTTACTTCTTCATCAAAATATCTAATACTTGGTAAACCGATATCTGAATTTGTTTTATATTTTTCTGATGGAATGTTATCATATTTTAATAATCTTAGTTGATCTCTAGTTAGAAGAGGCTTTGGCATAATTTCAAAAAACCTTGCAGATGCTTCAGCTATAGGCAAGGGTAAGGGTAATAAAAATCTTTTTTTTCCGATTGAATTCAATAATTTTCTTATAATTTCTTTTAGTGTCAATACCTCAGGACCTACGCATTCAATAATTTTTGAATAAATATTTTTAGAGATTACATGATAAATTATATCTGTTAAATCTGAACAATGAATTGGTTGGAACTTAGTATTTCCATTATAGTAAAGTGGGAAAAAAGGAAGTCTGTTCAATAGAGTCATAAAATTTGTTGTGAAATTATCATCTACTGAGTAAACAACTGAAGGTCTAAGAATTGTTGCAAGTGGAAAATTTTTTAGAATATTATTTTCTCCTTGGAGTTTGCTTTTAGCATAATTTGAATCTTTGGCTTCATTAATACCTAAAGCTGATAAATGAATAAAGTGTTTAAGATTGTACTCTTTTGAAAGTTTAGCCAACAGAGATGGAAAGGTGGAATGAATATTATTAAAAGTATTTCCTCTTTTTTCTTCAAATAAAATTCCAATTAAATTTATACATACCTCTGATCTTTTAAAAAGTTCCCTAATTTTTTTTTCATCAAAAATTTTTGCTTCAACAATATCAATATATCCTGCATTAGCTTGAGTTTTTATAATATAACTTTTCTGGTGAATGTTTCTTGTTACTACAGTTACTTTATAGTTGTTCTTAGTAAGTTTTCTAATTAAGTTTCTACCAATTTGGCCACTTCCACCAAAAATTAGACAATTTTTTGCTTTCATATATATATGTTAAAAAAATGAGTATTAATATCCAATTATATAAAAATGATTTACCAGATGATCTAAAATTAGGCAATATAATAGCTGTGGATGGTGAGTTTATGGGTCTAAATGTCAGACGTGATCCTTTGTGCCTAATTCAAATATCTTCAGGCAATTCTGATGCGCACATTGTTCAATTTGATAGAAAAAATTATAATGCACCTAATTTGATTAAATTTTTACAAGATGAAAATATAACAAAAATTTTCCATTACGGCCGTGCAGATATGGCGCATATTAAATACTATTTAAAAACAGAGACTAATAATATTCTTGATACTAAAATAGCCTCCAAAATTGCTAGATCTTACTCTGACAAACATTCTTTAAAAACTTTAATTAAGGAATTTTTGAACATAGATATAAATAAACAATTTCAGAGTTCTGATTTTGGTGGGGAATTAACTCCAGCACAACTTAAGTACTGTGCAAATGATGTAATATATTTACATAAAATACATACAGAACTAGAAAAAATATTAGAGAGAGAAAATAGAATTAAACTTTATAAAGATTGTTTAAATTTTTTAAGAACAAGAGTTGACTTGGATTTAGCTCTATTCAAAGATGATATTTGGTCTCACTAATGAATAAAAAAAAATTTATTTCTACCGCAAAAGATGTAATTAATTTAGAAATAAAAGCACTTCAAAGTTTGAAAAAACAAATAAACAATTCATTTAATAAGGCTGTACTTCAAATTTCAAAATGCCAATCAAAAGTAGTATTATGTGGAGTTGGCAAAAGTGGAATTATTGCATCTAAAATTGCTGCTACTTTTTCATCAATTGGAACTCCTTCTTTTAGTTTATCTGCAGGTGACTCCTCTCATGGAGATCTTGGTAGTATTTCTAAAAAAGATATACTAATTCTTCTAAGTTATTCAGGTCAAACTGAAGAACTTAAAAATATTATTAAATATGCAAATAGAAATAAAATTTTATTAATAGGAATTGTATCAAATAAAGACTCAATTTTATATAAAGCCTCTGATATCAAACTATTAATTCCAAAAATTAGAGAAGCTGGAGGAATTATACCAACATCCAGCACTACTGCTCAACTTGCATTAGGTGATGCATTAGCTATTTCTTTAATGTATCAAAAAAAATTTAACAAAATAGATTTCAAAAAGTTTCATCCATCTGGAAGCTTGGGTGCACAATTAAAAACTGTTGAAGATTTAATGATTGTTGGAAATCAAATTCCATTTGTAAACGATAATATAAAAATGAATAAAGCTATTAATATTATTAGTAAAAAAAAATTAGGGGTTTTAATTGTTAGAAATAAAAAAAATAAAACAGTTGGAATTATTACTGATGGTCAAATTAGAAGAAAAAATGAAAATAGCTCAAATTTACATTTAAAACTGACAAAAGAAATTATGACTAAAAATCCGATTAGTGTTGATAAAAGTATACTGGCTGTTAAAGCACTTTCTATAATGAACAGTAAAAAAATTACATCATTATGTGTGCATGATGTAAAAAATAAAGACAGGACTATAGGAGTAGTTCACATACATAATATTTTGCAAGCTAATATTTCCTAGATGAATAAAAGAATAATTCTTTTAGTGTTAATTTTTTTTCTTATTTTTTTTGGAGTGTTTTTTTATTTTAAAAAATCAGATAATGAAAATAAAAAAGCAGTTGAAACAATTAAAACTGAGGAAAATTTTTCAGCTTCAAATATTATTGAAAACGTGGAGTACTCATCTAAGGATAATAGGGGAAACGAGTATATTGTTAGAGCTAAAGAAGGAGAAATAGATAATAATAATAATAATATAATTTTCCTTAAAAATGTGGAGGCAATGGTTAATTTAAATAATTCTAATCAGATATTAATATTTGCAGACTATGGAAAATATAATATTAGCAATTTCGATACTATTTTTTCAAAAAATGTAAATATAGAGTATTTGGATAAAAGAATAAACAGTGGGTACGTAGATTTTTCAATTTTAAGAAATTCTATGATAATATCAAAAGATGTTGTTTATTCTGACTTAGAAAATATTTTAATAACTGACGTTGTAAAAATAAATTTAGAAACTAGAGATATAAATTTTTTTATGCTTGACGAGAAAAATAAAATTAAAATAATTAATCAAAAATAAAATGGTAATAATAAAACCCTTCCGTATAAAATCATTTAAAGAAAAAAACTCTATAATCGAATTTGAAAACATATCTCTATCTTATGGTGATAGGCTTATTTTGGATAATATAAGTTTTAAAATTAATCAAACAGAAATATTTGGAATGTTGGGTCCTAATGGAGTAGGTAAGTCTACAATTTTTAATCTTATCACTGGATTAATTTTACCCAAAAGTGGAAAAATTAAAATTAATGGAGAATTAGTTAACGAATATCCAATTTATTTGAGAACAAAAAAATTTAAAATAGGGTATGTGCCACAGTACGGTGGCTATTTTGGTGAGTTAACTACAATTGATAATCTTAAAGCAATAGGCGAAATAGTTATTGAAAATAAAAATTTATTAATGGAGAAAATAAATTATTTAATTTCTAAATTTGAACTTGATAGTAGTAAGGATATTAAAGCAAAATTTCTATCTGGTGGTCAGAAAAAAAAATTAGTAATTGCATTAGCATTATTAAGTAGTCCTAAAGTGCTATTATTAGATGAGTGTTTTGCCGCTCTCGATATTCTGACAATAAAAATGATTCAAGAAATTTTAATAAATTTACAACAAGAAAACCAGATTACAATATGTATATGTGACCATCAAGCAAGAGATCTATTAGCATGTGTAGATGCTGCTATGATATTAAGTAACTGTAAGATTGTTGCGCAAGGCACACCTTCCAGTTTAATAAAAGATATTAATGCACAAAATGCTTATTTTGGAAGTTCTTTTAAAATAAGTTAAAATTTAAGATGTCACAAACAATTCTCATAAATAAGAAAATAAAAAAATTTAATGCAAGTATTAAGGTGGGTGGTGATAAAAGTTTGAGTATAAGATGGGTTTTATTTTCCTCTCTTGCAAGCGGAGTATCTACTGCAAAAAATTTATTAATGTCTGAAGATGTAATTGCAGCAATTAAAACTATTAAAAAATTAGGAATTAAGGTTTATATAAATAAAAATATTTGTAAAATATATGGAACAGGCATTAACGGTTATAAATATATAAAAAATCTCAAGATTAACGCTCAAAATTCAGGAACACTTGGAAGATTGATACTAGGGCTATTAGTTAATAGCCCATTTCCAATAAAAATTGTTGGTGATAAGAGCCTTTCTAAAAGAGATTTTAAAAGAATTGCAGATCCTTTAAAAAAATTTGGAGTTAAACTAAAACTAAGTAAAAATAAATTTTTACCATTAACAATTTTAGGCCAAAAAAAATTGAAACCAATTATTTATCAAGAAAATAAGGGATCTGCTCAATGCAAAAGTGCAGTGATATTTGCAGGTATGAGAACTAATGGGCAAACTATAATTAAAGCAAAAAAATCAAGAAATCATACCGAGTTACTATCTAGGCATCTTAATCTTCCAATAAAAGTTATTAAAAAAAAAAATTATGATCTTATTAAAATTAATAAAGTTAAAAAAATTAAATCAATAAATTATGATATTCCATGTGATATCAGTTCAAGTGCTTTTTTTATAGTATTAACTATACTTAATACTGATTCAAAATTAATTATTAAAAATGTTAATATTAATCCGTCCAGAATAGGTATAATTACTATCCTAAAAAAAATGGGTGCTAAAATTACATTTAAAAATAAAAGGATATACAAAGGTGAGAGAAATGCAGATATTAAAATTATCAGTCCTAAAAAACTCAAGTCAATTGATTGTCCTCCCAGCCTAAATAGTAGTGCAATAGACGAATTTTTAGTTATTTTTTTAGTTGCTGCAAAAGCTAGTGGAGTTTCGTACTTTAAGAATCTGGATGAATTAAACCAGAAAGAAAGTCCTAGACTTAAATGGGGTGTTAAAATCTTAAATGAAATGGGTGTAAAAACAATTTCAACAAATAACTCAATTAAAATTTTTGGTAATCCAAAATTGAGTGTTAATAAAAAGATAATTATTAAAAAATACTTAAGAGATCATAGGGTGTTTATGACAAGTGTAATTGCTGGTTTATCTTTTGGGGGCGAGTGGAAAATTCATAACAAAGAGTCAATTAATTCTTCCTTTCCAAATTTCTTAAAAATAATTAATAATTTAAATAACTAAAAATTGATAAAGAGGAAAAACATTTTAAAAATAGCTATTGACTCTCCTGCTGCTGCAGGAGCTGGAACTGTAGCAAAAGCCCTATCTAAACATTACAATCTTTTTTATCTAGACACGGGTAAAATTTATAGATTTATAGCATACTTAAAATTAAAATTTCCTAAACACTTTGATCAAAAATTCATTAAATTAAAAATTAAATCATTGAAAGTAAAAGATCTTTCTAATAAAATTTTACTATCTAACAAGATAGGTACCGAGGCTTCTTTAATTTCAAGATCAAAAAATGTTAGAAAGCTAGTTCATGATTTTCAATTAAACTTTGCTTATAACCCTCCTAAAAGATACAGTGGTTCTTGTTTGGATGGGAGAGATATTACCTATAAAATTGTTCCAGATGCAGATGTTAAATTCTACATTACGGCTAATTTAAAAACTCGAGCTCTACGTAGATTCAAGGAATTAAAAAAATTAAAAAATAAAGTTACATATAGAGAGGTCGTAAAAAGCATTAAAAAACGAGATAAAAGTGACTTTAATAGGAAAATATCACCTTTAAAGAAAACAAAAGATTCCCTATTGATTAATACGACAAACCTTACTAAAAGAGCATGTTTTTTAAAATTAAAAAAAATAATAGACAAAAAAAAAATTATTAATGGAAATTTATAAAGATTTATCTAATCAAGCATCACAAGAATTCGAAAAATTACTTAATAGCCAACTCTCAAAAATACAAATTGAAGAGGGAAAGATAATAGAAGGTAAGATAAATAAAATTACAGAGAAGTTTGTTTTTCTTTTTGTTGAAGGATTAAAGTCTGAACCGGTATTAGATATTAATGAATTAAAAAGCATGGGGCTTTCAGAAAAAATTAAAGTTGGTGAAACAATACCTGTACTTCTAGAAAAAATTGAAGATAAAAATGGTGAAGTCTTGGTATCGGCAAGCAAAGCACAAAAAATTAAAGGTTGGGACAAATTAGTTGAAGCGTATGAAAAAAATTTACCAATTATGGGTAAAATTACTTCTAAATGTAAAGGTGGTTGTATCGTAGAACATATTGATACCGGTTCATTAATGTTTTTACCAGGATCTCAAATAAGCGATAAACCATTAAAAGATATAAGTCATTTAATGAATGAGCCTCAAAAATTTGCCCTTATTAAATTAGATAAAATTAGGGGTAATGCATGTGTATCAAGAAGAGAAATTATTTCATCATTCAAAAAAGAAGATAAAGCAAAGATTATTGAAAAATTTAAAGTAGGCGACATTATCAAAGGGGCAGAAGTAAAAGGTTATAGTTCTTTTGGTTGTTTTTTTAATGTTAATGGAGAATTAGATGTATTAGTTCATTTACAAGAAATTTCTTATTCAAGAGTTAACCATCCTGATGAGGTGTTTAATATTGGAGAAAAACATGATTTAAAAGTTATAAGTGTTGATAAAGAAAAATTACAAGTTGGTTGTTCAGTAAAACAGTTATCACCAGATCCTTTTGAACATATAGAAAATTACGAACTAAATAAAATATATAAAGTTAAGGTTGTAAAACTAATGGACTTTGGGGCCTTCTGCGAATTAGAGCCAGGCTTGACAACTCTTCTTCACTCAAGTGAGCTTAGTTGGACAAAGAAAAACGTGTCAGCTAAAAAAATGTTTAAAATCGGTGATGAAATTGATTGTGTAATTACTGAAATAGATAAAGACAAGAGAAGAGTTGCTATTTCACATAGATTGACACAAGAAAATCCTTTTGAAACTTTTGAAAAAAAATTCCCTATCAACACTGTTGTTGAAGGCGAAATTGTAAATAAAAATGAATACTCATTGTTTGTTAAAATCGACAATTTAGATATAGATGCGTTTTTACACTGCAATGACTTAACTTACTTAAATAATGGAGAAGAAGAATTACAAAAATACAATAAGGGTGATAAAATTAAGGTAATGGTTCTCGAGATAAAAACCGCAGAACAAAAAATAAGAGTTGGTTTAAGACAAACTCAAACAGATCCTTTTGATTTCTTCAAAGATAAAACTAAAAATCAGACTATCACTGTAAAGGTTGTATCTACTGATAATAAAGGCCTAACGGTTAGACCTGAAGGATGTGAAATGGACTTTCAAATTAAAAAATCTGCAATTGCTATCAACGTTGCAGATGCAAGGCCTAATAGATGGACAGGTGGAGAAAAACTTGATTGTGCAATAGCTGATATAGATTTTAAAAAAAGAAAAGTCTCACTAAGTATAAAATTACTTGAGGAAATAGAAAAAAAAGAAGCATTAGAAAAATATGGATCAGAGGGATCTGGTAAAAACTTACCATTTTCATCTTTATCAGAGGATTTAAAGAAAAAAGAAGAAGATAATTAAAATTAAGAAGATCTAAATTGGCTATTGTAAAATCAAAGCTTTTAAAACAACTTTCAGACAATTACCCTAATTTCTTAAAAAAAGACTTAGAAAAATTTACAAACATAATTTTAAACGAAATAAGAAGGGCTCTAAGAAGAGGAGATCGTGTAGAACTTAGAGGTTTTGGTGTATTTTATACTAACATTCAAAAAGCCAGAATATCGAGGAATCCCAAAACAGGAGAAAAGGTAAATACTCCTGAAAAGAAAACTATTCACTTTAAAATGTCTAAGGACTTGTTTAAAAAATTAAATAATGAAGAATAAAATTATATTTGTTGCTTGTGATGCATCAAACATAAAAAAAATTAATGATATTATTATCCAAACAAAAAATAAAAAATTGAAGATTATTCCAAAATTTGGATTACAACTTTTTTACTCTAAAAATGGAAGAAAGTTTCTTGAGAAATTTAAAAGCGATTTTTGGTTAGATTTAAAAATCAATGATATTCCTCAAACTGCTATTTCAGCAATTGATAGTTTGAAAGATTTAAAAAAATGTAAGTATATTACAGTTCATGCAAATGGTGGTCTCGATATGCTAAAAGCTGTGAAAAAACATGCTAAAAAAATTAATAAAAACTTGAAAATCTTAGGTGTTACAATTTTAACAAGCTTAAATAATAAATCTTTGAAAGAGATAGGCCATACAAAAAATGTTCGACAATTAGTTTTAAAACAAGGTGAGCTTATAAAAAGGTCAGGTTGTGATGGGATTGTTTGTTCACCACTTGAGTCCAAAATGATTAGGAAAAAATTTACTAATTTTTTAATAATAACACCTGGTATTAGACTACCAGGAGATAATTTGAACGATCAAGTAAGAGTAATGACTCCAAAAGATGCTTTTAATAATAAAGTATCAGGCGTTGTAATGGGTAGATCGCTTACCAAAGGCAACATTAAACTTAATGTAAAAAAATTAATTGATCATTTAAGCCAATGATCAAGGGCTGTAAAATCTGTGGAGTCTCTGATCCAGATACATTAAGCTTTATCGTTAATCATCCATATCCACCAGAATTTATTGGTTTTATTTGTAACTATCAAAAAAGTCCTAGGTATGTTGAGTTTGATAAATTAGAAAAATTATTAAATATAAAGAAAAATAATTGTCATTATGTTGCTGTATTAGTCAAACCTAATGAAGAAATATTAGAAAAAATTAAAAATCTACCTTTTGATTATTACCAATTATATGATTGTACTCCAGAACAAATAAGTTCTATAAAAAGTACTTATAATAAAAAAATTATCACAGCATTTACCATTAAAGACAAATCAGATCTAAAAAAATATCAAGATTTTAATGAGGTAACTGATATTTATTTATTTGATAGTAAAGGTTATGAAAAAAGTGAAGCATTTGATCATGATATAATTAAAGACATAAAAATTAATAAAAAATTGATGATTGCTGGTAATATTAAATACAACGATGATTTAGAAAATTATGGAAAAATAGCTGATTTTATAGATTTATCTGGAGGCTTAGAAACTTCTGGATTAAAAGATCTATCCAAAATAAAAATTTTTTTAAAAAAAGTAAAACAAATTAAAAATGAAACTTAAAAAAGGTGTTCCATTAATTGATCAACATGACCAATTTGGTTTTTGGGGAGGAAAATTTGGTGGTAGTTTTATTCCCGAAACTCTAAAAAAACCTGTAGAGGATTTAACAGAAGAATTTAAAAAATTAAGAAAAGATAAAAAATTTATTAAGAAGAGAGACTATTATTTTAAAAATTATATTGGTTCTCCAACCTCTTTTGTAAAATTAGATAATTTATCTGCTCATCTAGGTGGTGCACAAATATGGGCAAAAGTTGTTTCTGAAGCCAATGGTGGTGCTCATAAAATATATAATGCAACTGTGCATGCGCTTCTTTGTAAAGCAATGGGTAAAAAATATATTGTTGGTGACACAGGTGCGGGGTATGCAGGAAAAATGTTAAGTATGGCTGCAAAAAAGTTTGGCTTGAAATGTAAAATATTTATGGGTGCTAAAGATATTAAAAGACAAAAACCAAATTGCGATGCAATGAAAAAAAATGGAGCAGAGATTGTTCCGGTGTATTCAGGTAGTCAGACTTTGGTTGATGCTGTTAGTGAATGTATGAGATATTGGGTATCAAATTGTGATAATACTCATATGTGTGTTGGTAGTACCGTAGGTCCAAATATATTTGTTAAAATATGTGGTTGGAGCACTGCTCAAATATCCAGAGAATTAAAGGTACAATTAAAAGCAGAATTTAAAAAAATCCCAAAAAAAATTAAATTAATCAATTGTGTGGGTGGTGGAAGTTCAGCTTATGGCTTCTGGAGTGAATTTATAGATTTTGACAAAAAGCAAATTGAGCTGATTGGAGTTGAGGCAGGTGGACCTAAAAAATCAAAACTTCATGCAGCTCCATTAAGCAGAAATGCAAAAATTGGAATTTTACATGGTGCTGCTTCATATGTTTGCCAAGATAATGAAGGTCAAATTAATAAAACAGAGTCAATAAGTGCGGGATTAGATTATCCAGGTGTAAGTCCTATCCATTGCTTCTTAAAAGATACTAGAAGAGCAAGATATACTTATGCAACTGATGAAGAGGCTTTAAATGCTCACATTATGGTAACCAAGTTTGAAAACCTAAACCCAAGTTTAGAACCAAGTCACGCGTTTGCAGAAGCTGTTAAAATTGCACCAAAGCTAAGTAAGGATACAATTATAATTGTAAATTCTTGTGGAGATGCAAAAAAAGACAGGGATATCTTAAAAGAAAGATTAGGTAAAAATTAATGGTCTCATTAATTAACCAAGCTTTCAAAAGAGCAAAAAATGCTAACAGACCAGCGTTGTTAACTTATACAGTTGCTGGTGATAACACTAAAAAAAGATCTTTGGAAATCCTCAAATCCATATCAGCTTTTGCTGATATATGTGAGCTAGGCTTCCCTCACAACACTCCTATAGCAGATGGTGGTCAAATACAAACCAGTGCTTACCGAGCCATTAAAAATGGAATTAAAATAAACGATGTTTTTGGAATTGCTAAAAAATTTAAGTTCTCAAAAAAAATGACCCCTATTATTTTAATGGGTTATTACAATATGATTTATCAATACAATGAAAATAAATTTCTTAAAAAATGTAAAAGTTCAAAAATAGATGGTTTAATTGTTGTTGATCTACCACACCCAGAAAATAAAAGTTTTTCTAAAAAATGCAAAAGAAATGGTATTAATTTTGTTCAATTAGTGTCTCCTACTACATCAAGTTCAAGATTAAAAAAAATTGTCAGAGACTCTCATGATATGATTTATTATATAAGTATGTTGTCAACTACAGGAGGAAAATTAAAAGTTTCCCCTAAAAAAATTTTAGAAAATTATTTCAAAATTAAAAATCAAGACAAATCAAAAAATGTTGTAATAGGATTTGGAATTACTGAAAAGACTATTAAATCACTTAAAAAAGCCGATGGTTTGGTTGTAGGAAGCGCGATTTGTAAGGAAATATCTAAATCAATTAAAAACAGACAAAATGCTGTCATAAATGTTACTAATGTAGTTAGAAGATTAAAAAATAAAATTAAATGAACTGGATTACAAAAATAATAAAAGCTGGTGAAAAGATCAAAACAGCTATTAAAGAAAGAGCTTCGAAAGAAGATATTGCAAATAGTGATTGGACGTCATGCTGTATAGGCCCAATACTTAAAAAAGATTTAGAAAGTAATTTGTGGGTTTGTCCCGAGTGTAATAAACACCATCGAATAAAACCTAAACAGAGATTTGATATTTTATTTGGTAAAAATAATTATGAAATATTTAAAACTCCTATTCCAAAAGATGATCCATTAAATTGGACTGACTCTAAATCATACAAAGACAGATTAAAAAATGCACGAAAAAAAACTGGGTTAGAGTGTGGTATGATGGTTGCATCTGGCACTATAGATAATATTAAAATTACTGCAGTTGCATCTGATTTTGATTTTTTAGGTGCCTCAATGGCTGCTGCTGAAGGTGAAGCTTTTTTATATGGAATTCAACATGCGATAGAAAATAAAACACCTTTCCTGTGTATTAGTGCAGGTGGTGGAATGAGGATGATGGAAAGTTTAATTTCTTTGTCTCAGATGACTAGAACTACCCTGGCAATTAATGAATTAAAAAAAAATGGTTTACCATATTTAGTATGTATTACAGATCCTACTGCAGGAGGAATAACAGCCTCTTATGCAATGCTTGGTGATATAAATATTGCAGAACCTGGTGCATTGATTGCATTTGCAGGAGCTAGAGTTATTCAAGGCACTGTTAAAGAGGAGTTGCCTGAAGGTTTTCAAAAGAGTGAGTATGTTGAAAAAACTGGGTTTGTTGACCTAATAGTTGAACGAAAAGAATTAGCCTCTAAAATAGGAACTCTATTATCAATATTGTTAAAGCAAAATTCTGTTATAACTTCTGAACAAAATGAAACTTCAGAAGATAGTCAATCGCTTACAAAAGTTGCATCCTAAAGAGATAGATCTAAGTTTAAATAGAATAAAAAAACTCTGTAAAATCCTTGGAAATCCACAGAACAAATTAAAATCAATTTCTGTAGTTGGAACTAATGGTAAATATTCAACAATTCAAGCTTTATTCTCAATTTTAAAAGAGGCAAATATTAAGTGTAATATTTACACCAGCCCCCATATCAAAAGAATAAACGAAAGATTTGTATTTAATAATGAAGAATTAAATGATGATGATCTTGTAATTCTTTTTGAGGAAATCGAGCAGGCAAATAATAACGAACCAATAACTTTTTTTGAAATATTAACTGCAGCCTACTTTTATAATGCCTCAAAATACCCTGAAAATATTAACTTAATTGAAGCTGGGTTGTTTCACCGGTTTGATGCAACAAATATACTAAAAAATAATTTAGCAAGTATTGTAACTTCTATTGGATTAGATCATTTAGATTGGCTACCTAAAAACGAACAAACAACTAAAAAAATAATATATGAAAAAACTTCAACTTTAGTAAATTCTAATATTATTATTGCAAAACAAAATTCATCTGAAATTGTTAATGAAATAAAAAATTCAATTACAAAAAATCCATCAAAAAAATATTATTTTAATGAAGATTATAATTATTCATTTAATGAGAATGGCTTTATTTTTTATGAAGATAAAGATGGTGGCATTAAGCTTCCAATTCCAAACGTCAAAGGTCAATTTCAGTTAGAAAATATTGCAACTGCAATAGCAACCTTAAGATCAATTGACCAATTAAAAGTAGGTGAAAAACATATTAAAAATGGAATAACTAAAATTAAAAGTATTGCACGGCTCCAAGAGATAAATTCTGGTAAACTTAAAGAATTCGTAAAAAATAATAAATTACTTGTTGATGGATCTCATAACCCTTTAGGAGCAAAAGTTTTAAATGAATATTTGGAAAGTTTGAAGTGTGATAAACATATTATTCTAGGTATGATGGGCAACAAAGATCATAAAAAATATATGAGTTACTTTAAAAATATTACCTCCTTGACCACTATAGATATCCCTAATCAACCAAACTCGATTAAAGGGAAAGTGTTGAAAAATAAACTAAATAATTTTGATAACGTTAAATATAAAGAAAGTATTATTGATGCTATCAAGTCAATTCCAGTCAAGGAAAACGATATAATTTTGGTAACGGGATCTTTGTATCTTGCTGGTGAGGTGTTAAATCTAAACTAAATATTTTCGTCTAGGAATTCTTTCATATGACCTTCTGGAACTCCCCCGACCTTTCGACTTACTTCTTGTCCTTTTTTATATATTATCACTGTTGGAACTCCACGGATCCCTGCTGCTGAACCTGTATTAATTCCTTCATCTTCAATATCAGTGATATAAAAATTTGCTTTGTCTTTGTATTCATCTGATAATTTATCCATCACTGGCTTTAGAGCTTTGCATGGGCCACACCACGCTGCTGAAAATTGTATTACTGATACCTCTTCATTTTTAATTTTACTGTCAAAATCTTCATCTTTAAAATTAATAAGCATAAATCCTTTCTATAAATTGGAGCCTCAAAGTCAACTAGGCAATTTCATATTTTTTTTCAATGGACATTATAAATTCATTAATTTCATCTAATTTTTTCAACTCTTCCTGATCCTCTCGATTAGATGCTTGATCTCTCAATGTATCAATTTCAGTATAAGCCATTCCGATGGTTTGCCATTTTTCTTTATTTTTACTTAATATTCTCCTAGCTATTTCACTTTTAATATTTTTGTATAAATCAGGAGGTAAAATATGAGGTGCTTCTTGGTAAATAATTTTTTGGCCAAACCAGCTACATCGTTTATCTTGAAACTTATCTAATAATCTTAATTTGTCCTCCCACGACGAACTGTGCCATATTTTAAATAACGCTGTATCTTTATTGGGAATAAATTTTTCATACAAAGTTTCCTCTGGTAGTAAATCTTCTTGTGTTTGAGTTTGGGCTTTCTCTTCAGCAGCTTCCCTATTAATAATTTGAATATTTTTGCAAAAATTTTCACTTCTTCTCACTAATTTTGCTCTTTTCAGAATTATTTCTAAATCTAATTCTGAATATGCTTTTTCTTTTAATGCAAATTTTTTATCTAAAACTACTGGAGCCTTATTAGTTTTTAACACCCTTAATGCTTTAGGACTAATTTTTTTCAAATTTGCTTTAAGCTCATTAACTGACAAATTTAAAAAAGGTTCTGGATCTCTTCGTAAATCCCAAACATATCCCCAAGACACATAGGTAGGATGAAAACAATGTTCTGGATGAAGTGTACAAACGAGATACATCATATTTCTTCCTTTTACATTCTCAAAAATAGAATAAATTCCTTCACTTTTTAAAAGTGACTCAACACTGCTCTTTGTTGAAGTACTTAAAAATTTTTCCCAATTATCTTTATGTTGATCTTTGATAATTCTAAGTATTTTTAAGCTTGTAAAAGCATCATGATAAGCAGTGTGTTGTTGTTTCGTATCAAATCCTTGTTGTCTTGCTAATGCTTCTAAAGCTAAACTTTCATTTCCTGCAGGAGTTAATTCTGTTTTTAAAGTTTCTGAGTTTATAGTTTGAGCAGCTCTTGCAACATGTAGACCATCGGTTTCTTGATTGGGTGAAGAGTGGGTTAAATAAGGATATCTGTTTCCTTTAAAAAAATTAAAGTGAAACATTCGACGATCAAAATTAAGGTTGCTCCAACCCATAAACAAAGATGGACCTGCTTTTGAAAAGAAATTTTCGACAGCTCCTAGAAAGTCATAATGTGAATAGTTACCTTTGGTAAGTAAATCAATACTTGTGGAGTTTACTAGAAGTGCTTTAGCGCTTGGTACTTCTCCTTCCGGCATTCGCCCACGAATATTTAACTTTCCAATTTCTTTGAGGTTTTTATCTACAACCACCGCACCAACCTCGATAATGCTCCCCCAGATAGTACTATTAGTTGTCTCAGTATCGTAGATGATTATTTTATCCATAATAATATTTAATCTAAAATTGAAAGCTCATTAAATTTTTTTAATCTTCCCAAAAACAAGTTCTGATAAACAACTAAATCATGACTTTGAATTTTAAATTCTTGGAACAATTTATCTACTGTGCAAACTAGAATTATACAAGAAGTGATATTAGAGTTATACACAATGTTATGAGCCAATGAATATGCGCTAGTTTGAAGAAGCCATGAGTCGATATATTCTGATTTTTTTGGCTTATTACTTTGTTTAAAATCTATTATCGTTTCTCTTCCCTCATAAACTCCAACGCAATCTGCTGTACCAGCATATTTATCCGGATAGTAGAGTGTGCATTCAACTCCCCAAATTTCTTCCAATCTATTTTTTAATCCTTTTTCGATAATCTGTTTTGCCATTAATTTATGTTGTTCATTGTCATCAAAAAAACTTAAATTTTCTCTTCCAAGAAGATAAGACTCTAAATAATTATGCATCTGGGAACCCCTACTACTTGCTGCTTTTGTAATTGCCTCAGCCTCCCTATAGCCTGTTCTCTCACGCCAATTGGCTAATGCCGCCTTATCCTCCTCTGATCTTGTTGCATCTAAAATGGATGTAACGCTAGGTAATTTCTCTTCACCTAATAAATATCTTCTTATGCCGTCTACTGTAGCTCTTGATGATTTTGGATAATCATATTTCTTATTCCACTGCATGTGATTTCTTATATTCTTTATTTAAGAAAAATTGAAATTAATTATTTGCTTGTTTTGAACGATCAATAAATTTTTCTACATTTTCAGTTTGAACAGCTTTTTCAAGTTTTTCAGGATCTTTAATACTTTCAAGCGTTCTAGTAATTGATCTAGCGTCTGTACCAAACTTATCGACAACAGCCATTGCTTCTTCTAATTTTTTTCTTAGCAAAATAATATTATCAAAGTGCTTACCAAATCTTGTGGTAATTGTTTTTAAGTGATTATAAATTTCTGTTGCACCCTTTTGAACTTTCAGTGATTGAAAACCCATATGTAAAGATTGTAAGTATGCTGAAAAAGTATTGGGTCCACAGATTACAACTTTATATTTTTTCATTAATTCTTGAGTTAATAATTCTTTAGTACTTGGATCTTGATACTCAGTTAACTCTTTATACAAACTTTCCGTTGGTGCATAGACGATTGCAAAATCTGTTGTTTTTGGTGGTACAATATATTTTTCATTAACACTTTTAGCTTTGGCTTTAAAGGCGGTTGCTAATTTCGCTCTTGCCTCAGCAACGGCTCTTTTGTCATCTGCATCATGTCCATCCGTAATTGCTTTAAATTTTTCTATTGGAAAATGACTATCGACTGGAACTAAAACATCTCCTTGAAGTTTGATTGCAAATTCAACATTTTCACTTGTATCCTCTTTCATTTTTACATTCGTCATGAATTGAGAAGTTGGCAACAGATCTTTAATTAGTGCATCTAAACTGAATTCAGCAAGCGTTCCATACTTTTTAACTCCAGCTAAAATTTTTGTAATACCCTCCTGGCTTTGATTGAGTAATTGTACCTGTTGGTTAAAGTTTACAACTTTTTCATCTACTTTGGTTAGAGCTTCGGTCATATCCTTTGTTACCCCAGTTGAGAGATTATTAAACGATGTCGACATTGTGCCAAGAGAAGTGTTTATTGTATTACTTAGAGTATCTTTTAAAGTAACTATTTCGTTCTTTAAACTAGCTATTTCTTCTGCTTCTTTGTTATCATTCTCATTTTTAAGTCTTGACCTTAAATTTAGGTAAAGAATTGCGAAAACTCCACCAAGCAATAAAACAAGTAACACTATTAAAAAAAGATCCATGATTCTTAACTCTTATTTTATAGTAAAAAATTGATTAATATATTTAAATATTTAAGTTAACTTAATGGAATTGTCTCTTATATTAAAAATATTGATTACTCTTATTATTTTAATTATAGCATATGCAATCTCTAGAAACATATATTATAAAGATTATTTTAATATATTGGAAAGATTTAATGCTTCGTAGAAAGTAGTTTAGCTAATTTTTTTACTCCATGATTCTTAAAAGAAGTTTTACCAATGAACATGCAAAGCTCAGATTTTAAAATATAGCCATCATTTATTATACGTAAATTATTTGCAGCTAGGGTCGACCCAGTACTAGTGATATCGGTTATCAATTCACAACCTCCAGTAAAAGGCTCTATTTCGGTTGATCCAATTGATTTTACAATTGAAAATTGAGTTACACCCTTATTATAAAAAAATTCACGTGTAAGATTTGGATATTTAGTTGAAACTCTTATTCTTTTATTTTTCTTTTCCTTAAAGTCAAATGCTACTTCCTCTAAATCAGACATTGAGTAAATATCAATAAAATCATCTGGTATTGCAACTACAAGAGTGGCTTGTCCATATGGATATTTTTTAAATATTTTAATATTTCTCTGAATATTGATTTCACTTTCTTTTAATAAATCTAAGCCTGAAAAACCAATATCAAGAGATTTATCCGATAATCTTTCAATGATTTGACGTGCGTGTAAATAAATAATTTGGATATTTGGTTTTTTTTTTATTGATCCAATTAAATCTCTCTTACCTCTTTTGGAGATAAGTTTCAATTTATTTTTATTAAAAATTTTTAATACATCTTTACGAAGCCTTCCTTTGCTGGGGATACCAATTTTAATTAAATCTTTCATAAATTATAAATTAAAAGCAGCTCCAACTGCAGGCACTTGCTTTTTAGAGCCAAGATCAGAGATTAATCGATCGTAACGACCACCTGCACACTTAATAGTTGCAGATTTAGATTTCACATCTATTTTGAAAACCATTCCAGAATAATATTCTAAATGTCTTCCAAATGAGGTTGAGAATTTAACGTTTAGTTTTGATAATTTATTTGATGAAATTGGAAAATATCTTTGATCAACTACAAGATTAATCTTATTTTGTTTAAAGAATTTGTTAAGTTCTATAGCTGCTTTATTAATTGGACAACTAATATTTAAAAAAGATTTAATTATTTTTGATACTTTGTTGCCTCTTTTTGCTTGTCTGGGATCTTTAATTTTTGTATCAAATCTTTTTAAAATTTCTCCAACAGATCTACCTGCGATCATGGTTTCTGGATTTTTATTAAGTAAATCTAAATAACGTTTTTTATCGATCTCTACAATTGTAGGGTCAATATCTGCGTTTGTTTCTAGACGTTTTAACAAATCATTAAAATATTCCTTCCTCCAAAAATGTCTTGATAATCTAAGTTTCCATCTTTTTGGAATATCTAATTTTGAAATAAGTAAATTAAAAATCTCAATGTTTCCGATTGTTAAAGTGCCTGAAGAATATTTTATATTTTGAAGTATTTTTAGTGAAGTGTTTATAATTTCTTTGTCATCGTTTTTTTCATCTTTAGATCCTAAAATTTCAAAACCAATTTGATTTCTTATAATTTTGTCTTTTTTACTTTGTACTTTTCTATATGCCTGACCACTATAAAAAATTTTCTCTTTACCTTTTAAATTTTCTTCTAAGTACCTTAAACAAGATGCAATTGTTAAGTCAGGTCTTAAGCATAATTCCTTGCCATTTATATCTGTAAAAGAAAACATGAATTTCCTAAAATTCTCTCCTGATCTTTGAACAATATGATTTGCCTCTATCACAGATGGTAACTCAATATACTTAAAACCCTTAGATTTTACTGACCTAAGAATTTTTTCAGATAAGTTTTTTGACTTCATTGATTAAATCTTCTTTTGGAATTGTTTTATTATTTTCGCCTTTGATGCCTTTTAGATTTTTTATGGTGACAGTGTTTTCTTTAAATTCATTCTCACCACAAATAATCGCAACTGATAAATCACGTTTATTTGCAAAAGTTAATTGTTTACCTAGGTTTTTTTTATTATCTAAAAAAATTTCGGCATTAATATTGTTATCTCTTAGTTGTTCAACTAATTCATAATAATTTTTTAAATATTTTTTATCCATTACACATACTAAAACTGGCTTTTGATCCTTTACATTAATCTGGTCTAATTGCATTAAAGCGAATAATAATCTATCAACTCCAAAACTTATTCCAGTGCCTGGGATATCAACTCCTCTAAATCTTGATATAAGTTTTGCATACGCTCCACCTGAACATATACTGCCTATATCAACTGCCTTACCTTTGTTATTTGTGACTTCAAAATTTAAGTTTGTTTCAACGATAAAGTCTGAATAGTAAGCTAATCCTCTCACTATCGTAAAGTTTGTCTTAACTTGATTTAAGTTTGAACCATATTGAAGTATCTCAAATATATTTTCTAATTCACTTATTCCTTCTAGAGATAATGGATTTTTTAAACTTTTCTTTAATTCAGTTAAATCTTTTATTTTTAAAAAATTTAAAATTTCTGCTACTTGATCATTAGAAAGCTCTGCTCCTTTAGTAACAGCACCACTTTGATCTTTTCTTTCTTTCTTTAATAAATCCTCAACTCCCTTAAGTCCAAATCCTGGCTTATCTAATTTATCTATTGCCCTAATTACCTTAGTCCTTTTTTTATCAGAGATTTTTAATTCTTCAATTAGGCCTTGAACTATTTTTCTATTACTTACATTGATTGTAAATTGATCTTTGTTCAAACCACAATCTGATAATGTGCTTGATATTAGATTGCAAAGCTCTGCATTTGCCTGGGCGGGATTAACATTTCCAACAATATCAAAATCAGCTTGCATAAATTCTCTGTAACGGCCATTTCCAGCTTTTTCGTTACGAAAAACATTTTGAATTTGATATCGCTTGAAAATAGATGGAAGTTCTTGATTGTTTTGAGCCACAAATCTTGCAAGTGGGCTTGATAGATCATATCGAAGCGTGATACTTTTTTCTCCGTCTTGGAATGAGAATACATCAGACATAGGATTGGCCTCATCTTCTGACAAAAAAGATCCAATATTTTCACTAATTTCAAACGAAGGGGTTTCAAGAGGTTCTGCTCCAAACTTAACAAAATTATTCTCTATAGCTTTTAATAGCTTCTTTTTGAGAAGAAGTTTATTTTCCCAACGATCTTCAAATCCTGAAGGTAATCCAGGTACTAATTTATTTTCTCTATCCATTTTTTGGTACCCGGGCTGAGAATCGAACTCAAACTTAAAGTTCCACAAACTTTCGTGCTAACCGTTACACCACCCAGGCATCCCTTGTTTTTATATTATTTTCTGTGGATTTAAAATTATATTATAAATAAATAGCCTAATGGCTATGGAAGCTATTTCTATGAGTGCTTCTTAAAGTCTTTCTAAATGTAATATTTATAAACATCAGCAGTCTTTTAGACAAAAACTACTATAACGCAAGTATTAATTAAATAAGGACGTGTACCCAGCCTAATTAGATAAAACGTCCTTAAAATATCAAAATAAATTAGTCTACTTTCTTTAAATTAACTGCAGAAGGACCTTTAGGACCATCCTCTAATGTAAATTCAAGTTTATCACCCTCATTAAGATATCTCATTCCAGCATCTTTTACTGCAGAGGCATGAACAAAGGCATCTTTTTCTTTATCGTCTCTTTCAATGAAGCCATATCCTTTTTTTCCGTTATACCATTTAATTTTACCAGTTATTGTACTCATCTTATTTCTTAGTCCTTTTGTTATTTATTATAGTAAATAGGTTAATTTTTTTTTAAATTATTTCAAGATGAAAAGTAGTGGGCGGTGCCTCGGGAAGGATTCGCACCTCCGACACAAGCCTTTTCAGGGCTCTGCTCTACTCCTGAGCTACCGAGGCAAGATTTTAACCTCTAAAGATTATTCTGCCTTTTGTAAGATCATAAGGTGTCATTTCTACAGTCACATTATCACCTTGAAGAACTCTAATTCTGTTTTTTCTCAACTTACCTGCTGTATGAGCTGTAACCGTATGTCCATTTTCTAACTTAACTCTAAACATAGCATTTGGTAGTAGATCAATTACTTTGCCTTTAAATTCCAGTAAGTCTTGTTTTGACAAATTTATTTTCTCCTAATTCTTTTTATTACTGATTGGGAGTGTCCCACCAACCCTTCATAATTTGCAAGTGTTATAACTGATGGTCCAAGACTTTCAATACCCTTTTTTGATAGCTTTATGTAAGAAATTCTTTTATAAAATTCATTAACACTAATTCCACTCGAATATTTCGCAGATCCATTTGTTGGCAATACATGGTTAGAACCAACATTATAATCTGTCATAGCCATCACAGCATATTTTCCTAAACATATAGATCCAGCATTTCTAATTTTAGAAACATAAGATTTATAATTTTTAACATTTAATTCTAGATGCTCTGGTGCGATTTTATTAACAATTTCAATTATTTTTTTGTCCGAATTCACATACATTAAAATTCCATTACTAGTTAAACTCTTTCTTGCCACAGATACTCTTGGAATTTGTTTTAACTGTTTAATTATTTCCAGGTTTACTTTTTGTAATAATTTTTTTTCTTTTGAAATCAAAATACATTGAGCAAGATTATCGTGCTCTGCTTGACCGATTAGATCACTTGCAACCCATTCAGGATTTGAAAATCTGTCACAAACTATAGTAACTTCTGAAGGACCAGCTGTCATACCTTCAATACCAACATCTCCAAAAACTTCTTTTTTTGCTGCAGCTACATAAGCATTTCCAGGACCAACAATTTTATCAACCTTTTTAATTTTTCTTGTTCCGTAAGCAACTGCTGCGATCGCAGAAGGACCACCTATAGAATAAATTTCTTTTATTTTACATTTTTTAGCTGCGTATAAAACTGCTGGATTCTGCTTTCCTTTAAATCCTGGATTAATCATTATTAATCTTTTAACACCAGCTACAATTGCTGGAATAGCATTCATTAAAACACTTGATGGATAAGATGCTGATGAACCAGGGACATATATAGCGACAGAGTCCAGTGGCAAGTATTTATATTCAATTTTATTTTTAAATTTATCTACATAAGAAATATTTTTAAATTTTTGAAGAGAATGAAATTTGTAAATTCTATTATATGCAACATCAATTGCTTTTTTCACATTTTGATTTAAGGACTTTATAGAATTATTAATTTGTTTAGTGCTTGGAACAATTATTTTGTTTTTATTAAATCTTTTTTCATATTTTAATAAAGCTTTATCACCATTTTTTTTTACATCTTTAATAATTTCACTTACAGAGATAAAACTTGATTGAATTTTCTTTTTGCGTTGTAAAAGTAATTTATTTAATAAATTATCAAAATTATTTTTAGTGCTATTAATTGTTTTCATTAATCTGTAATTTCATTTTGATCCTCAAGTCTTACTTCAATTGTCTCCGTAGTCAAAGCAATGTAAGCATTATTATTAAAAATTAAGTTTATTTCATAATCAGTATTATTTTTCAAATAATCAATTCCAATTAAATCTAAAACTAGCTCCTGATTTGATTGATCTATATTTTTAGATTTTACTTTATCAACAAAGTCAAACCTACAAATACTATTAATTTTTTTATCTTCTTGATCAGTTTCAACCTTTGTCCTCTCAATAGACAACAAAAATACTTTATTTGAAGGTAGATATTTTATGTCAACCACCTTAACTTTTGCACCAGCACTACATGCAGATATCATTTGGAGACCTTCTTGATCATTTGCAATAATTTTTGCTAAATATTTTTTTTCCATTAATTTACTCGGCGTATTTTTGCACCAACCCTTTTCAATTTTTTTTCTATATTTTCATAACCTCTATCTAAATGATAGATTCTGTTAATAACTGATTTCCCCTTAGCAGTAAGTGCAGCTAGCACTAATGAAACTGATGCTCGTAAATCTGTAGCCATCAACTCAGCTGGTGCGAAATTTATGTTTCCTTGAACGATTGCTTTATTTCCTTTAATTAATATTTGAGCTCCCATCCGGTTCAACTCAGCAACATGCATAAATCTGTTTTCAAAAATGTCTTCTTTAATTACAGATTGCTTATTTGCTTTACACAACAATACCATCATTTGAGCTTGTAAATCAGTTGGAAAGCCAGGGTATGGGGCAGTTTTTATATTAATATTTTTAATTTTTTTATTACCCACTATATGAACCTCATCTTTTTTAATATGAATTTTTGCACCTATTTTTTTTAAAATATTAATTTCCGTTTGTATAATTTTTGGAACAATATTTTTAATTTTAATGTTTCCTTCTGTTACTGCTGCAGCAATTAAATATGTGCCAGCTTCTATTCTGTCAAACATTACAGGATAGGTAATGTCTTTAACTTCGGACACACCTTCAATTTTTACTGAACGCTTACCAGTCCATTTGATATTGCATCCCATACTTTTTAAAAAATTAATTAAATCTTTAATTTCAGCTTCAATTGCTATATTACTTAAATAAGTAGACCCTTTTGCAAAGCTCGCAGCAATCATCAAATTTTCAGTAGCACCAACAGATATCTTTGAGAATCGTATTTTATTTCCTATCAATCCTTTTGGAGCAGTTGCATGAACGTAACCTTGGATAATTTTATATTTAACTCCTAATTTTGATAAAGCATCCAAATGTATGTCGACAGGTCTTGTCCCGATCGCACAACCACCAGGAAGAGATACTTTTGCAATACCAAATTTTGCTAATAAAGGACCAAGAACTAAAATTCCTGCTCTCATAGTTTTTACTAAATTATAAGATGCAAATGTTTTTTTTTGATATGAGTTATTGATAATTATTTTATCTTTTGCTTTTTTAATATTAGATCCTAGGGAATCTAATAAATTCATCATTGTCTCAATATCTTTTACTTTTGGTAAATTCTTTAAAGTTATTTGATTTTTTGACAGCAAAGTTGCTGCCAAAATTGGTAGTGATGCGTTTTTTGAACCTGAAATATTTATTTGCCCTTTGAGCTTCTTTACTCCAAAGACTTCTAATTTTTGCATATTTAAACTTTAGGTAATGTTACTCCAGTTTGTCCCATGTACTTTCCATCTCGATCTGCATAAGTCACTTCTGGTTTTTCATTTCCTTTTAAAAAAATAAATTGAGCCACACCTTCATTTGCGTAAATTTTTGCAGGTAATGGTGTTGTGTTTGAAAATTCGAGAGTAACATATCCTTCCCAGCCAGGCTCTAATGGAGTTACGTTTACGATAATTCCACATCTTGCATATGTTGATTTACCTAAACAAATTACCAAAATATCATTCGGAATTTTAAACTTTTCGACAGTTCTTGCTAGAACGAATGAATTTGGTGGAATGATACACTCAGAAACATTTTTTGTCACAAAATTTGAGGGTTTAAAGTTTTTAGGATCAACAATCTCAGAATTAACATTAGTAAAAATTTTAAACTCATCTGATACTCTTGCATCATAACCAAAAGAAGAAAGTCCGTATGAAATACTCTTGCCTCGTACCTGTTTTTCCTCAAATGGTGAAATCATATTTTTTTCTTTGGACATTTTTCTAATCCATTTATCTGAGAGAACTGACATTAATTATTTTTTTTCTTGTTTTTTTTTTGAAAAATCTTTCTTTTTTTTAAATTTTTTCTTAAAGCTAGACTTAAACGTTCATTTTTATCTTTAGAACTCATTCTTTATTTGGATTTGTCAGGAAGTCTAAAGATATTGGTTTCTTTGGATCTAAAGGTTTTAATTTAGTTTCCTCTTGTTTTGGGCCTTCTTTTGCTAAACGTTTAGCTTTTTTTTCAGCAAGCTTTTTTTCTCTTTTAGCTTGCTTTTCCATAAGCTTATTACCTTTGGTTGATTTATAATCGTAATGAATTCCCATAACATTTCCTTAAATAGATATAAATCATATTAGCTAAAAAATTAAGGCAATAATTTGAAAAAAATGCATTATTATCCACAAAATATAAAATGTTTTGCTCCTGTAGTTAAATGGCATAACAAGTCATTGGTAATGACTAGTTCCCTGGTCAGTACAGGGTGGGAGCACCACTAATTTTTGTAAAATATCTTCCTTAAAAAAATAGTTATTAGTATTAAACTAAAAAAGGCTACAAGTGGAACATATATTTCTGGTGAAAAAATAATTTCAGTTATTTCAGGAACCTCAGAGTTTTGATCAATTATTTTTTCAAACCCACTTCCAATCGAAACTGCTAAAAAAATTTGTGGAATAATACCTATTAGTGTGGCAAAGAAGAAATTACTTAACTTAACATTAAAAAGAGTTGGCAATAAACAGCTGATCTGCCACGGTATTCCACCTATAAAACGATATGTAAGTAAATAAATAAACTCAGACTTTTTAAATTTTGTTTCTAAGTTTTGGTATTTCTTTAAAAACCTTTCCTTAATAAATTCTTTTAAATAAAAATTTCCAAAAATATATAAAAAAGTAGCTCCAATACTTAGGCCAAGTACTACAGCAATAGTGCCTATCCATTTTCCAAAAATAAAACCACCTATCAAGGCCACTGGGGAACCAAAGCCTAAAAATGGGAATACCCATAAAATTGTTAAAAGTAAAAAAATAAAAAAAATTAGAATTAAGTTGGAATTTTTTAATTCTAAAAAATATGACCGATTATTTCTGATAAAGTCATATGAGGTAAGTTCTTGAAAGCTAAATTTAGAAAAGAAAAAATATAAAAATAAGCAAATAAGTATCAGATAAACTAAAGCGATAAATAATTTCAATTTGTTTGGTTTTTCCATTAATAACAATGCTATTTATAAAATGTTCTATTTGCTATTTATATATTTAATTACTATAAAGGGCGAAATTTAATAAAAATTAATCACTTAATATGAAAAGAACTTACCAGCCCTCAAATGTAAAAAGAGCTAGAAAACACGGTTTTAGATCAAAAATGAAAACAAAAGGTGGTAAAAAACTTTTAGCGAGAAGAAGAGCTAGAGGAAGAAAGTCACTAACAGTTTCTGTTTAAATTAATGAAAAGCAAAATTGTTGCTCTTTCAAAAAACGAAGAATTTAAAAATCTACTAAGTAAAAGAAAAGTATCAAACAAATATGTAACGATATTTTTTGGAAAGCTACTTAATAAGGATAAAACAAAACTTAATATTAGCTTCGTAACAAAGAAAAAAATTGGTAATGCGGTTAAAAGAAATAAAATTAAGAGAAGGCTAAGAAATATAACAAATGAAGCGGTTAAGAATATATTAATAAACTATAATTATTCATTTCTTGTTATAGCCAAGCCTTCTATGCTAAATAATGAATACAAAAATATAAAAGAAACTCTGTTTCGGGACTTAGAAAAAATTAAATAATGAATATATTGACTAAATTATTAATTAAAATTATCAAGGGCTACAAATATCTAATTAGTCCTTTATTTGGACATTCTTGTAGATATTGGCCTACATGTTCTGAATATAGCATTGATGCTTTAAAAGAATTTGGTTTTATCAAAGGACTTTTGTTGAGTATTAGAAGAATATTTTCGTGTCATCCTATTAAATTTTTAGGTGGTGGTGAAGGATTTGATCCAGTTAAAAAAGAAATGAAGAACAAAAAATAATGGAAACGAGAAACATAATAGCAGCTATTTCTTTATCAGCAGCAGTTATTATTCTTTACACTTTATTTTTTGCACCTCCACCAGTGTCAAAAGAAAATTTAGTTGAAAAAAATAAAACTGAGCAAAATTCTGATGCGCCAAGTCTGGATCAAAAAGAAAATGTTACAGAAATTTCGAGAAAGCAGGCATTAAGTGAAAGTGAAAGAATTCAGTTTGAGAACCAAAGTATAATTGGGTCAATATCTTTGAAGGGAGCTGCAATAGATGATCTAACTTTTAAAGAATATAATGTGGTTTTAAATAGTAATGAAAAAGTAAACTTGTTAGCACCAAGAAATTCTAAAGAAGGATACTTAATAGAGAGTGGATTTATAACAACTGACAAAAATGTTGAAATACCTAATTCAAATTCTATTTGGTCAGTATCAGGTAATAGTAAACTTACTGAACAATCTCCAATAAAATTAACGTGGACAAATGATCAAGGAATAACCTTCGAAAAAGAAATATCTATTGATGATAAGTTCTTATTTACAATCAAACAACGCGTAATTAATTCAACAAATAATAAATATGATTTTTATTCGTACGGCCAAATTATTAGAAATAAGGCTCCTGAAATAACAAATTTTTATATACTTCACGAGGGTTTAGTTGCAACACTTGATGATGAGCTTATAGAGGAAGATTACGATGACATTGAAGAAAAAAAATTCACAAGAACTGCTCAAAAAGGATGGCTTGGTATTGGAGATAAGTACTGGATCACTTCATTGATCCCTCCAAAAGGAAAAGAATTTAAAACTACATTCGATTATAAAAATAAATTTAGAGCAAACTTTGTAGGTACAGAGCCACTTGAATTAAATGGTAACTCTTCAATAGAAGATAAAATGCAGATTATAGTAGCTGCTAAAAGAGTAGATGTTATTGATGGATATGCAGAGTCACTAAAAATAGATAAATTTGATCTAACAATAGACTGGGGTTTTTTATATTTTATCACTAAACCATTGTTTTTTGGAATAGACTACTTCTTTAAACTGCTTGGTAATTACGGTTTAGCAATCATAGCAATTACTATTTGTATAAGATTGGCATTTTTTCCTTTAGCAAATTTCTCATTCAGAAGTATGGCTAAAATGAAGGCTTTAACTCCAGAAATGACAAGACTTAAAGAACTTCATAAAGATGACAAGATGAAATTACAGCAAGCAATGATGGCACTATATAAAAAAGAAAAAGTAAACCCTATGTCAGGATGTTTGCCAATTCTAGTTCAAATCCCAGTTTTTTTTGCTTTATATAAAGTATTATTTGTGACTATCGAAATGAGACACATGCCATTCTATGGTTGGATACAAGACTTATCAGAAAGAGATCCAACTTCATTATTTAATTTATTTGGTTTATTACCTTATGACGTACCTTCTTTTTTGGTTATAGGAGCGTGGCCAATAGCAATGGGTGTCAGCATGTTTGTACAGATGAAACTTAATCCAGCTCCCACAGATCCAATGCAGGCAAAAATATTTATGTTCTTTCCACTTTTCTTAACGATAATATTAGCGCCATTCCCTGCTGGATTAGTAATTTACTGGACAGTTAATAATATTTTAACTATGGCTCAACAAGTTTTCATCATGAAGCGTACAACAGTTAAAACTGTAACCTAATAATTTTAGATAATTAAAAACTCATGAATCTAAAAAATATATTACCCAAAGACGGGCCGCCTTTAAGTGAGGTAAATAAATATATTGATAAATATAAAAATGATTTAATTGTAATTAAATATGGAGGAAATGTTTTAATTGATAGAAGCGTATTTAATAATTTTATAACAGATCTATTTATTTTAAATAAGTTAGGTCTTTCCACAGTGGTTGTTCATGGTGGTGGGCCAAGAATTAAAAGAGAATTAGAGAAATCTAATATTCAATCTAAATTTATTAGAGGTTTAAGAGTTACTGATAAAAGTATAATAAATATTGTAGAGACTGTTTTAATTGATTTTAATGATGATATTCTTCAGAATTTAAAAAAAAGGGGCTCTGAGGGTGTTTCGATACACACAAAAAATAATAATATAATAAAAGTTACGCCTGAAGAAAAAGAACTGGGCTTTGTAGGTATACCATCTGAAATAAATAACAATACAATATTGAATATTCTAAAACAAAATAAAGTTCCAATTGTGTCACCATTAGGCTTAGACAAAAATAATCAGACCTACAATGTTAACGGTGATACAGCTGCCATGGCAATAGCTAAATCTTTAAAAGCGAGAAGATTATTATTAATGACAAATGTTGATGGTGTCCTTAATAAAGACAGAAATCTAATAGAAGAAATATCTTCCTCAGAAATTTTAGAAATGATTAAAAATGAGACTATAACTGAAGGCATGATACCTAAAATTAATGCATGTTTAGATGCTGTGAATAACGGAGTAACTGCAGTTGGTATAATTAATGGTACAAAAAAACATTCATGTTTATGGGAAATATTCTCTGATAAAGGTGCGGGTACATTAATTAGAAAATGACAAAATTAAAGAATATTAAAAATATACTTTTTGATTGTGATGGAGTTTTATATCAAGATCTAGAGGCAGTTTTTGGTCAAGTAAGTAAAAAAATGACCGAATATATATCCAAAAAATTAAATTTAGACTTAAAAGTAGCTAGAGAATTACAGAGAAGCTATTTTCATAAATATAACACTAGTCTCAATGGTTTGATGATAAACCATGACATTCCACCAAGGGAATTTCTAGACTATGTTCATGACATTGATTTATCTTTCTTAGGGAAAGATAAAACTTTAAAAAAAGAGCTTGAAAGTACAAATTTAAGAAAATTTGTTTTCACTAATGGAAGCAAAGAACACGTAAAGAATATAACCACTTCACTTGGTATTAACGATCAATTTGAGAATGTTTTTGACATAGTGGACGCCAAATATAATCCTAAGCCTGCAGCAAAAGCTTTTGATCTGATGTTAGAAAAGTTCAAAATAGATCCAAAAGAAACACTTTATATTGAAGATATTGCAAAAAATTTATCTATAGGTAAAAAAAGAGGAGCAATAACTGCATGGTTAATCAATGACGAATACTGGGGTAAAAAGGAGTCAGATAAAGAATACATTGATTATAAAATAGAAAATCTTTCTTTATTTTTAAAAGAAATAAGGTTATTAAAAAAAACATAAAAATTATGAGCATAGAAAATATTATCAACAAAGCTTGGGAAAAAAGAGATCAAATAACCCCAGGTTCAGATGAAAATTTAAAGAATACTGTAAATCAAATTATTGATGATTTAGATAGTGGTAAAGTCAGAGTTGCTGAAAAAATTAATGGTGAGTGGACAACTCATCAATATCTTAAAAAAGCAATCATGTTAAGTTTTAGAATGTACCCAATGGAAAATTTAACAGGTCCATATAGTAGTTGGTATGACAAAGCTCATCTTTTAAAAGGAAAGACAGCGGGATGGAGTAAAGAAGATCATGAAAATGCTGGTTTTAGAATGGTACCAAATTCACCAGTAAGAAAAGGATCTTATGTTGGCAAAAATGCAGTATTGATGCCATGCTATGTTAATATTGGTGCATACATAGATGAAGGCACTATGATTGATACTTTTGCAAGAGCTGGTAGTTGTAGTCAAATTGGAAAAAATTGTCATATCTCAGCTGGTTCAGGTGTCGGTGGTGTGCTAGAGCCTGCTCAAGCATTACCCACTATAATTGAAGACAATGTTTTCCTTGGTGCTATGTCCGAGGTTGTTGAAGGTGTAATAGTTGGAGAAGGATCTGTATTAAGTATGGGAATGTATATCGGTCAATCAACAAAAATAGTTGATAGAAAAACTGGTGAAATTACTTTTGGAAAAATTCCACCTTATTCCGTTGTTGTACCTGGTTCTTTACCTGATAAAAATAATTCTTCAGCACCATCACTTTATTGTGCAGTAATTATTAAACAGGTCGATGAAAAAACTAGATCAAAAACATCAGTTAACGACCTTTTGAGAGAATAAAAATGAAAAAAATCAAAGAACTTCAATTAGCTAAAGAGCTAATTAGGTTTCCGTCGGTAACTCCTGTTGATGCAGGAATAATGAGTTTTTTAGAAAAAAAACTAAAAAAACTTGGTTTTAAAACTAAAGTACTTGAATTTAGAGAAAAGAACAGCAAACCAGTAAAAAATCTTTACGCAAGACTTGGTAATAAAAGTCCTAACTTTTGTTATGCAGGTCATGTAGATGTAGTTCCTGCTGGAAATCTTAAAGACTGGACAGTTAATCCATTCAAACCCTCAATTAAAAAAGGACATTTAATTGGAAGGGGTGCAAATGATATGAAAAGCTCTATAGCAGCTTTCGTTTCAGCAGTTAGTAATTTTATTAAAAATTCCTCTAATTTTAGTGGCTCAATTAGTCTTTTGATTACTGGAGACGAAGAAGGTGTTGCTATTAATGGAACAAAAAAGGTTGTGGAGTATTTAAAAAAAAGAAAAGAAAAAATTGATTTTTGTTTAGTTGGTGAACCGACTAACCCAAGTAAATTGGGTGAAATGATTAAAATTGGTCGAAGAGGGAGTATGAACGGTAGAATGACTATCACAGGAGTGCAAGGTCACGTAGCTTATCCTCATCGAGCAAATAATCCATCAACAACGCTTGTGCAAATTCTTAAAGAAATAAAAGATATCAAATTTGACAAAGGAACAAAAGATTTTCAACCAACTAACTTAGAAATAACAAAAATAAATATTAATAACAATGCTGATAATGTAATTCCAAGAATCGCAACAGCTACATTCAATATAAGATTTAATAATAAACATTCCTCGACTTCACTTAAGAAGAAAATAAATAAAGTTATAAAAAAAATATCAGCAAAAAATAAATCTAAATATAAAGTCGAATACAGTGTATCTGGAGAAGCCTTCTTAACAAATCCTAATAAAACAACTTTTATGATACAAGATATAATTAAGAAAATTACAAACATTAAACCTCAACTTTCAACAACTGGGGGAACATCAGATGCAAGGTTTATAAGAAAAATTGCACCTTGTTTAGAATTTGGGTTAGTTGGTAAAACGATGCATAAAGTAGATGAGGCAGTTTCATTGTCAGAACTAAAAAAATTAACCTTAATTTATTCGAATATATTGAAGAATTATTTTAAGTGAAAACAGGGTTAATTACATCAGACACATATCAAAACCATAATACTGGCGATGGACATCCTGAAAAAATTGATAGAGTTACTGCTGTAATTGATAATTTTAAAAAATTAGACAATAAAAATCTCATTTGGAAAAAACCAAAGAAATATGAGAATTCTATCTTAATTAAAACCCATACATCTAATTATTTAGATCAAGTAAATAAATCATTTCCCAAAAAAGGATATAATTTTCTTGACGGGGATACTATAATTTCTCCAGGCAGCAAAGATGCTTCTAAGGATGCTGTAGGTTCAATTATAACTGCAATTGATGGAGTACAGAACAAAGAATTTAAAAATGCATTTTGTGCAGTAAGACCTCCAGGCCACCATGCAGAAAAAGAAAAAGCAATGGGTTTTTGTATCTTTAATAATGTTGCTGTTGGTGCAAATTACTTAATCGAAAAATATAAATATAATAAAATTGCAATTATTGATTTTGATGTTCATCATGGAAATGGTACTCAAGACATTTTTTATGATAATGAAAAAGTTTTATTTATTTCTACTCATCAATATCCTTACTATCCAGGATCTGGGTCAGAAAAAGAAAAAGGTAATTTTAATAATGTATTAAATATTCCACTTGAAGCTGGGACAGCTGCAGAAAAGTATTTAAACGCTTACGAAAATGTTTTAAATAAAGTTAGGGAGTTTAAACCTGAATTCTTGTTGTTTTCTGCAGGTTTTGATGCACACATTGACGATCCATTGGCCCAACTAGAGCTTAATTCTGAGGATTTTTATAAAATTACCAAAAGAACATTAGAGATCTCAAAATCATTTTGTAATGGTAATGTAGTATCAATACTTGAGGGTGGATATGATCTTAAGGCTTTGCAAGAAAGTACCAAAAGACATGTTGATGCTTTGATAGAATTTAATTGATAATTAAGCATAAGTATCTAAACACAATCTTAATGAAACTTTACAGAATTAAAAAGTCATTTATAGATAAAAATGGAAGAGGACTTTACGCAACAAAAGATATTAAGGCAGGGACTAAAATAATTGATTATATCGGTAAATTAATCACAAAAAAACAAACCGAGGCATCTAATAAATACGATAATGGTAAACCAATTTATTTATTTACTATAAATAAAAGATACGATCTTGATGGAGATTTTCCATGGAATACGGCAGGTTTAATCAATCATTCGTGTAATAATAATTGTGATTATGATGGTAAGGGACTTAAAATTTGGGTTAAAGCAATAAAAGATATTAAAAAAGGTGAGGAATTTACTTGTGATTATGGATTTGGATATGATGAAAATTTTAGACAATTTCCATGTAAATGCAAATCTAGAAACTGTTGTGGCTATATAGTTAGAGCTGAATCTAGATGGAGAATAAATAAAAAATTTGCAATTGGCAAAAAGAAAAATTAATAAATAACTCTGTATAAAAAAAGCCCTTCGGGTGGTGCTGGTGGAGCACACAATACTCTTTTTTTAGATCTAAATACTTTCTCAAAAGTTTTAAGGTCCCATTTCTTTTCACCCAAATATTTTAGGCAACCTACCATCGATCTTACTTGCTGTTGTAAAAATGATTGTGATCTGAATTCTATTTCAATTTTATTTTTTAATGCTCTTATTTTGATTAATTTGATTGTTCTAATTGGACTTTTAGCGTGACAACTTGATGACCTAAAGGTCGAATAGTCATTTGTTCCCAATAATTTATTTGCTCCCTTTTTCATTAGATCAATATCTAATATTTTCCTCACATACCACCCTCTACCTTTTTGAATTACAGGAGCAGTTAACTGATTAAAAATTATATATTTATAAATTCTTTGTTTGGCAGAAAATCGAGAGTGAAATTTTTCACTTCTTTTTTTAATTTTAATAATTGCTATACCTTTGTTGTTAAGAAAGTGATTAATTGATTTTAAAAATTTTGTTAAATCTAAAATTTTTTTCTTACAATCAAAGTGTGCAGATTGAGCATGGGCATGTACCCCTGCATCTGTTCTACCAGATCCATTGAGAATTATTTTTTCTTTTAAAAGTTTTGATAGATATTTTTGTATTAATCCTTGAATAGTAGATCCTTTTTTTTGAATCTGCCAACCTCTAAAATTTGTACCAACATATTCTATAATAACTTGATATCTCGCCATTTAAATTTGATGGCCTTTTTTAATTCTTGAGCCGAGCATAAATTCACCAATGTTTTGTGGCCTTTTTCCTTCTCTTTGTATCTCAATCACCTTAATTGATTTTTTGTCTCCACAAGCAATTTCTAAATAATCATTAAGAACCTCTCCAGGATTTCCAATCCCATTACTTATTTCTGCTTTTAAAATTTTATACCTCTCGCCGCTTGATATAAAAAAAGCTCCAGGAACAGGATATAAGCCATTTATTTTTCCTATAATATTTTCTGCCTTGCTCACCCAATCAATTAAACCCTCTATCTTTTGGATTTTTGGGGCGTATGTTGCTTTGGAATGATCTTGGTCCTTAAAAGTTGCCTTATCCTCAAGTATGTCATCAATATTATCTAAAATTTTTTCTGCAGCAACAAAAGATAACTTTTCAGCAATTTCAGCAGAATTTAAATTATTCTCAATGTTTATTTTGTAGGTATTGCAAACTGGCCCTGCGTCTAATTTTTCCTCTATTTTCATGATACTTACACCTGTTTCTTGATCTAAATTCATTATAGCTCTTTGTATGGGCGCTGCTCCTCTCCACTTTGGCAGAATGGATGCGTGTATATTTATAAATCCTTTTTTTGTTAAACTTAAAAATTCTTTTGGAATAATCTGCCCATAAGCAACAACAATTGCTAGATCTATATCTAGAGATTTGAAATATTCATATTCATCTTTATTTTCTTTTAAAGTTAATGGGGCTCTACAATCAATATTAAGAGTTTCTGAAATTCCTTGAATAGGAGACTTATTGATTTTTTGTCCTCTTTTAGATTTTTGAGGAGGTTGAGTATAAACGCATGAAATAGAATATCCATTCTGATACAAAGACTTTAAAATTGGCACAGCAAACATTGGTGTGCCCATGAAAACAATATTTTTTACCATTATTAGACTAGTATACGATCAGGATTTTTTTTATTTTTTGAAATTTTTTTTATAATTATATCTCTTTTTAATTTTGATAAATGATCAATAATTAATTTTCCATCTAAATGGTTTATTTCATGTTGAAGACAAGTTGACAAAAGACCATCGCAATCTAAATTTTTTATTTTACCATTAATATCAACATATTCTACTGTACAAATCTTTGGCCTCTCTATTTCTATGAATGTATCTGGAATAGATAAGCATCCTTCCTCATATATAGATGTATCTTCACTTAAACTTTTAATTACAGGGTTAATAAAACACATCGGTTTTTTCTTTTCATCTTTAGAAGAAACATCAATAACTAGAATTCTTTTTAATATACCTACTTGAACCGCTGCAAGACCAATACCATTTGATTTATACATTGTCTCAAGTAAATCCCTCGCTAACTTCTTTTCATTTACACCAACTTTTTCAATCGGAGTTGAGATTTTTTTTAATGTATCACTGGGTACAGTAATAATATCTCTGATACTCATATAATAAATAATAAAATTAATTTTTATACTTTTAAAGGAAGAAACTTTAGCAAAAGTTTATTCCTAATTAAATCAACATTTAATTGATTAAGAGTATTTATAATAAAATAAACAGTATCCTCATCTAAATTTTCTATTTTTTCAGGGCCAATAACTTCAATTACTCTTAATAGTGCTGCACCGATCTCATTATTTTCAATCTTGAGCTGAATATCTTCTGGCATTTCTGACTGTTTGACTTCATAAAGGTTGTCATATTTTTTTGATATTTGTATTCCATCAGACTTTAAAGCTTCCAGGAAAATAATATCTTTTTTTGATAAAATATATTTTTTATCCTTTTTGATTTTTTTTAAAAATTTTTCAAGTTCTTGTTCAATTTGGGATTTAGCGTAATCTCCATTAAAATAATTTATTAATTTTGATTGATGCAAAATTTTGTTATTAAACTTAATTTTTTTATCAGTTACTTGATCATTTTTGGAATAATTATTGTAAAAGGTTGTATAATTTGAGGGTACATCTTCCTCTGAGATTAGGTTTAGAAAGCGTTTTAATTCTTGATCGAAGGCATTTTCAATTTCATCTTTTTTAAAGGCTTTTTTTAAAGTTTGCATCAATTCTAACTTTAAATTTAGCTCCTCAGTTAAAAGAGTTCTTTGGTATAATAGTGCTCTGCCTTCTATTTTTGATAAAGATTTATATACATCCTTTGCATTTAAAAGTTGATTTATATTGAATTGAAATTTCTTATAAAATTCAAATAAATCTTTTTCTGGATAATTTTTATCGTGAACTGCTTTTTCAATAATAGAAATTTTATCTATATCGGTAATTTCTATATCTTTAATATTAATAAGAAGATTTGAGGCAGATAAATATTGCCAAATAAATTTTGGAGAGTCTACTGTAGGTTCAAAAGAAAATTCAGGATTAGTCCTATGTGCTAAATGAAAGTCTAAAAGAGATTCTTCTGAAATTATTTTATCAGACTCTTCAATATATCCAAATAAATAATTAATTTTATTTTCGTAATAATCGTCTTGAAAACCAAGTTCTTTTTTTAAATCTAAAATTAATTGAGCTTCTTCCTTTTTGCCATAATTGATTAAGCAATATAAATTGAACTTGGATAAATAGTTATCCTCAATTGGTTCATTAATATTAGAAAAAATTTCACATGCTTTTTTTATATTCGAATCAGATAAATAGTTGTCTACTAAAAACCTAGTTAGCTCAGGGTGCAAGTTGATTGTTTGATTTTTTATCAAATATTCCTCAATTATTTCTAAATTAGAATTTTTAATTAACCAATCAGATTTGAATTTCAAAAACTCTTGCTCAGTTATATTTTGATTTGGATAGTAGGCATTAGTCAACATGGAAATATTCATTATTTCTGATGCATCTTGTGAAAGAGCATAATTATTAATATTTTCAAATAGACTTTTTAACTTTGATCCGTCAGAATTTGACCACATGTCAATACTAAGTCCGAATTCTGCTGGATCATATAACCCTACAATTTTTACTTCTTTCGAGTCAACATTTTGATCCAGTTTAATTTGATCAATTTTCTTGTTTGATTGCATGTTATAAATACTACTTTCATTGCTATTGATTTGTTTTTGATTAGAAATATTGGTTTCTTCAACAATATCTGTTTGTTTTTTTTCTAAATTCCAGATATCAACTGGTTTTTCTTCTGCAAAAGAATTTATCCCTGATAACAAATAAAATATTAAAATTGAAAAATATTTTTTATTTAACAATTTTAAAATTTTCATTTGGAATAATTTTTTCTATTTCTTTTTTGGGAGCAGGGAAATCTAATGAGTTTATAAAAAAAACAAAACTTAGTACAACTATCAATCCAAGTGATAATTTAATTACTATTCCCATAATACTAGCTTTGCCTGAACTTGTATTTTTAGTAAATTGCATATAACTTTAGATAATTTCAAATTAAGACATATTTGTGTTTTTCAATAAAGAAACTTATGAAATCAAAAGAAAATCTAGTATTTTTAGGAATGATGGGATCTGGAAAGAGTTCTATAGGCTTGCTGGTCGCAAAAAAACTTAAATTAAATTTTATAGATACTGATAATGAGATTGAAAAAAAATTAGGGACAACAATAAGCAAAGTTTTTGAAGATAAAGGTGAAGATTATTTTAGAAAAATTGAGGAAAAAATAACACTTAAAAAATTAAAACTATATCCCTCTGTGATCTCTCTTGGTGGTGGAGCTTTCATAAATGAAAATATTAGAAAAGTAGTTTTGAAAAGTCATATATCGTTTTGGCTAAACTGGGATAACAACATTTTGTTAACAAGAATAAAAAATAGTAAAAAAAGACCCCTTGCAATAAACTCGTCAGATAATGAAATAATTGATTTAATAAAAAAACGCTCTAACATTTATGCAAAAGCGTTGTTTGAAATTAAATGTGATAATTTAACTAAAAATGAAGTAGTTAATAAAATAATTAAAATTTATGAATCAAATTAAATTAAATATAGAAACAAATACTGAGAAATATCCAATTTTAATTGGACATAGAATATCTAAGAATATTTCTAAAATTTTAAAATCTAATTCAATTGATTTTAACAGATGTCTTTTAGTTGTAGATAGAAATGTTCCTAAAAAATTAGTTTCTACTATTAAAAAATCTTTAAAAAATAAAATGAGTTATATTTATTATTTTAAAGCCAATGAATTAAATAAAAATATGAATAATATAAATAAAATTTTAGACATTTTGTTAAATAAAAATTTTTCTAGAGACGACTGTTTGATATCTATTGGAGGAGGAATAACTGGGGATATAAGTGGTTTTGCTGCAAGTCTGTTCAAAAGGGGGCTTAAATTTATAAACATACCAACTACTCTCTTATCCCAGGTTGACTCTTCAATTGGTGGTAAGACAGCTGTAAATACCAGTTATGGTAAAAATCTAATTGGAAGTTTTTACCAGCCCAATCTTGTTATTTCTGACACTCAATTTTTGAAAACTTTACCTAAAAGAGAGATAATTTGTGGATATGGAGAAATTTTAAAACATTCAATTATTGGGAGTAAAAAATTTTATAATTTTTTAAATAACAATAAAACTAAAATTTTAAATTTAACATCGCCATTTATTGAAAAATCTATTTATGAAAGTTGTAAGATTAAAAAGGCGGTAGTTGAAAAAGATGAAAAAGAGAAAGGTTTAAGAAAAATTTTAAATTTTGGTCATTCTTTTGCTCATGCTTATGAAGCAACATTAGGATTTAGTAGAAAGCTAAATCATGGAGAAGCTGTAATACTTGGAATGAAAACTGCGCTAGATTTTAGTCTTAAAGCAAAATTAATGGATAAAAAAGATTATTATTCCATTATAAATCATATTGACAATTCTGATTTACCATCTTCTGTAAGTAAATTTTTTAATCAAAAGGATACAAAAAAAATTTTAAGCTTTATGGCAAAAGATAAGAAAAATAGATCAAATAAAATTAATTTGGTCTTGCTCAAAAAAATTGGAGCTCCAATAATCAATAAAGAATATTCTAAAAAAAAATTAGGTTTATTTTTAACAAATTTTTTAAGAAATCAAGATTTGAATTGAATGAATAGAATCTCTCATTTCTTTATCTAAAATTTTGAAAATTTTCTTATTACTTTCTATCCTACTCATATTTTTAAGTTCACTAGAAATTAAACTTATTTTTAAATGGAATCTGCCTTCTTGATTGCCAACATGATTTTTATGAAGAAAAGATTTATCCTCTATTCTAATACTTTCAATATTTATCTTATCCTGCAATTTTTTTTTTACAATTGCAATTAAGTCATTTATATCCATAAATAATATTTATTATATATCATGAAAAATATTTGTGACTGGAATAATTGTAATAAAATTGGTGAATATAAAGCACCAGTTGAAAAAGATAATAGTAAAAAATTTAGAATGCTATGTCTTGAGCATGTAAAAGAATTCAACAAAAATTGGAATTACTTTTCTGGAATGAATGACGACCAAGTAATGGATTTTTTAAAGTCTGATATGATATGGCATAAGCCTACACAGAGTTTTAGTTCCTCAGACAATTTTTTTAAAGTTCTTTGGAATACAACATTAAAAGACGAATTAGATAAGGATAAAGTAAATGGTGAGTATGATCATATGCGTCAATTTAAATTTGATCACAAAGATATCAAAGCGTTTGGTATTCTTGGTATTTCGGTGGGTCTAAAGTGGAGGAAAATACAGGACAAATTCAAAGTGCTTGTTAAAAAATTCCACCCTGATATGAATTCTGGAAATAAAAAATACGAGGAAAAACTTAAATTAATAACTTTAGCTTATACACAGCTTAAAAATACTTATAGAGATAAAATTGACACCAAATCTTGATATAAAACCAGACATTAAAGTCTCTTTGAAACAAACATTTGGAATAGACTCAGAGATGGAGGTTGATGCATTTTCAAAAAAAAATGATTATGTTCCTGAAATTGATAAAAGTTATAAATTTGACAGAGATACTACACTGGCAATCATTTCTGGTTTTTCGTTTAATAAAAGAGTTTTAGTTCAGGGATATCATGGTACAGGCAAGTCTACTCACATTGAGCAGATAGCTGCTAGACTAAACTGGCCATGTATTCGTGTAAATCTAGATAGCCATGTTAGCCGAATAGATTTAATTGGAAAAGATGCAATAGTTTTAAAAGAGGGTAAACAAATCACCCAATTTAATGAAGGAATTTTGCCATGGTCTATTCAAAATCCAGTTGCTCTTGTATTTGATGAATATGATGCAGGAAGACCTGATGTTATGTTTGTAATCCAGCGGGTTTTAGAAGCTGAAGGTAATTTTACGCTACTAGATAAAAATAAAGTAATAAAGCAAAATAAATTTTTTAGATTATTTGCTACATCAAATACAGTAGGCTTAGGAGATACCAGTGGTCTTTACCATGGTACTCAGCAAATAAACCAAGGTCAAATGGACAGATGGAATATAGTAACGACACTTAATTATCTGAGTCTTGATAGAGAAATGGATATTATTTTAGCTAAAAACAAAAATTTGAACAATTCAAAAGGGAAAGAAATTGTTTCCAACATGATTAAAGTAGCCTCTTTAACACGTAAAGGATTTATTGCAGGGGATATTTCAACAGTTATGAGTCCAAGAACTGTTATGCATTGGGCTGAAAATTCAGAGATCTTTAAAGATGTCGGTTACGCTTTCAGAGTAACCTTTCTAAATAAATGTGATGATATAGAAAAAAATACTATTGCAGAATATTATCAAAGGTGTTTTGGTGAAGAATTGCCTGAGTCATTGATGAATATTCAAATTTAAATGAGTAGTAGAGAAAGCAATTTAAAGGAAAAATTTAGGATTGCATTAACTTCTACTGCAAAAGTTATTTCTGACAACTTTGATTTAATTAAAAAAGATTTTGAAAAAAATAATTCTAAAGACATAAATTCTTTAGAAATTGGTAATATAAATAGTCCAAGGGATTTTGTAAAATTACGAGCAGAAACAGACTCCTCTGCTTTAAAGAAAAAATTTTCTAATGATACTATTTATAAAAAAAATTTACCTGGAAATAACTCTTCCAGATCTCTTTATAATATTGCAGAAAAAATAAGGTATGAGGCTTTAGGTGGCCAAATGTTAAAAGGAATTGAAAAGAATTTTCATGAAAATTATTCTCAAATAATTAGCCAAAAGCGTAGAGACCAATTGAAAACTAAAGAAGATGTTACTGTTACTGAAGCATTTGAACTTTATATGCTTAAAAATTTTCATAAAATTAAACTCAATCCATTAACCTCAAAAATGCTTAATTTTTGGGAAAAAGACTTTGAGAGTTCTATAGAAAAACATAAAGAATTTTTATTAGATAACCTTGAGGATCAGGACACTTATAGCTCTCGTTTTTCTAAGATTCTGGAGGAAATGGATATTTTTCAAAGTGAGGAAGATCAGTCAAACGAGGAAAATCAAGATCAAGGACAAGACAATCCTTCAAATGATGATCAAAATAACGAGAATGAAGATAGCAAAGATGAAAATAAGGATCAAGAAACACAGGCTACTTTGGACTCAGATTATGATGTCGATGAATTTAATTTAGACGAGCAACTATCGGAAACAGATTCAAACGAACAAAGTACAGAGCAAATTATAAAAAAAAATATAGATAATCTCAATCTTGATTATAAAATCTTTACCACTCAATTTGATGAAATTGTAAAAGCAGAAAACTTAGAAAATGCTGATGAAGCAACTAAATTAAGAAAAACTTTAGACCAACAATTAATAGGTTTTCAAGATATCATTACAAAACTAGCAAATAAACTTCAAAGACAGTTACTCGCAAAACAGAATAGAGCATGGGAATTTGATTTAGAGGAAGGATTGCTTGATAGTTCAAAACTTCCTAGAATAATAATGGACCCTTACAACTCTTTGTCATTTAAAAAAGAAAAAGATTTAGAATTCAAAGATACTGTTGTTACTTTATTAATAGATAACTCAGGATCGATGAGAGGAAGACCAATTACAATAGCTGCAATTTGTGCTGATATTTTATCTAGAACTCTAGAGAGGTGCTCGGTCAAAGTTGAAATTTTAGGTTTTACAACTAAAAACTGGAAAGGTGGGCAATCAAGAGAATTGTGGGCTAAAAGTTTAAAGCCAAAAACACCCGGAAGATTAAATGATTTGAGACATATAATTTACAAAGGTGCAGATACTCATTGGAGGCAAGCAAAAAATAACTTAGGGCTGATGCTTAAAGAAGGTTTGCTTAAAGAAAATATTGACGGAGAAGCAATATCATGGGCCTATAATAGAATAAAAAAAAGAAAAGAAGAGAGAAAAGTTTTAATGGTTATTTCTGATGGAGCTCCTGTTGACGACTCGACTCTTAGTGTAAATTCAGGTGATTTTCTTGAAAAACATCTAAAAAAAATCGTTAAATATATTGAAAATAAATCTGATATTGAAGTTTTAGCAATTGGAATTGGTCATGATGTTTCTAGATACTATAATAAAGCAATTAAGATTACTGATGTTAATGAGTTGGGAGACGTTATGATTTCAGAGTTAAGTTCACTTTTTGAAACAAAAAAAAATTATCATTAAATATTAAATAAATCTAAATTTCGCCAATTAATTATAACTTCTGCTCCTCCTCTTGTTTTAGAGTTTCTAAAGTTTAATGAAGCAAAATTTTTTTCTAGTAAAGTTTTGCCAATAAATAATCCAAGTCCTAATCCTGTTTTTGAATTTTTCTCTTTATTACTAGGATTTAAATAAGGTTCTCCAATTTTAGGAAGAATATCTCTAGGATAGCCAGCACCATCATCTTCTATTGTTATTTCTGTCATTTCACTGTCACTTTTCAAATTTATAAAAATTTTATCCCTAGAAAACTTATTGGCGTTACCAATAAAATTTCTTAATCCGTAGACAATTTCAATAGACTTTGTGATTTTTCTAGGGTTAGAATCTTGATCAAAATTAAAAATAAAATTTTTCTTACTTATTTCTTTAAAAGATAGAATAATTTCAGACAAATATTCTCTAACAGTTATATCTTTATCTATAAAATCATCTTCCTCAACTGGATTAAGGCTTAAACGTTTTAAAATTTCATTGCATCTTACTACTTGGCTATTTAATAGTTCTATATCTTTTTCAAATTCTTTTTTATCCTTTAATTGTTTGGCTAAATCTTGAGTGATTATTTTAATTGTTGAGAGAGGAGTTCCTAATGAATGTGCTGCTGCTGCTGCTTGGCCACCTAAAGAAAGTAGCTCGTGTTCTTGAGCCATTATTTCTTCCATTTTTGATAAGGCATCTTTTCTTAAACGTGATTGTGATCCAAATGTCATTGCAAAATAATTTAGAAAAAGGAGAGCAATGATCAGTGCTATAGGTATAGAAAAATAATAATAAGGACTTACATGGAAATGATCACTTAAAGGTGCAGGCAAGTCTGTAGAATAAAAAGTAAGAATTATAATCAAAATAGCAGTCAAACCTACTAATAATGAGTTAGTTTTGAAACTTAAGTTAGAAGAAGAAAATACACTTGGGATTAATAAAAAAATAGTAAATGGATTTACAATACCTCCTGTTAAATAAAGTAAACTACTCAATTGAATTATATCAATAAATAAGAAAATGAATGCAGATCTATCTGACAGTTGAGTCTTTTTATAAACATAAATTAAATAAAAATTACTCAAAATCCCTAAAAATATTATTAAATTTGAAAAAATAAAATTGAACTCAAAATTTAAGATTAAATATACAAAGTTTACAGCAACAAATTGTCCAACAATTCCTATCCATCTTAAAGTTATATAGGTTGATTTTTTAAAAGAGTATTGTTTAGAAGTTTCAAAAAACTTCATTTTTATATATCGAGATTCTGAACATTAATCGCATTAGAAACAATAAAATCTTTTCTAAGCGCAACATCGTTACCCATAAGTGTATGTATTAAACTTTGATCTTTTTTAAGATCTTTTGAATACTGTACTTGAAGTAAATTTCTGGTTTCTGGATCTAACGTAGTACTCCACAGTTCTTCAGGATTCATTTCTCCCAAACCCTTAAATCTTTGAATATTCATTTTAGACCTTTCTAGATCTAAAGCTCTTGTAAATTCTTTGGTTCCTTTTTTTATTTTCTTAAGTTCTTTATTATTATTCAAAATATAGTCCTCTAATTCTTTTTCATCTTTAATATATACACCTTTAGTTCCTTTATTAATTTTAAACAGTGGTGGTTGAGCTAAATATATATGGCCATTTTCAATTAATTTGTTAAATGGTTCGTTGTTAAAAAAAGTTAGTAATAAAGCTCTTATATGAGAACCATCAACGTCAGCATCTGTCATAATTATTATTTTACCATATCTTAAATCTTTTAGATCTATTTCTTGTGCTTTGGGATCAAGACCTAATGCGTTGATTAATGTAACTATCTCATTTGAAGATATCATTTTTGACAGAGCCTTAGTCCTTTTGTCTGATCCATTTCCATTACCATTACCATTACCATTTTTTTTAGTTGTCAAATCTTCAACATAAGTGTTTAAAATTTTTCCTCTAAGAGGTAAAACTGCTTGATTTGATCTATTTCTTCCTTGTTTTGCAGAGCCTCCTGCTGAATCTCCTTCAACGATAAATAATTCTGTGCCTTCTTGCTTTCCTATTTGACAATCAGCTAATTTTCCAGGAAGACCGCTCAATTCAAGTGCTCCTTTTCTTCTAACGTTTTCTCTTGCTTTTCTAGCCACATCTCTTGCCATGGCTGCTTGAATAATTTTAGCTAGTATTATTTTTGCAATAGATGGATTTTGATCAAACCATGTTGATAATTTTTCGTTTACAACTGTTTCAACAATCATTCTCACTTCAGATGAAACTAGCTTGTCTTTAGTTTGTGATGAAAATTTTGGGTCTGGAATTTTAGTTGATAAAACACATGTAAGACCTTCTTTTATATCATCTCCAGAAATTGCTAATTTATTTTTTTTTAACAAATTATGTTCGTTAGCATATTTATTCACAACTCGAGTTAATGCACTTCTAAATCCTAATAAATGTGTTCCACCATCTTTTTGGTA
>CABXRS010000001.1 GCA_902514665.1 uncultured Pelagibacteraceae bacterium | reverse complement strand
AGATTCACATATTAAAAAATAATCAACATAATTTTCTAAAATTTTATATCTAATATCAAACATGAAATTATTATCAAAAAAGGTTATACAATCTATTATTTTACTCTTTTGCATTTTTCCAATTTTCCAATATTTTCATATTAATGTATGTATCTTCTAATTTCATCACTGGGAATATAGCCTGATTTGTTCCATCTAAAATATTTTGGCTTATTTTTTCAATTTCTATTGAGTAAATATTCTCATCTAATTTTTTAATTATAGAATAATTTTTAAACTTTGAGATAACTTTAATTTCCTCAATTCCAAGAAAAGTATTTTTAATCTGGATTTCGCCTTTTTTACCTTTGATAATAGTATCATTTCCTAAATGTTCTTTAAAAGATGCATTCACATTTGATACAAATCCATTTTCAAAAATAATTTGCGCTTTTGAATGTATATCAACACCTGTTTCTCCTATCTCTCTTTCTAGAACTTTAATCTTAAATTTTTTATTATCTATATTTTTTATAAGTGATGAAATCAAAATTGTTAAGGATGTAGGATAACAACCTAAATCTAATATACAACCACCTCCTAGATCTTTATTAAATTGTCTACTTTTTTTGTTTATTTTTTTATTTTTTTTAAAAAAAAAAAATTTTTTTTTTGTTAATAAATTAACACCAAATGAGCTGTCTAAGCTTAATAAATCTCCTATTTCATTATTTTTAATTAAATTTATTACGCTTTTAATTAAAGGATCATAACGATACATGAAGCCTTCAGTGAAAAATAAATTACTATTTACCATCATTTGTTTTAAATTTTTAGCTTCTTCGAAATTTAGTGTTGCTGGTTTTTCAACTAATATATTTTTATTATTTTCAATACACTTTCTAATCCAGTATAAATGAAGTGAGTTTGGTAAAGAAATATAAACTATATCTACCTCATTACACTTTGTTAAACTTTCATAATCATTAAAAACAAACTCACTTTTAATATTAAATTCTTTTTTGAAGAAATCTAATTTAGATATATCTTTACTTGCAATAGCTAATAAATTTGAATTTTGAATATTTGAAAAACTTTTTAAAATAGTCTGGGCAATATTTCCAAGGCCAATAATCCCCCAATTTATTTTTTTCATAAATTATTCTTTTTTAATTTTAAGTACTCCAATAAAAGCTTCTTGTGGAATTTCTACTCTTCCAAATTGTTTTGATCTTGCCTTACCTTTTTTTTGTTTTTCTAAAAGTTTTCTCTTTCTATCAGTGGCCCCACCACCATGAATTTTTGTAAGAACATCTTTTTTAAAACCTTTAATTGTTTCTCTTGCAATAATTTTTCCTCCTATTGCAGCCTGAACAGGGATCATAAAATTATGTCTTGGTATTAAATCTTTTAATTTTTCACAAACTTCCCTTCCAGTTCTTTGAGCAAAATCTTTATGTATCATCATTGCTAAAGCATCAACTGGCTCAGCATTTACTAATATACCTAATTTTACTAAATCTCCTTCTCGATGTTCTATTATTTCATAATCAAAACTCGCATAACCACTCGTCATGGATTTGAGACGATCATTAAAATCAAAAACTACCTCATTTAGAGGAAGCTCATAATTTATAACTGCTCTATTTCCTGAATAACTTAAATTTGTTTGTATTCCTCTTTTATCCTGGCACATTTTGATTATAGATCCTAAATACTGATCTGGAGTTATGACTGTAGCTCTAATCCAAGGTTCCTCGATCATCTTAATCAATGTTTGATCAGGTAAACTGGACGGATTTTGTAAATCTAATATAGTTTCATTGTTCAGATGAACTTTATAAACAACTCCAGGAGTAGTGGTTAATAAGTTTACATCAAATTCTCTTTCAAGTCTTTCGGTTACAATTTCAAGATGTAATAAACCTAAAAAACCACATCTAAATCCTAACCCTAGCGCTGAAGACGATTCAGGTTCAAATGAAAAACTTGCATCATTTAATTGAAGTTTAGCTAATCCATCTTTTAGTTTCTGATACTCTGAACTATCGACAGGAAACAAACCGCAAAATACAACTGGCTTACTAGGTTTAAATCCTGGCAGAGCGTCTTTTAGTGGCTTTGTAGCATCACAAATAGTGTCACCAACTTTTGTTTCTGATAGAACTTTAATTCCTGTTGTTATAAAACCTATTTCTCCCGTATTTAACTCGTTTATATCTGTAGGTTTTGGTGTGAAAACCCCAACTTTTTCCACAATATATTCTTGATTAGTTGACATCATTTTAATTTTCATATTTTTTGATAATTTGCCATCAATTACTCTAATTAAAATTACTACACCTAAGTAAGTGTCATACCAACTATCAACAAGTAAACATTTTAAATCTGATTTAGTTTCTCCGTTTGGTGCAGGTAAAGTAGTTATTATTTGCTCTAATATATCTTCAATACCTTCTCCAGTTTTACCAGAACAAGGAATGGCATTTTCAGTATCAATACCAATAACGTCTTCAATTTGTTTTTTCGTTTTTTCTATGTCGGATGCAGGTAAATCAACCTTATTCAATACTGGAACAATTTCATGATTGGTATCTAGTGCTTGATAAACATTTGCTAGAGTTTGTGCTTCAACACCTTGAGTGCTATCAACAATAAGTATTGAGCCCTCACAAGCATAAAGAGATCTACTTACCTCGTAGCTAAAATCTACATGACCAGGTGTGTCTATAATATTTAAAACATACTCTTTTCCATCTTTAGCTTTATAATTTAATTTTACAGTTTGAGCTTTGATCGTTATTCCTCTTTCTCTTTCAATATCCATAGAGTCAAGGACTTGAGATTTCATCTCTCGTTCAGTTAATCCTCCACAACTATGAATTATTCTATCAGCGATAGTAGATTTTCCATGATCAATATGTGCAATAATTGCAAAATTTCTTATATTCTCAATTTCACCAGACATTTAGGACCTAATTTTTGCACCTGATTTATTCTCTACAGTTGCAATTATTAGTTTATTAATTTTTTCAAGATCACTTTCTTCTAATGTCTTTTCTGAAGATTGAATTGTTACATTGAGAGCTATAGACTTTTTATCTTTAGGAATATTTTCACCTTCATAGACATCAAAAATTTTTACTGACTTAATTAAACTTTGATCAATAGAAGATATTATTTCTATTAAATCTTGAGCCTTAAAATTTTTATCAACCACGAAAGCAAAGTCTCTGTCTGATTTTTGATAGTCAGAAAATTGAAATTGAGATTTTGAGTCTTTAAGTTTAAGTGTTTTATCTTTTAAGTGATCTAGATAAATCTCAAAACATACCAATGCCTCAGTTTTTATATCAAGTTTTTTTATAATATTTGGATGAATTTCCCCAAAATAAGCCACTGGATCAATATCATCTTTATCAAGATACACAGATCCAGATTTTCCAGGATGATAATAAGAAGGAGATTTTTCTCTTATAAACAAGCTATGTCTATCATATCCGGCTTCAATTAAAGTCTGAATTGTATCTTTTTTTGCATCAAACACATCAATCAATCTATTTTGTTCATTCCAATTTAATCTTGATATCTTTCCTGATTTTATTCCTCCAATTACAGTTAATTGTTCTCCAGGGTTTTTGTCTTTAAAAATTGGCCCTATCTCAAAAAGAGAAATATCTTTAAATCCTCTATCTAAATTTTTTTTTAGATAGAATACTAAATTAGGAAATATTGAATTTCTTAAAACATCGAGTTCTGAGCTTATTGGATTTACTATTTTTACTTCTTTGTAATTTTCTATGAAAAGATTATTTATTTTTGAGTCAGTAAATGACCAGGTTACAGTCTCAAAATATCCTTTTGATGCTACTGAACGTTGTAAAAAATGAAAAAGTTTTTGTTGTTTATTAAGTGTGTCTTTAATTCTATTTTTTTGTGGTTCCAGAATTTCTATATTACTGAAACCTTTTATTCTTACTATCTCCTCTACTATATCTATAGGTTGGGTGATATCAGGTCTCCATGTAGGAATTGTTAAATCTAATTCAGATTTCTTTTTAGAAACTTCAAAACCTAAATCTGTTAAGATTTTTATTACTTCTTTGTCTTTTATTTTAAAGCCTGCAATTTTTTCAAACAAAGAAATTTTAAATTTGATTTTATTTTTTTTATCAGTCCTGGTTTTTTGAATATCGAACTCGCTAACTTTTCCTCCACAAATTTCAGTTATTAGTTGTGCAGCTTTATTTAGGCCTATTTCAATAGATTGAGGATCAATGCCCCTTTCAAATCTGAATTTAGCATCTGTATCTATGTTTAATAATTTTGAAGTTTTTCTAATAGATCTAGGCAAAAAATATGCAGATTCTAAGAGAATATTTTTAGTACTAAACTCAGTCCCTGAGCGTGTGCCACCTATTATTCCACCCAAACCCAATACACCAGACTTATCAGAGATAACACACATGTTATTATCTAATATATACGCTTTATTATCAAGAGCTTCGAATGTTTCACCTTTTTTCGAATTTCTTACAATGATTTCCTTATCAATTTTGTCTGCATCATATGCATGAAGTGGTCTATTTAAATCCAGCATCACATAATTAGTTACATCTACAATTGCTGAGATTGGCTTCTGACCTAGTGATGTGATTTTATCTTTTAACCACTTTGGACTTTCTTTGTTTGTAACATTTTTAATTAAACAGCTACCAAATATAGTACAACCTTGATTTTTATCTTTTGTAATAGAAACTTTAATTTTTTGAGGCCCATTGTTTTTAATTTTTAAATTTGATGTATTTTTTAATTTACCAACTCCCGCTGCTGCAAGATCTCTTGCTATTCCTCTTACTCCTAAACAATCAGGTCGATTAGGAGTGATGGATAAATCAATAACTTTTTCACTATTATTTTTAAAAAAATTTTTTCCTACTTTGTCAGAATACTTATTTAACTTTAGTTCTGTTATTCCATCACTTTCATCAGATAAATTTAATTCTGATTCTGAACATAACATCCCATATGAGGTCACACCTCTTATTTTGCTAACTGTGAGTTTCATGTTGTTTTTTGGAATTACTGATCCTGGACCAGCATAAACTGTCAAGAGGTCTTTCCTCGCATTAGGTGCTCCACAAACGACTTTTATTATGTTTTGTTCACCTATATCAACATCACATACCTTTAGCTTGTCTGCATTCGGATGCTGTTCGGCATTTATTATTTTTGCTACTTTAAAATTATCTAAGTCAGAACCTACTCTGTCAAAGCTTTCAACTTCAAGCCCAACATCAGTCAACTTCTCAATTATTTCAATATCCTTGAACTTCGTATCAAGGTGTTCCTTAAGCCAGCCTATTGTAAATTTCATCTACTAAGTCCTCTATAATTTGAAGGTACATCTAATGGGTCAAACCCAAAGTGATTTAACCACCTATAGTCAGTCTCGAAAAAAGCTCTTAGATCATTAATTCCATACTTAAGCATGGCTAATCTATCTATTCCAATCCCAAATGCATAACCTTGATATTTGTCTGGGTTTATTTTTACATTTTTAAGTACATTTGGATGTACCATCCCACAACCTAAAATCTCCAACCATTTGTTTCCTTCACCGATGACTATTTTGCCATCTTTTAATTCATAACCAATGTCAACTTCTGCCGATGGTTCTGTAAAGGGAAAGTGACTTGGTCTAAATCTCATTTTGATTTTATCAACTTCAAAAAAAGATTTTATAAAAAAATTTAGGCAACCTTTTAAGTGTCCCATATTTATTTTTTTATCAATATGAAGTCCCTCAACTTGATGAAACATTGGAGCATGAGTTTGATCACTATCAGATCTATATGTTCTACCAGGAGCAATAATTTTAAAAGGAGGTTTCCCTTTAAGCATTGTTCTTACCTGAACTGGAGATGTATGAGTTCTTAAAAGTAATTCTTTTTTATCATCTAAATAAAAAGTATCATGCATGTCTCTTGCTGGATGGTTGTCTGGAGTATTTAATGCAGTAAAATTGTAATGCTCATTCTCTACATCTGGTCCTTCTTCAACGCTAAAACCAATTTCAGAAAATATAGAGGATATTTCATCTATAACTTGAGAAACAGGATGTATCTTACCTTGAACAATATTTCTTTCAGGCAGAGTCACGTCTACTTTTTCATTCTCTAGCTTAGAATTTATTTCTTTAATTTCTATTTCTTGAATTTTTTTATTAATTTTTTCTTGTAGTTCATCTTTTACAAAATTTAAATCCGATGCAAATTTTTTTCGTTCTTCAGTTGGTAAAGATCCAAGATTTTTAAAAGAATTAGAAATTTTACCCTTTTTGCCAAATAACTCAGATTTGATTTGATTTATACTTTCGATGTTTAAATCTGCATTTAATTTATGTAAGAATTCATCTTTTATTTTTTTAATATCAGACATATCTGTAGAATATTTGTTAACCTTAGAAAAACAACAATGAAAATTAATTCAATGCTGATTGGGCTTTTTGTACAATTGTTTTGAATGCCTCTGGGCTATCATAAGCAATTTCAGCAAGAATCTTTCTGTCTATTGCTATACCACATTTACTTAATCCGTTTATGAATTTAGAATATGTCATTCCTTCAGCTCTGACACCTGCATTGATTCTTTGTATCCATAGAGATTTAAAATCTCTTTTTTTGTTTCTTCTGTCTCTATAAGCATATTGCATTGATTTTTCCATTGCCTGCTTTGCAACTCTTATAGTATTTTTTCTTCTACCCCATTGGCCTTTTACAGCTTTTAAGACTTTTTTATGCTTAGCTTTACTTGTTACACCTCTTTTAACTCTCGCCATTATTAACCTCTTAAACTGTAGGGCATGTATGATTTGACAATTTTTCCATCTTGCTTGGACATTGTTGTAGTGCCTCTTAATTTTCTAATTTGAGAATTTGTTCTTTTAATCATGCCGTGCCGCTTTCCAGCTTGGGCTGTCATCACTTTTCCCTTTGCTGAGATCTTAAATCTTTTCTTTGCTGAGCTTTTTGTTTTTAATTTAGGCATAATTCTGCGGACTTATACAAAGAATGGTATAATTTTACAACCTCTATTAAACCCTATAAAGGTTGGATAACCATAATCATTTGCTTACCATCAAATTTTGGATGAAGCTCTACCTTGCCAATATCTTTCATGTCTTCCTTGATTTTACCCATTAACTCGTTTCCTAAGTGTGAGTGTTGTAGTTCTCTACCTTTAAATCTAATTGTGAATTTTACCTTATCCCCTTTAGCAATAAATTTTTTTGCATTTTTAACTTTAAAATCATAATCATGCATTTCTGTTACAGGTCTCATTTTAATTTCTTTTAACAAAACTATTTTTTGTTTCTTTTTTGCAAGATTTGCCTTTTTTTGGGCATCATATTTGTACTTACCCATATCCATAATTTTACAAACTGGAGGATTTGCATTTGGTGCTATTTCAATTAAATCAAGCCCTTGATTTTTTGCCATTGAGATAGCTTCATTGGTATTGAGTACACCAAGATTTTCACCATCGCTTGCTATAACCTGAACATCAGGAGAGGAGATTCTATTATTAGATCTTGGGCCTCTATCCTTAGTTCTTCTTTGAAAATAATTTTGTTTAAAATCTGCCACTTAGTTTGAAGATGCTTTGTTTATAGCAGAGAAAGTTTTTAAGAATGTGTCTATATCCATATTTTCTTGTTTATTAGAATCTAATCTTCTAATCGTTACAGAGTTGGAGTCAACTTCTTTTTTACCACAAATAAGTAAAAGTGGTATTTTCTCTAAAGAATGATCTCTTATTTTATAATTTAAATTATTATTTTTTAAGTCAACAGCAGAACTAATTCCTGCACTTTTTATTTTTTTAGATATCTTGATTGCATAATCGTTAAATTCTTCCGAGATAGGTATTACCATAGTCTGTAGTGGAGATATCCAGAAAGGAAACTTGCCAGCATAGTTTTCAATTAGAATTCCAACAAATCTCTCTAGAGAACCAAATAATGCTCTATGTAACATGACAGGAATTTTTTTAGTTCCATCTTTATCAACATATGATGCATCTAATCTTCCAGGTAAGTTTAAATCTACTTGTAAAGTTCCACATTGCCAATCTCTGCCGATTGCATCTCTTAAAACAAATTCAATTTTTGGACCATAAAATGCTCCCTCACCCTTATTAATACTATATTCTAGCTTGGAAGCTTTTACTGCTTCAAGCAATGAAGCCTCTGCTTTATCCCAAATTTCATCGTCTCCAACTCTTACCTCTGGTCTATCTGCGTATTTAAGAATTACATTTTCAAAACCTAAATCTTTATAAATATCTAGAATTAAATTAGTTACCTCTAAACATTCACTAGTAATTTGATCTTCAGAACAAAATATATGTGCATCATCTTGGGTGAATGCTCTTACCCTTAATAATCCATGTAAGGCTCCAGATGGTTCGTACCGATGTACTTTTCCAAATTCTGCAATACGCAAAGGGAGATCTCTATAACTTTTTAAACCTTGATTAAATACCTGAATATGACCAGGACAATTCATTGGTTTAATTGCGAATACTTTTTCATCAGGAGTTTCTGAAGTATACATATTTTCTCCATATTTTTCCCAATGCCCAGATTTTTCCCATAGTTGTCTATCTAATATTTCAGGGGTATTTACTTCTTTATAGCCAGCAGCGTCTTGTCGAGCCCTCATATAGTTGATTAATTTCTGAAATAGGGCCCATCCTTTTTCATGCCAAAATACTGATCCAGGACTTTCCTCTCTAAAATGAAATAGGTCCATTTCCTTTCCAAGTTTTCTATGATCTCTTTTTTCAGCTTCTTCAATTCTTTTTAAATAATCATCTAAATCTTTCTGAGAAGCCCATCCTGTTCCATAAATTCTTTGTAGCATTTCATTATTTGAATCTCCACGCCAATATGCTCCAGCAACTTTTGTAAGTTTAAAATATTTACCAATTTTTCCGGTCGACAATAGATGTGGACCTCTACAAAGATCATACCATTTTCCGTGATAATAAATAGAAACCTCATTTCCTTCTGGAATCATATCTACTAATTCAACTTTATATTTTTCTCCTAATTCTCCATAATGTTTTTTGGTATGTTCTCTTTCCCAAACTTCTCTGCGTGTTTTTTCATCTTTTTCAACTATCTCTTTCATTTTAATTTCAATTTTTTCAAGATCCTTCGGAGTAAAAGGTTCTTCTCTATAGAAATCATAATAAAAACCATCTTTAATTGCTGGACCAATTGCTAACTTTGTTCCTGGAAATAACGCTTGAACTGCCATGGCCATTATATGAGTTGTATCATGACGAATTGCATCTAAACCCTCAGGATCTTTTGCCGTAAAAATTTTTATTGAACAATCTTTGTCAATTTCAAAATATAAATCTTTTAGTTCACCATCTACACTCATTATAAGTGCTTGTTTTGCCAATGACTTACTTATCTTCTCAGCTACTTCAGCGCCAGTAACCTTTTTTGAAAAATTTAGATTATTTCCGTCAGGTAATGTTATTGTAGGCATTTAATTTAATAGTCTTTTATACTCTGAATAAGTAGAAAAACACATTTTTTCAACATTAAATCTTTGAGTCACATTTTTTCTTGCCTCTATTCCCATAATTTTTAAGGATGTTTCATCCATATTAAGAACTCTTAAAATCTGTTTACTTAAAGATTTGGCATTGTTTGACTCAAATAAAAAACCTGTTTTTTCATCAATGACTGTTTCATTCGAACCACCAATATTACTAGCTATTATTGGTTTTCCCATTGATTGGGCTTCTACTGACACTCTTCCAAAAGCTTCAGGTTCATTTGAAGCTGAAACTATAATATCAGAAACTTTGTAGGCCAAAGCCATATTTTTACAATGATCTATAAATCGTATTTGTTTTGACATCCTATATTGTTCAGAGAGTCTAATTAATTTTTTTTTATAAAGCTCACGTCCTTGATCGCTGCCAAGAATGACAATATAGAATGCCTCATAGCCAAGTTCTATGTTAATTAAATTAATTGCTTCTATAAATACTTCCTGACCCTTCCATGAGGTTAGTCTACCTGGCAAAAGTATAATTTTTTTATCTTTGTCAATATCCCATTGTTTTAATAATTTTTTTTCATCATTTTCAAGAGTTGTAGATGAGTCAAAATAATCAACATTAATACCTCTAAAAATCACTAAGAATTTTTTTTTATAGTTTAAATACATAGAATAATTTTCTTTAATATGGGAAAAAATAAAATTTGATCCTGCAATAATTAAATCAGATCTTACCATTACCGAATTATAAAATTTTTTCAAATTGGTTTTAAAATTATAAGTGCCATGAAAAGTTGTCACAAATTTTCTTCCAGTAATTTTTGATGCTATCAAACAGGACCATGCAGGTGCTCGACTGCGAGCATGAACTATCGAAATATTATTTAATAAAATAATTCCAATTAAAATAATTGAGTTAATAAAAATTAATAAAGGATTTTTACTCTGCACAGGAAGCTTAAAAATTTTTACCTTTTTTTTGTCGACAAACTTAAGTAACTCACCACCACTAGTTACAATAAATGATTCACAATTATTTTCAGACAAATAATGAGCTATATCAAAGCAGCCTGTTTCTGCTCCTCCATATCCTAATTTGGGAATGACTTGTAAAACTTTTAAATTAGTTGCCATCTGATAAACTTATATATTATTAGAGAAAATATATAAACAAATGACAAATTTCAGATATCATAAGATCTCAAAAACCAAGAAAATTAGATATATTTCTAAAATTTATAAAAATAGTTTGTCTATAGTTTTTCTACATGGATTTATGTCAGATCTTGAAGGAGAGAAGCCTAAAGCATTATTAAATTTTGCAAAAAAAAATAAAATAAACTTCCTAGCACTTGAATATTCTGGACATGGTAAATCTTCAGGAGAATTTATAAAAAGTAATATTTCAAAATGGAGTGATGAGACTTCAAAATTAATTAAAAAATATGTAAAAAAAAAAAAAATAATATTTATAGGTTCAAGTATGGGTGCTTGGATTTCTTTAAAACAATTTAAAATTTTTAAAAGTCAAATCGTTGGTTTTTTAGGAATTGGTGCAGCTCCTGAATTTTTGGAACATATTATGTGGAAAAAATTTTCCAAAAAGATGAAAAAAGAAACAATTACAAAAGGGATTTATAATTTAAAACATGGAAATTATGAATATCCTATAACATATCAACTAATTAAAGATGGAAGAAAAAATAAAGTTTTAAATAAAAAAATTAACTTAAAAATTAAGGTTACTATGGTCCATGGAGAAAAAGATGAGGCTGTTAAGGTAACTTATTCTAGAAAAGTTTTAAAACTTTTTCCAAATGCAAAGAAAAAGTTAAATATAGTCAAAAATGGTGATCACAGTCTATCTAGTAAGAAAGGTCTTAAAATAATTCTTAAAGAGTTGAAGCTATTAATCTAACTAACTTTTTTGATATTTTTAAGAGTAATTGGATTTTCTAGTTTATCTAACATTTCTTTAGGACAAACTTGAACAAAATTAATTAACTCTTCGTCGTAATTTTCAATTATATTTCTTGAAAATTCAGATCCTGTTTCCTTAGAGTGTTCAGATATTAAATTCTTTAAAATTTCTTTCCAATAATCTGTTTCAACAGTTTGCCAAACAACTGACTCAGGGTTTACTTTTTTTGTAAATTGTTTCGACTTATCGTAAATAAAAGCCATACCACCCGTCATTCCTGCTGCAAAATTATCTCCTACCTCTCCTAAAATTACTACCATTCCACCAGTCATATATTCACAACCATTTGAGTCACATCCCTCAATTACTGTTGTGGCTCCAGAATTTCTTACAGCAAATCTCTCTCCTGCTTGTCCTGCCGCAAAAAGTTTACCCGAAGTAGCACCATAAAGAACTGTGTTTCCTAAAATTGTATTTTCATTAGAAACTAAATTACTTTCCTCAGGCAATTTAATTGAAATTATTGCACCTGATAAACCTTTTCCAACATAGTCGTTAGCATCTCCTTCAAGCACTAATTTTAATCCTTTGGAAGAAAATGCACCAAAAGACTGTCCAGCAGAGCCTTTAAAATTTAAAGTTAAAAAATCATCATTAAGTTTTTCATATCCATATTTTTTGTAGAGATGATGAGAGATTCTTGTTCCAACAGCTCTGTGTGTATTTTGTATTGGATAAACCTTTTCAATTTTTTCAGAACTATCTAAAGACTTCTCTATTTCAGGCCAGATCTTTTGATCCAACGTATCTGGTACACTGTTTATTTCTGGAATATCGCAATACCTTTTGTTATTCCCTGTATCAGCTTGAACAAATAATGGATTTAAATCTAAATCGTCTAAGTTTGGAGATCCTTTGCTAACCTGTCTTAATAGATCAGTTCTACCAATTACATCATTTAAAGATTTAAATCCTAGTTCTGCTAATATTTCTCGTACTTCAGTTCCAATAAATGTGAACAGGTTGACTACCTTTTCTGGTGTACCAGTAAATTTTTCTCTCAATTTTTCATCTTGAGTGCAAACACCAACGGGGCATGTGTTCGAATGACATTGTCTTACCATAATGCAGCCCATTGCTACCAGGGCGGTAGTAGCAACACCATATTCTTCTGCTCCCATCATCGCTGCAATAACAACATCTCTTCCAGTTTTAATTCCTCCGTCAGTTCTCAAAGTAACTTTGTGTCTAAGATTATTTAAAGTTAAAACTTGATTAGCTTCAGTCAAACCCATTTCCCATGGTATTCCAACATATTTAACACTTGTTTGAGGTGTTGCTCCAGTTCCACCATTATGTCCAGAAATTAAAATTATATCTGCTTTAGCTTTAGCAACACCAGCTGCAATTGTTCCAACACCAGAGGAAGCAACTAGTTTTACTCCTATTCTTGCTCTAGGATTAATTTGTTTCAAATCATAAATTAATTGTGCAAGATCTTCGATTGAATAAATGTCGTGATGTGGTGGAGGAGAAATTAATGTTACTCCTGGTGTAGAATGTCTAAGTCTTGCGATTTCCTTCGTAATCTTAAATCCTGGAAGCTGGCCGCCTTCTCCTGGTTTTGCTCCTTGTGCGATTTTAATTTCAATTTCATTACAATTATTTAAATAATTGACTGTTACTCCAAATCTTGCAGAGGCTATTTGTTTTACTCTAGAATTTGCGCTATCTCCATTTTCCAATACCTTAAATCTTTTTTCATCCTCTCCTCCTTCTCCACTGCAAGAGGCACCTTTAATTCTATTCATTCCGGTAGCTAATGTTTCATGAGCTTCTTTTGACAAGGCACCATGTGACATACTTCCACTTCCAAATCTTTTTAATATATTTGCTAGAGGCTCCACTTCTGAAATATCAATTGATCCTTTTAATTTTTTTGTTCTAAAATCAATTAAATCTCTTAAATTTATTGGTGGTAGATTATAAATACCCTCTGCATATCTTTTATATGCATCATATGAATTAGAACCTACAGCACTTTGAAGTAAATGAATTAATTTTCCTTGATACTGATGAGTCTCTCCATTTTTTCTATATCTATAAATTCCACCTATAGGCAGGATTGTATCACTACTTTCAAAAGCTTCTTTGTGTATTTCTCTAATTTTTTTTTCAATTCCTGTTAGTCCTATACCTGAAATTTTTGATACTACTCCAGGAAAATAGTCTGCAACAATTGTTCTACTTAAACCAACCGTCTCAAAATTACATCCTCCTCTATAAGAACTTAAAACAGAAATACCCATCTTAGACATTATTTTTAGAAGTCCTGCATTTACCGACTTGATATATCTTTCAACACATTCATCAAAACTAAATTTTCCAAACAATTTCTTTTCATGCCTTTGATATAAACTGTCAAAAGCTAGATATGGATTTACTGTAGTTGCACCAACCCCAATTAAAGTTGCAAAAGAGTGAGTATCCATTGCTTCTCCTGACTGGACATTGATAGAAACATACCCTCTCAATTTTTTTTCAATTAAAAATGAATTAATCGCACCAACTGCGAGTAACATCGGAATTGGAAGCTTCACGTTTGAAAGCTCTTTGTCACTCAAAATTAATTGTGTAACTCCTTGTCTTACTGCTATTTCTGCATCTTTTTGAATTCTTTTTATAGACTCGTTCAAATTTTCATTGTCTGAGAAAGTACAATCAATTTTGGCAGAATTTTTACCAAAAAAATTAATGAATTTCTCAAATTGTGAATTTGATAAAATTGGACTGTTTAAAACGTAAATATTTTGCTTTGTTAGATTGTCAAAATTAAGGATATTTCCAAGATTTCCAAATCTTGTTTTTAGACTCATCACTTTATTTTCTCTTAAAGAGTCTATCGGAGGGTTTGTTACTTGACTAAAGTTTTGTCTAAAAAAATGATATAGAGGTCTGTATCTGTCTGATAATACTGCCAGAGGAGTATCATCTCCCATCGATCCTATAGCTTCTTTAGCATCCTCTGCCATCGGATGTAATATCAATTCTAAATCTTCTAAACTAATTCCAAATGCATATTGTCTTCTTCTTAATTCGTCACCAGAATAAGAATTTTTCTCATCAGAAATTGTTAATTTTTCATCTAAGTCAATAATTTGAGAATTAAAATGTTTGTACTCTTTTGCTAGATAATCTTTAATTTGCTTATTTTTAAAAACTTTTCCTTTTTCAATTCTAACACCAATGATTTCTCCTGGTCCTAATCTACCCTTAGAAAGTATTCTTTTTTCATTAAGTTCAATCATGCCAGTCTCTGATCCTGCAAATAATAATTTATCTTTTGTAATTGCATATCTTAATGGTCGTAATCCATTTCTGTCATTAGCAGCAATTACCCATTCGTTATCTGTTCCTGCAATAGCTGCTGGACCATCCCATGGTTCCATTGTACTGTTTAAAAAATTAAACAATTGTTGGTGATCTTTAGGTAAAGTTTCATTTTTTTTAGACCACGCATCTGGAACCAACATTAACTTAGCTAGAGGTGCTGGCTGACCAGAAATATTTAGCAATTCAAATACGTTATCTAAAGCAGCAGAATCTGAGGTACCTTGTTGAATTACTGGCTTTAAATTTTCTATATTTTCAAAAAGATTACTATTCATTTCTTGTTCATGAACTTTCATCCAATTTTTATTTCCTCTGAATGTATTTATTTCACCATTATGAGCGATTGCTCTGAATGGTTGAGCTAAATTCCAACTTGGAGCGGTGTTCGTCGAAAATCTTTGATGAAAAATTGCAAATCTTGAAATAAATCTTTCGTCTTTTAAATCTAAATAAAAATCTGAAATTGCCTCGGCTAAAAACATACCTTTGTAAATAATTGACTTAGAGCTTAATGAACAAATGTAAAAATTATTTAAGGATTTTTTGAACGCCTCATTTTCTATTTTTCTTCTAGTTTCATATATTTTTCTTTCTAGATCTTTATTTGTAAGTTCTAAATCATAAGATTTAAACAAAACCTGAATGATTTCAGGCATAGTCTGTATCGCCTTTTCACCTAATACGTTTGGATTAATTGGAACTTGTCTCCAGCCATAAATACTAAAACCATTTTTTGTTAATTCACTTTCCATGATTGTTTTGCAGCTCTCTTGAGCTTCGTAATCATTTCTAGGTAAAAAAATCATACCTACGCCAATTTCAGAGTTATCATGGGTATGGCCAGTCACCTCTATTTTTTCGATAAAAAAATCTTTCGGAATTTCAACATGAATTCCTGCTCCATCTCCTGTTTTTCCATCTGCATCTACTGCACCTCTGTGCCAAACAGCTTTTAGAGCTTCAATACCGTACTCAACGACTTTACGAGATTTTTTACCTTCAGTGGATGCAATAATTCCAACTCCACACGCATCATGCTCCATATCGTCAGAGTAGACATGATTTTGTTTTAATAATTCTTTATTCTTAATGTAGTTTTTCACTAAGCTACTCTTCTCTCTTTTAAAGACTTGTTCTCTAAATAATTTTTAATTGATGTTGCGGCATCTCTTCCATCTTTAATCGCCCAAACTACTAGAGAAGCGCCTCTAATTATATCACCTGCAGCAAATACGCCTTTAATATTAGTCTCCAAAGTATCAAAATCAGCCTTAATTGTTCCCCATTTTGTTACTTGCAACTCATTTGCTTCAAACATTTTTGGTAAATCTTCAGGGTCAAAACCTAAAGCCTTAATAACCATATCAGCATTGATTTCATAACTTGAGCCTTCCTGAACCTCTGGTTTCCTTCTTCCACTTTCGTCTGGATCACCGAGTTTAATTTGATCTACAACTAATTTTTCAATTTTATTTGTTCCCTTAAATTCTTTCGGACTTGATAGCCAAACAAATTGTACTCCTTCTTCTTCGGCATTAGCAACCTCTCTAGCTGAGCCAGGCATATTTTCTTTATCTCTTCTGTATAAACATTTTACAGATTTTGCTTTTTGTCTGATAGAAGTCCTTACACAATCCATAGCTGTATCACCACCGCCAATTACAACAACGTCTTTACCTTCAGCGTTTAAAATTCCTTTGTCAAATAATTCAACTTCATCTCCTAAACCTTTTTTATTTGAAGCAGTTAAAAAATCCATGGCTGGAAAAATATTATCTAAATCATTTCCCTTTAGTCGTACTTCTCTTGCTTTGTAAACTCCTGTCGCAATCAAGATTGCATCGTGCTTTTTACGTAATTGATCTAAAGTTGCATCTTTACCAACCTCAAAATTTTGAACAAACTCTATTCCTCCATCTTTTAAAAGTTTCGTTCTTCTTTCAACAATTTCTTTTTCTAATTTAAAATTTGGAATTCCATATATTAACAAACCACCTGCTCGATCGTATCTATCATAAACAGTGATTTTATATCCACTTTTTCTTAATTGCTCTGCAGCTGCTAATCCAGCTGGACCTGCTCCGATAATGCCTACACTTTGATTTTTTTCTTGGTAAACTTTAATTGGTTTCACCCAGCCTTGTTCCCAAGCATTATCAGTAATATATTTTTCTACTGAACCAATGGTTACTGTTCCATGACCAGATTGTTCAATTACACAATTTCCTTCACAGAGTCTGTCTTGAGGACATATTCTCCCACAAACTTCAGGCATATTATTTGTGCTTTGTGATAATTCATAGGCTTCTTTAAGTCTTCCTTCAGCAGTAAGCTTTAGCCAATCAGGTATATTGTTGCTTAAAGGACAATGAACTTGACAAAAAGGAACTCCACATTGTGAGCATCTACTTGACTGCTCTTTAGCTTTTTCATTTATATATTCGTCGTAAATCTCTTTAAAATCTTGCTTTCTAGACACAACTTCCCGTTTAGGTGGTGTTTGTTGACCTATTTTTACAAATTTTAACATTTTATCAGGCATAATAATTTTATATTTTTGGCAAGTTATATCTTGTTTTTGTTAAATAAAGCATAAAATAGGTCATAAATTATGACTTTAATTCGATGACTCTTCCCGAATTTAAACAACTTTCTAATCAATGCATACCTAATATGATCAAATCGAATTGTTTTAAATCGATATTTTATAAGCTACGAAGAAGCGATGTTTCAAAATATAATAGAAGTATTAATCCTTTCAGTAATTCAAGGTGTATCGGAGTTTTTGCCAGTAAGTTCTTCAGCGCACTTAATTCTAGTTTCAAGCTTATATGAGTTTAAGTCTAATTCATTGTTAATAGATATCAGTCTTCATCTAGGATCTTTGATAGCAATTATTTATTTTTTTAGAGAAGAATTGTTAGACGTTAAAAATAACAAAAGATTATTAAGTTTAATTGTTTTTGGTTCTATTCCATTAATAATTGTTGGATATATTTTATACTCTACAAATTTTATTTATGCTCTAAGAGATATAAAAGTAATTGCATGGACTACCTTTGTATTTGCAATAGTTTTATACATAGCAGATAAAAATAGATTTGATAAAAAAATTTCAACTAATTTAAATATTCAAACAATATTTTTAATTGGTCTTTTTCAAGTTTTATCACTTGTACCAGGTGTAAGTAGAACAGGTATTACCATAACAGCGGCTAGAATTTTAAAATTTAATAGAGTTGACTCTAGTAAAATATCTTTTTTACTTTCTATTCCCGCACTTAGTGGAGCAAGCTTTTTGGGTTTGAAGGATATTGTAAATCAACCTATTGAATTAAATTATTTGGTGTTTGTTGCAATAATATCATCTTTTATATTGTCTTTTATGACAGTTAAATTTTTTTTAATTTATATAAATAAATTTTCTATGAATGCTTTTGTAATTTATAGAATAATAATAGCTTTAATTTTATTTAGCTTAATTTATTAAGCATGTTCTTTTTCATTAAAGGAAGTAGCTGAGATAATAGTACTCCACACAAAATGAAAAAACAGCCAAGTAAGTTATTAATATCTAAAATCTGACTCAATAGAAACCAAGCGGCTATTGTAGCAAACACTCCCTCAAGTGAAAAAATAATTGCTGCTGGTGCAGGTGAAATGTTTTTTTGTGCATAGATCTGTAATACAAATGCTAATCCTCCAGATAAAATTCCTGCATATAATATTGAGTCTAATTCTTTTAATATATTTACTAAAATAAATTCCTCGTAAACTAAACCAATAGCAAATGAAAATATTGAGACTATTAATGTTTGTACAGCACCTATAGTAAGTGGTAGATTATATTTTTTTACTATAATTCCCACAAAAATAATATGCGAGCTCCAAAAAAGTGCTCCTAAAATAACTAAACCATCACCAAGTCTAATTGTAGCATCATAAAAATTTGTTAGTAAATACCCTCCTATTAAACATAAAATTACAGATGGCCATATACTCCAATGTATATAAATTTTTCCAAACAAAAAAATTATAATCGGCACCATTGGAACATAAAAAATTGTAAAAAAAGCTGCATTAGCAACATCGGTATAAAGTAAAGCAACCTGTTGCAAACCAGATCCCAAAAAAAGAGACGAACCAATCAAAAAAGAGAAAATTGCAAATGTTTTAAAATCAATCTTAAACTCAGATTTCATTTTTTTTACCTCAAATAGGAGTACCAAGGGGATAATAGCTAAAAAACCTATAAAAAATCTAGCTGCATTAAATGTAAAGGGTCCTATATTATCCATCCCAGTATCTTGAGCTATAAATGTTGTTCCCCAAATAAAAGTACACAGTAAAGCACTGAGTAAAGATATAGATTTTGTCATAAATAATTATACGGCTAACTTATAGGCGAAATTATTTCCTAAATTTTCTTTTAAATCGTTATTAAACCGAGCAGCTTCTGCTCCATCAATAATTCTATGATCATAAGAAAGAGAAATTGGTAACATCGTTCTTATTTGAAACTTTCCATTTAAAAAAACTTGTTTTTTTTCTGACCTTCCAACACCCAAAATAGCTACTTCAGGATAATTAATAATTGGTGTGAAAAAAGATCCACCAATTCCTCCTAGACTTGTAATCGTCATTGATCCCCCAAATAATTCCTTCTTATCTATTTTTAGATTTCTACAAAGTTCACTAACTTGTTTTAACTCTTTACCGATTAATGAAATTTTTTTATTATTTGCATCTCTGATTTTTGGAACCATCAATCCATTTGGAGTATCAACTGCAATTCCAATATGATAGTATTTTTTTAAAGTCATTTTTCCGCTTTCGATCTCATCTATCGAAGAATTAAAGCTTGGAAACTTTTTTAAAGAAGCAACTAATGCTTTAATAATAAATGCCAAAGGAGTAATTTTTATTTTTTCTCCTGTATAAACATCTTTCAAAGAAGTTCTAAAACTTTCCATTTCAGTTATATCTGCTTCATCATGATTAGTTACATGAGGAATGGTTGTCCAAGAATTTGTAAGATAATTTGAAGCTAATTTCTTAACTCTTGGTATATCTTTGATCTCAACTTTTCCAAAATCTGCATGTTCATACTCATTCTTAATTTTAATTGGTTTGATTTCTTTTGCTTGATAATTATTTGCTGATTTTGAAGAAACAAATTTTTTAATATCATCCTCTATTACTCTTCCACTTTTTTCACTACCTACCACTTCGTTGATATCAACACCTAGCTCCCTTGCAAATTTTCTAGCTTTTGGACTTGCTGAGGAAATATCTTTAATTTTTTTTTCGGATATAGAAATTTGTTCTGTTGCTTGTTTTATTTCTACAATCGGTTCAGATTGTTTTTTAATTTTTGTTTCTTCTTTAATTTTACTTTCACTTGACAAACTTTCCAATATTAAAATTAAATCACCCTCCGAAACTTTATCGCCAACTTTTAATTTAAGAGATTTAACTTTTCCTTCAAAGTTTGATGGAATTTCAACGCTGGATTTATCACTCTCAATCGTTATTAATGGATCATTTTTTAAAATATCTTGGCCTTCATTTACCAAAACCTCTATTACTTCAACGTCTGTGAAGTCACCAATATTTGGAACCTTAATATCAATCTCTTTCATTTTATAATTTAGTGGGCATTGGCTTGTTGCCATCAATGTTATATTTTTTCATTGCCTCTTTTGCATGTTTTGAGGCTATAAGTTGCTCTTTTGCTAAAATACTTAATCCATATGCAACTATGTGCTCTTTATCCACTTCAAAGAATTTTCTTAAATTTTTTCTTGTATCACTCCTACCAAAACCATCAGCCCCCAGAGAGTAGAAACTTTTATTAGTATAAGGTCTAATTTGATCTGAGTTCATTCTCATATAATCTGAAGCAGCCATAATTGGACCTTCTGTTTTACCTAAACATTGCTCAACAAAAGATATTTTTGGTTCTTTGTCTGGATTTAACAAATTATATCTTTCAACCTCCATTCCATCTTTTCTAAGTTCATTAAAACTAGTAACACTCCAGATCTCACTATCAATTTGATAATCTTTTTGCAAAATTTCAGCTGCCGAAATCATTTCTCGAAGTATTGTACCTGATCCAAGAAGTTGAATTTTAGTTTTTTTATGTTTGTCAAAATCTTTTATTTTGTACATCCCTTTTAATATTCCTTCTTCTGTATTTTTATCTTTTGGCATCTCTGGATGAGAGTAATTTTCATTCATTGTTGTAATATAATAAAAGACATTTTCTTTTTTCTCATGCATTCTTCTCAAACCTTCTCTAAAAATTACTGCTAGTTCATAATGAAATGTTGGATCATAAGTTACACAATTTGGAATAGTAGAAGCAATTAAATGACTATGACCATCCTGGTGTTGTAGACCTTCTCCAGCCAATGTCGTCCTTCCTGCAGTAGCACCAATCAAAAAACCTCTGGCTTGACTGTCTCCAGCTGCCCAAGCAAGATCTCCAATTCTTTGAAAACCAAACATAGAATAAAAAGTGTATATTGGAATCATTTCAATATCATGATTTGTGTAAGCTGTTGCTGCTGCAATCCATGAAGACATTGCACCTGCCTCATTAATTCCTTCCTCTAGAACTTGTCCACTTTTTTCTTCTCTATATGAGCTTAATTGTGCAGAGTCTTCTGGTTCATATTTTTGACCTTCATGAGCATAAATTCCAATTTTTTGAAAAAATCCTTCCATACCAAATGTTCTTGCTTCGTCTGGAATTATGGGAACTAATCTCGGAGAAATATTTTTATCTCTCATTAAATTAGTTAACATTCTAACAAGAGCCATTGTTGTAGACATTTCTTTTTCACCAGTTGATACTTTCATAAAATCAAATATATCTTTTGAAGGTGCTTTAATAGGTTTTGCAAAAGTCGACCTCTCAGGTAAAAATCCACCTAGTTTAATTCTTCTATCTTTTAAATATTTAATTTCTGGAGATTTTTCATCAGGTCTAAAATATTCAATATTTCTTACTTGTTCATCTGTCAAAGGTACATCAAAGCGGTCTCTGTAATACATTAGATCATCTACATCTAATTTTTTTGTTTGATGGGTTGTGTTCACACTTTCTCCAGATTTTCCCATACCATATCCTTTAATAGTTTTAGCAATAATAACAGTCGGGCTTCCGTGATGTTTGGTTGCTTTATCATATGCTGCATAAACTTTATGTGGATCATGGCCACCTCTATTTAATCTCCAGATATCTTTATCTGATAAACTTGAAACCATTTCTAACGTTTGAGGATATTTTCCAAAGAATTTTTCTCTTACATAAGCACCATCCCTTGCTTTAGCTGCTTGGTATTCTCCATCAACTGTCTCATTCATAAGCTTTACTAAATGGCCTTCTTTATCGTTAGCCAATAAAGAGTCCCAATAGGAACCCCAAATTACTTTAATTACGTTCCAACCGGACCCTCTAAAACTCCCCTCAAGTTCTTGAATTATTTTTCCATTACCTCTAACAGGTCCATCCAGTCTTTGAAGATTACAATTAATAACAAAAATTAAATTATCTAAATTCTCTCTAGCAGCTAAACCAATTGCTCCCATCGACTCTGGCTCATCCATCTCACCATCACCTAAGAAAGCCCATACTTTTCTTCCTTCATCTTTAATTAATCCTCTATTAATTAAATATTTCATGTATCTAGCTTGATAAATTGCAAGCATAGGACCAAGACCCATAGAGACTGTTGGAAATTGCCAAAACTTTGGCATTAACCATGGGTGTGGATAAGAGGATAGTCCTCCAGGTTTAACCTCTTGTCTAAAACTATCTAATTGTTTTTCATTTAATCTTCCTTCTAAATATGCTCTTGCATACATTCCTGGAGCGCTATGACCTTGAAAGTAAATCAAATCTCCACCAAATTTATTATTTTTTGCTCTCCAAAAATGGTTCATTCCTACATCATACAGAGTTGCTGCTGACGCAAATGTACCTATATGTCCACCTAATTCAGGAAATTTTTTATTAGCCCTAACTACCATAGCAGCTGAATTCCATCTAATTAATGACCTTATTCTTCTCTCAATATTTTGATCTCCAGTAGATTTTACCTCAGCTTCAGGGGGTATTGTATTAATGTATGGTGTATTTTGAGTATAAGGAATATTTGCACCTTCACGGTAAGCTTTGTTTATTAATTCTTTAATTAAAAAATGAGCTCTGTGATTTCCATCTTTAGAAATTACAGCTGATAAAGATTCTAACCAATCTTTTGTTTCCAGAGGATCTATATCTGCACCATTGCTGACTTGAATAATTGATTGTTTTTTTTCAGGAATGATATTTTTTATTTCTTTTTCTTTCTCTTTATCTTTTTTGACAGCGATAACTTCTTCGGCTTGTTTAATTATATTTTCTGTATCCTTTGGAATTGTATCAGCAGTTGTATTTATCGTTGAAGATAAATAATTTAAAATTAAATCCCCTTTTGAGACTTTATCACCAACTTTAAGCCCAATGCTTTCAATTTTTCCATCAACAGTTGAAGGAATTTCAACACTGGATTTATCGCTTTCGATAGTTATTAAAGGATCATTTTTTTTTATTTGATCTCCTGATTTTACTAATATTTCAATTACTTCAACATTTTCAAATTCACCAATATCAGGGACAAGTACTTTTTCGCTCATTATTTTTATTTGTTTTATACACTCAAAAAAACTTTATTAAATTCTATTTTTATCACATTAATGAGTTTTTTGTTAATGTTGTTAAGGTATTGTGCAAAAAAATGCACAAAAAACTTAATGTAATGTATTAATTTCTCTCAACACATATAGCTATCCCCATACCTCCACCAATGCAGAGTGCCGCACACCCTTTCTTTTTTCCTCGTCTTTTAAGTTCATGAATTAATGTGACAAGTATTCTTGTTCCTGAGGCACCTATAGGATGACCTAAAGCTATTGCTCCTCCGTTTACGTTAACCTTTTCTTCTGGAATTTTTAGTTCTCTTATAACTGCAATAGATTGTGCTGCGAAAGCTTCATTGATTTCAAATAAATCTACATCCTCTATTTTCCACTTAGCTCTAATAAGAGCCTCTTTAATTGAGGATATCGGTCCAAGTCCCATAAGAGAAGGCTCCACTCCTGATGATGCCCATGACACAATGTTTGTGAGTATTTCTAAGGATTTTAACTCAGCTTTTTCTCTAGTCATTAAAACTATAGCAGCAGCACCATCGTTTAATCCAGACGAATTTCCAGGTGTAACAGTTCCATTTTCTTTAAATACTGTTTTAAGTTTTTCTAAATCATCTAGATTTATATTATTTCTCAAATATTCATCATGTTCAAAAATAAATTTTTCATTGTCGGTTTGGATTTGCAATTTTATTATTTCATCCTTAAACTTTTTTTCCTCATAAGCTTTTTTTGCCTTTTTTTGAGAACTTATAGAAAAAATATCCTGCTCTTGACGGGAAATATTGTATTTTTCTGCAACATTTTCAGCTGTAACTCCCATATGATAATCATGAAAAGAGTCCGTTAGTCCATCTTTTATCATTGTATCTATCAAATTATCTTCAATAAATTTTTTATCATCTCTTAAGAAAATTGCATGTGTTGCCCTAGACATATTTTCTTGTCCACCTGCAACAACGATCTCATTCTCTCTTAGCTTTATCGATTGATAAGCAGATACAACCGATCTTAAACCAGATCCACATACTTGATTTACTATGTGTGCAGGTTTTGAAACAGGGATACCTGCATGAACTGAAGCTTGTCTTGCTGGATTTTGACCTAGACCTGACGTGAGAACATGTCCCATAATAACTTCATCTATATCTTCTCCTTTGAGACTTGATTTGAAAATTACTTCTTTAATAACTAATGCACCAAGCTTATCTGCACTGATGTTCTTAAGAGATCCTTTATATTTACCTATTGGCGTTCGTAACGCAGCAGTAATAACAACATCATTAGGAATTTTACTCATTAAATTGTCAACATATTATTTTATAAGTTAAATTACATCAAAAACTTTGATATATGAAATATATAACTAATAAGGACCGCTGGCCAAATTGGATAAGGCGCTCGGCTACGAACCGGGAGATTCCAGATTCGAGTTCTGGGCGGTCCACCAAAAAGGAAGTGAAATGTTTGATTGGCTTTTAAAAGCTTCTTTACAAAAATCGGTAGTATATTTTTTTATTATTATTGTGATAATTTTATTAATTTTAACTTACTTGTTATAGAAATGACTAAAGAATTTGAACAGATAAGTATCAAACCTGGTTTTATGAAACATAACGGTGGTGTTTTATTTAGAATGATATCTGAAACAGAATATGAATTTAAATCCATAATAAATAAAAATCATTTAAATGCTATAGGTATAACTCACGGTGGATATTTGTCAGCATTAATTGACTCTGGAGCTGGAACAGCTGCTCATCAAGCTGCTGGTAACGTTCCCTGTGTAACAATTTCTCTGGACATAAAATTTATTGGCTCTTCAAAAGAAGGTGACGAAATAGTTGGGCATACTAAAATTTTAAAAAGAACTAAAACACTTGTTTTTCTGTTTTGTGAACTTAGCTGTGATAAAAAAATTATAACCTCTGCTACAGGTATTTGGAAAATTTTGAAAAAATAAAATGAGAACTTTTTACTCTTCGATTCGGTCATGTTTTAGTCTATTTTTGTTCTATAGCTGTAACAATATCTGGTAGGTAAAAAAAAAATAATACCAAACATAGAAATGAAAAAAAATAAAATTACTGCTGTTCTGGGACCTACAAATACAGGAAAAACCCATCTTGCAATAGAAACTATGCTTTCGTTTGAAACTGGAATGATTGGTTTTCCTCTTAGATTGTTAGCAAGAGAAGTATATGACAAAGTAATAAAAAAGATTAGCACTGACAAAGTTGCTTTAATCACCGGTGAAGAAAAAATTATTCCATCAAATGCAAAATATTTCTTGTGCACAGTTGAGTCTATGCCAATCGATAAATATTTAGAATTTGTTGCAGTAGATGAAATACAAATGTGCGCGGATCATGAAAGAGGTCATATTTTTACTGATAGACTTTTAAACATGAGGGGTGAAAAACTTACAATGTTAATGGGATCTAATACTATAAAAAATATTATCACAAAGTTAGATGGCGATATAGAGTTTATAAATAGAGATAGACTGTCAAAACTTACCTATTCGGGTCATAAAAAAATTTCTAGAATAAATAGAAAAACAGCAATTATAGCATTCTCTGCGGAAGAAGTTTATGCAATAGCGGAGCTGATAAGAAGACAAAAGGGTGGGGCAGCTATAGTAATGGGATCGCTTAGTCCTAAAACAAGAAATGCTCAAGTAGAATTATATCAGTCAGGGGACGTAGATTTTTTAGTAGCTACTGATGCCATTGGAATGGGTATTAATATGGATTTAGAACACGTTTATTTTTCAAATCTTAAAAAATTTGATGGAAAAAAATTAAGGAGACTTAATCTTTCTGAGATAGGTCAAATAGCTGGAAGAGCTGGAAGATATTTAAATGATGGTAGTTTTGGTATTACTGGAGAATGTAAAGAAATAACAGCTGAAGACGTAGATCTATTAGAAAGTCATAAATTTGAGGAAATAAGAACTTTATTTTGGAGGAATTCAAATTTAAATTTTAATAACTCTTCTAGCCTAATTAAAAGCTTAGATGAAAAACCTCACATGGAATGGTTAAGAAAGATACATGAGTGTGAAGATGAAAAAGCCCTTAAATTTTTTTTAAAAGATACTAAATTTATTAATTTAAAATTTGATGAGAAAACTCTAAGTCTCCTATGGGAGTGCTGTCAAATTCCTGATTTTGTAAAAAAAACTTATGGCAATCATTACGAGGTTATTGGAAGTGTATTTACATTTTTAAATAGTGATAAAAGAGTGATTTCTAGTGATTATATGAGATTACAGCTTATGAAACTTGACAAATTAGACGGAAATGTTGACTCTTTATCAAATAGAATTGCAAATGTAAGAACTTGGTCATATGTTTCAAATAAAAATAATTGGGTAGAAAATCAAGATTATTGGATTGAGAAAACTAAACACTTAGAAGATAGACTTTCAGATAGACTTCATGAAGAACTTACTAAAACTTTTATTGATAAAAGAGCAAGTGTTCTTGCAAGAGGATTAAAACAAGATATGGAATTTAAAACAGAAATCATGGAAAATAACGACGTAATGATCGATGAACAATTTATTGGAAGAATAAATGGTTTAAAATTAGAATTAGACTTAAAAAAAGGTGCTTTAGAGACTGATATTAAATCACTCAAAAAAGCAGCAAGACAGACAATTGGTCCAGAACTTGAGAGAAGAATTCAGACAATTATTGATACAGGTTTAATTCAGCTCAAAGAAGATTTCAAAATTTATTGGAACAAATTTCCCATTGCAAAACTTTCTGCAGGTGCAGATTATCTAAATCCTAATTTTAGTTTGATAATAGATGACATAATTGATCAAGATCCTAAACAAAAATTAAATGAATATATTTACAAATGGATACAAACAAAAATCAATGAGGTATTAAAAAGTCTTATTGACCTAAAAAATATTAAAGAAAATAATCCATCTATAAAAGCTTTAGCCTATCAGCTTTATGAAAATAATGGTGTCTTAAAAAGGGAACAGGTTTCTGAATATTTGAAAAATTTAGAACAAAATGAGAGAAAAATTCTTAGAGAGTTAGGTGTGAAATTTGGAAGGTATCATATTTTTCTGCATCAATTAATTAAGCCTGAAGCTGTTTCTTTGAGAACTCTATTGTGGAAAAATTTTTACCAAAAATTTTATAATTTAAAACCTCCCACATTTGGTCTTAATTTTGTAGACAATAAAGACTTTAAAAATCAAAACTTCATGCTTTTATGTGGTTTTGAAAAATTTGACGCATTCTTTGTTAGGATAGATATTCTAGAAAGACTATTTATGTTAATAATTAATTCGAGTCCTAAAGAAAAAAATGACATTAAGGTAGTTCCTGAAATGTTAAATTTATTAGGATGTAGTAAAGAAAACTTTAAGAGACTCTTAACAAAAATGAATTATAAAGTATTTGAAAAGGATAAAGAAATATATTTTAAATATATACCGACCAAAAAATTTAAAAAAACACCAATTAAAAAAGTTTCAAAAGAAAATCCCTTTGAAATTTTAAAAAATTTAAACTTAAGGTAGTCATTATGTTTTTTAAAAAAGATGATAAAACAATTAACGATGGGTTTTTAATTAAAGTTGGCGCTTTGTTAATCCATACAGCTAAGATTGATGAAAATTATACTGATAATGAAGAAGAAATAATTAAAAAAACCCTTCTAGAATTAGGAGTTAAAAAAGAAAATCTTTCATCTACAATTAAAGATGCAAAAATTATTGAAGAAAATTCAAATCAAATTCTTGAATTTACAAGAGAAGTAAAAAATTTATCTGAAAAAGAAAAAATCAAAATAATAGAGGCGCTTTGGGCTATTATATACTCAAATAAAGATGCTGATTTATATGAGACTAATTTAATGAGAAGACTTGCTGGGCTTCTTTATATAGATAGCAAAGTAATGGGAAATATAAAAAATAAAATTAAGAATGAAACTTTGAAATGACATATCTTGTTAATGATAATTGCATCAAATGTAAATTAACTGACTGCGTTGATGTATGTCCTGTTGATTGCTTTTATGAAGGAAAAAATATGCTTGTAATTAAACCTGATGAGTGTATAGATTGTGGCGTTTGCGAGCCAGAATGCCCCGTTGATGCCATTAAAGCTGACACCGAACCTGGAAGCGAAAAATGGTTAGAGATTAATACAAAATATTCTAAAATCTGGCCCAATATAAGTGAAAAAAAAGATCCTCTACCGGATCATAAAAAATTTGAGGATGAGCAAAATAAGTACGAAAAATATTTTAAAGAAAATCTTTAATAGAAAAACCAAAAAAATTGTGAAAAAAAAAGTTTCTAAAAAAAAAGTTTCTAAAAAAAAAGTTGTTAAGGGTAAAGTAAAAAAAATAATTACAAAAAAAATAAAAAAAGTTATAAAAAAACCTCTTGCAAAACCTGTAAAAAAAAAATCAAACAAAAAAATAGCTTCTACTTCAGTAGAGCCAAAAGTTGACAATTTAAGAATCTCTAAAACTAACGAATTAAAACCTGAGATAAAGAAAGTTAAAAAACAAGAAACAGAAAAAAGAGAATACAAAATTAAAGATTATGTTGTTTATCCAAAACATGGTGTTGGACAAATCACCGAGTTTAAAAAAATAAATATAGGTGGAATTGACGTTGAGACCTACGTAATAAAATTTGAAAAAGATAAAGCAAATGGAATGGTGCCAATTAATAAGCAGTCTAATTTAAGACCCCTAGCAACTATTAATCAGGTCAATAAATGTATTTCAATTCTTAAAAGTAAACCAAAAATTAAAAGATCAATGTGGAGTAGACGGGCACAAGAATATGAGGCAAAAATTTCGTCCGGAAAAATTTATGAGTTAGCTGAAGTGGTTAGAGATTTGAATAAAGGTGATGATCTAATGGTAGATCAATCTTATAGTGAAAGACAACTCTTTGAAAAAGCCTATGAAAGAATTTTATCTGAATTTCAGATTATTTTAAGTTTATCTTTAGAAGATACTCAAAAAAAATTAGATAAAGCATTAAAAAGAAACCTGGTTTCCCAAGTACAAACTCCACCAGCTGCTAAAACAGCTACTACTGAGCTTCCAGTAGATGAACCAATTGCTGATACAGACGAGCCTATTGAGGAATAAAAAAAAACGCCTCTCACACAAAAACTGTAATGAGAAGCGTTTTTTGTAAAGAATACTAAGTTACTATTTTCTTCTTCTTTTTTTTGCTTTTTTCTTAGCTTTTTTCTTAGCTTTTTTCTTAGTTTTCTTTGCCGCTTTTTTTCTTTTCTTAGGCATCTTTAGCTCCCTTTTTTAGTTAAACGAATCAAAATGATTCGCTGTTACTATATTTTTATTTTTTTCTATAAGTTATGTCAAACCTTTAATTGAAACTTAAAATTTGAAAAATTATTTTTTATTTTTTATTTTTTTTTAAATTTTAATCTATTAATTAAGTTAATGTTTATGCGGTTAATAAACCATCTTATAAAAATAAATTAATAAAGATTTTCTAATTCATTTTTATATTTCTGTATAATTTTATATCTTTTTAATTTTAATGTTGGTGTTATCAGTCCATTTTCAATTGTAAATTGATCTTTAATAACAATAAATTTTTTTATTTTTTCTATATTTGATAAGTTTTTATTCACTATTTCTAGTTCTTTTAAAATTATCTCGTCAAGTATGTTCGACTTTTCTTTATTTAAAACTAATAACGCAACCAAATAAGGTTTATTATCTCCGTACACTAAAGTTTGCTCAACAAAATCAATCTTTAATAAATCATTTTCAATTTTTATTGGTGAAATATTATCTCCTCCAGGAGTAATTAGAATATCTTTTTTTCTATCTGTAATTTTTAAATAATTATTTTCAAAATGACCAATATCACCAGTATGTAGCCATCCATCATTTAAAACTTTTTTGGTTTCTTCCTCATTATTCCAATAGCCTAACATTACATTTTCACCCTTAACCAAGATCTCGCCATCATCTGCTATTTTAACCTCATTTGCAGTAAAAGCAGGTCCAACAGTATCTATCCTTATATCATCTTTTGGATTACAACTAACTACTGGAGAGGTTTCAGTTAAACCGTATCCCTGTAATGTCGGTAATCCTATTGCATTTAAAAATACCCCTACATCTCTATCTAAAGCACCACCTCCAGAAATAAATAACTTTAGGGAACCACCAAATTGTGCTTTTATTTTTTTTCTAACTAATTTTTCACAAATAATGTTTTGTACTTTTTCTAATTTAGATAATTTATTTTTAAATAAAACCTTTTCCCCAAGAGAAAGCATTTTGTTGATAAGATATTTTTTAAAGCCTTTTGTTTTGTTAAAAGATGCATTTATCTTTTGATATAAATTTTGATAAAATCTTGGGACAGCAGTCATTATATCAGGATTACATTCACTCATATTTTTTATTAGCTTGTCAATACTTTCAGCATAAAACACTCTGGCGCCTAATGCTATTTGAACAAATTGAACAGTATGCTCATACGAGTGTGACAACGGTAACCAAGTTAAAAATCTAGCTTTTTTTGAAATAAACTCTTTTAGTAAAAATAAAGCTCCTTCACAATTACTCAATATTCCTCCATGACTTAACATCACCCCTTTGGGGTTTCCTTGTGTGCCTGAAGTATAAATTATACAAGCAAGATCTTTTCTATAAATATCTAAATTTAGAAAATTTTTTTCCTGATATTTTTTTTTATCAAAAATATTTTTGACGTAGATAACCTCATTTGCATCTTTAATCTCTTCAAAAGATAATATTTTTTTTATGAAAGGTTTGGATTTAACTATATTTTTAATTTTATTATATTGTAAAGAGTCTGAAACAATTACAACTGATGGATTGCAATCATTAATTAAATATTCGTAATCTCTTTCTACATAGGTCGTATAAGCTGGAACAGTAATACCTTTTGATAACATTATTGCTAAATCAGAGATCATCCATTCAGGTCTATTTTCTGAAATTAACAAACAACGATCTTTATTCTCTATAAATGAACTTAACTCTTCAGATAGTTTTAAGATATTTAAATAGGTTTCTTTCCATGTAAATTTATTTTCTAAATTTTTTAATGATTTCAAAAAAATTTGATCAGGCTTTTCTTTTAAGTACTGTTGATAAAAAAGTTCTAAAAGATTATTTTGTTTGTTTATTTCCATATCTTTTGGTGGGCGAAGAGAGAATCGAACTCTCACTTCTTGCGAAACACGATTTTGAGTCGTGCGCGTCTACCAGTTCCGCCATTCGCCCACTAATTTGAATTAAATTATATTTAAATAGTATAAGAACTAAAATTATATTAAAACCAAAAAATGTTTCAAACTCTTTACAGGAAATGTTTAGATTTAGCATCACATAAGAGCTCAAACTTTTATTTGGGTTTAGTTTCGTTTATTGAAAGTTCCTTTTTTCCCATACCACCAGACGTAATGATTGTGCCTATGGTCATTGCAAAGAAAAAAAATTACATAAAAATATTTTTGATAGCATCCATTTTTTCAGTTTTGGGAGGTGTTTTTGGATACTTCCTGGGATCATTTTTTTATGATCTATCTTTCAGTGTGATCGAATTTTATGGATATGAAAATAAAGTTGAAAAATTAAAATATAATCTATCTATTGGAGAGGGGTTTCTAGCATGGCTAAGTATACTTTTTTTAGCAGGTTTTACTCCTTTGCCTTATAAAGCTTTCACAATTGCTAGTGGATTAATTGGTTTTAATCTGTTCATATTTATCCTTGTAAGTCTTATCTCTAGAAGTCTTAGGTTTTTTATTATTTCTTACTTGTCGTATAAATTTGGACATTTATTTACTGATTTTATGAACAGACATGGATCAAAATGGTTTACCATTTTGGGGATATTACTTGTTATTATATTTTTAATAATAATTATATTTTATAAATTTAATGTTTAATCTCAGCAAAAAAAATTTATTTACAGGTATATTTTTAATAAGCTTTATTGCATTAATATCTGCATATTTCATAGAATACATTCTTGGTCACCAACCTTGTAATCTTTGTGTATATGAGAGGATCCCATATTTTTTAGCAACCTTAATTGTATTGATAAATTATAAATACAATAAACTAGAAAAGTATCTAATTCTCTCATTGGCTATAATTTTTTTAACAGCAACAATACTATCCTTATATCACTTAGGAATTGAACAAGGTTTTATACGAGAGTCTTTACTATGCGATCTTAAAAAGGGAGCAAATATAATTGATAAAGATGAAATATTGAAGCAATTACAACAAAAAAGTGTAAGTTGCAAAGATGTAACATTTAAAATTATTGGATTATCACTTACAAGCTTTAATATAATAATTTCTTTATTATTAACTATTGGTTTAACAAAAATTTACTTTGGATATGAAAAGAACAGATAAAAAAAAAATTGAAGAGTTTATAAGAGTGGATCACGCTGGTGAAAGAGGTGCTGTAAAAATTTATGAAGGTCAGTTACTTGCTTTAAATACATTTGTAAAAAATGACAAATTAAAAGAAACTATCAAAGAAATGAAAATTCATGAGGAAGAACACCGCGATTTTTTTGAAAATGAAATAAAAAAAAGAAATATAGCTCCAACAAAATTTTTACCTCTTTGGGATTTATTGGGTGTGGGTTTAGGTTTTGGATCAACTTTATTAGGTAAAAAAGCTGCAATGCTTTGCACTGCCTCTGTTGAGGAAGTTATTGATGAACATTACTTAAACCAAATTAAACAACTTGATGATAGTGAAAAAACCTTAAAGAAAAAAATTATCAAATTCAGGGAAGACGAGTTAAATCATAAAGATATAGCTTACGAAAAAGGTGCGACCAAAAAAGGGCCTTACTCAATTTTAGATAAAATAATTAAAACTGGCTCCAAAATTGCAATAAATATATCTGAAAAAATCTAAGCTTCTAGTTCAACGTCCCAATATAGATAGTCCATCCAACTTTTATGAAGAAAGTTTGGGGGAAAATTTTTTCCATTTTTATGTAAATCTTCTGTTGAAGGTCTATAAGGGTATTGATGTAATTTCATTCCTGAATTTTTTAATAATTTTCCACCCTTTTTTACGTTACACGCAGAGCAAGCAGTAACTACATTATCCCAGTTAGTCTCGCCCCCTTTTGACCTTGGGAGTAAATGATCAAAAGTAAGTTCCTCATCGCTACCACAATACTGGCAAGAAAATTTATCTCTTAAAAATACGTTAAACCTTGTAAAGCTAGGTTTAGATTGTGGAACAATATAATCTTTAAGAGCAATAACGCTAGGTAATTGCATATTAAAAGATGGACTTCGAATAATTCTGTCGTAGTTACTAACTATAATCACTCTATCTAAAAAAACTGATTTAACTGTGTCTTGCCAAGACCACAATGATAAAGGGTAATAACTTAAAGGTCTATAATCAGCATTTAAAACTAATGCTGGACATTTTTCTAATGAAACATTTTGTTCAATAAAATTATTCATCAATTAATTTTAACTCAGTTAATCTACATAATCAACATTAAGAGATATTAAAGTTTCTCTAAGATATAATTAAGTGCTGTACTAGAAGCTTGTATAGGAATGTGATGATCACAATTTTTAATTAAAAGTGTATCAACTTTGACATTATTTCTTATTAAAAAGTCTTTAGCTTCTAGTAAGTTGATTGATGGGACAATTTGATCGGTATCACCGTGGATAAGTAAAGTTTCAGTTTTATTTTTGATTCTATTTTTTAAATTATCCTTATCAATAATTTTTCCGGAAAAACCAACGATGCAAGAAAATTTTTCATCTGATGTTAAACCAACATTTAAAGACATCATACAACCTTGACTAAAACCAGATAAACATATGTCTTTATTTGATAAATTAAATTCTAATTTAACCTCTTCTATAAATTTTTTAATTACATTCTCAGCTTTAATTGATTGCTCTAATATATAAGATGGTTCTTCTTTACTAAGATCAAACCATTGGTATCCTGAAGGGTTCACAGCACATGTCTCATGACCATTTGGACATATAAAAACTGTATTTGGCATATATCTTTTCCAATTTAATGAAAGCATACTAATGTCCTTTCCGTCACCCCCGTATCCATGTAATAAAATAATTGCATTTTTTATTTCAATTCCATTTTCAGGTCTAATAATTACGGCGTTAAGGCAAAATGTCATGGTTAATTAATTAAGTGTTTTATTCTTAAAAACAATCTACAATACAAAAATGTTATCAGGAATAATAGTAAAAGTTCTATCTATTGCTCTTCTAATTGCAGTGGGTGTCGTCCTGATATTAGGTATAGGAACTCTTTTCAAGGGTGGAGAGGCAAGTAAAAAATATTCAAATAAGTTAATGCAGATGAGAGTCATTTTACAATTTATTGCTATAATTGCTTTGGTCGCTTTTGCTTATTTTTTTAAAGATTAACTTAAATTTTTTAGCCAGTTAATAAAATTTTCATCATCAAAATTTATCGAGCCAATAATTCTAGCAAATTCTTCCCCTTTAGAATTTAAAAGTATTGTAGTTGGAAGTCCTCTTAAAGAAAAAGTTTTTGCTAGAGTTGATGGATTATCGAAATAGGGCTCTAAATTATTTATATCTAATTCAGCAAAAAAACTTTTGACCTTATTTAGATTTTCTTTGCCAATATTAATTGGATATATTTTTAAGTTCTTCAATTTTTGATTTACTTGCAGCCTGTTTAAAGAAGGCATTTCCTCTTTACAAGGTTCACACCAAGTTGCCCAAAAATTTAATATTATCAGCTTAGTATCTAAATTTTGAATATTAATTTCTTCATCTGCATCATCTAAAAAAATAACATTATCGTATGTTTTTGGGATTTTATGGACTACAAGATTTTTTAAATCTGGCAATTCGTTTGCAAGAGCATTTGTGATTAAAAAGGTAAATAATATTAAAATTCTCATATTAATAGGTATAATTAAATATCATGACAAAAAATAAAAACAACCAGGCAATATGGAACACACGCATAAAAAAAAAGTCGTCAAGTTTGTTTCAAAAAGTTGGTAATTCTTTAGATGTTGATAAAAGACTCTACAAAGAAGATATCAAAGGATCCATTGTCCATGTTGAAATGCTTTTTAAACAAAAAATAATCTCTTTTAAAATTAAAAATAAAATTATTTATGGTCTAAAGAAAATAGAAAGAGAGATTTCTAGCAAAAAATTTGAGTTCAATAAAAAATATGAAGACATCCATATGAATATTGAAAAAAGACTTTTTCAAATTATTGGTGAAGAGGCTGGGTATGTTCATACAGCCAGATCAAGAAATGACCAAGTAATCGCCGATTTTAAGTTGTGGTTAAAATCTGCAACCAAGGAAATAAATAATTATCTTGATAAAGTAATTGTGAGCTCTATTAAACTAGCTGAAAAAAATATTCAGACTATTATGCCTGGTTTTACTCATTTAAAAAATGCTCAGGCAATTTCATTTGCACATTATCTAATGTCTTATGTTGAGATATTCAATCGAGATAAAAAAAGATTTTCTAATAATTTAGAAAGTTTAGATGAAAATCCTCTTGGTGTTGCTGCTTTATCTGGGACATCATTTAATATAGACAGAAATTATACAACCAGAAAACTTGGTTTTAAAAAACCTACGAATAATTCTATTGATACAGTTTCAGATAGAGATTTTGTGCTTGATTTTCTTTACAGCGTATCAGTATGCTCTATGCATATTTCAAGAATGGCAGAGGATTTGATTATTTGGAACTCAGATGGATTTAATTTAATTAATTTATCTGACAAAGTTGTAACAGGATCATCAATTATGCCTCAAAAAAAGAATCCTGATCTTTTAGAGTATCTAAGAGGTAAGTCTGGAAGTACCTTTGGAAATTTGTTTTCTATGCTAACTATTTTAAAAGGATTACCATTGTCTTATTTTAAAGATCTTCAAGATGATAAAGAAATTGTTTTTAATTCATATGACACACTCGTAAATTGTCTAAAAATTTTTGATGAAATATTAAAAAATTGTAGTCCTAATAAAAAAAGAATGCTTGAGCTTGCAAATAATGGTTACATTACTGCAACCGACTTAGCTGACTATCTTGTTAAAAATCATTCAATGTCATTTAGAAAAGCTTATCAAAAAACCTCAGCAATTGTTAATTTAGCTGAAAAAAGAAAAAAAAAATTGCACGAACTTTCTTTAGAGCAACTTAGAAAAATCGAGCCAAACCTTACCAAAGATGTTTTAAAAGTCTTTAATTTAAACAATTCTATCAATTCAAAAAAATCATTTGGGGGAACATCTTTTGATAATATTAAAAAAATGATAATGAAATATAAAAAATAGATATGATTAGAAAATTTACCTTAGCTTTAATATTGTGTTGCATATTAATTTCTTGTGGAAAGAAAGGTGATCCTAAATATAAAGAAACTACAATGAAAATAAATATGCGATTGCAAATAATTATTTAAGCTTAATGAAATATTATAAAAAAAAGCTAATAATAGAAAAAATTAATTTTCAAAGTTTAGCACATAAATTTGGTACTCCTGCTTATTGTTATTCTTACTCAAAGCTAAAAGAAAACATAAATAAGTTTAAAGAAAATTTTAAGTCTTTTTCTCCATTGATCTGTTTTTCGGTAAAATCAAATACTAATGTAAATTTAATTAGAGAAATTAAGAAATTTGGACTAGGAGCTGATGTTGTTTCAAAAGGAGAACTTATGATGGCTTTAAAAGCAGGTGTTCCTCCAAGCAAAATAGTTTTTTCAGGAGTAGGTAAAACCATTGAAGAAATAAATTTTGCCATTGAAAAAAAAATATTACTTATTAATGCTGAGTCAAAAAGTGAAATTCAAGAGATTAATAAAATTGCAAAAAGAAAAAAAAAAATAGTAAAAGTTGGGATAAGACTGAATCCTAATACTGACGCAAAAACTCTTAAACAGATTTCTACTGGTAAAAGTGAAAATAAATTTGGTGTAAACAGTAAAACGTTTTACGAACTTGTAAACTATTGTAAAAACTCAAAAAATATCAATCTACAATGTTTAAGTGTTCATATAGGTAGTCAAATATTAGACCACAAGCCATATGAAAAGATGCTCAAAGTTGTAAGTAATATAATAAATAAAACCAAACACAGCTTTGAATTTGTTGATTTAGGTGGGGGTATGGGAATTTCCTATAATAAAAAAATTAAAAAAAAACTTAGTTATAAAAAATATAACTCAGCGATTAAAAATTTTTTAAGAAAACATGATACAAAAATTATTTTTGAACCAGGTAGATCAATAATTGGTGATACAGGAACTTTGATATCTAAAATAATTTATATAAAGGATGGAGGATCCAAGAAATTTATTATTTTAGATGCTGCAATGAATGATCTCATGAGACCGGCCCTATATGGAGCAATTCATAAAATATTACCAGTTAATAAATCAAACAGTGTCTCAAGATATATTTACGAATTTGTAGGTCCTATTTGTGAGAGTACTGATAAATTTGTAACCTTAAAAAAATTTCAAAAACTAAAAGAAAGTGATTTTGTAGCTATATGCGATGTAGGTGCTTATGGAATGTCTTTAAGCTCTAATTATAATCTAAGACCAAAACCAGTAGAATTACTTATAAAAGGAACAAACATAAGAGTAATTAAAGATAGACAAAAGCATTCGGACTTGATTTAGCTTTTGATAAAAATGATAAGAAATTCATTATTTTCAATATTTTTCTTCATAGGAATAATTATAATTTCAATAATTTTTTTACCAGCATTGCTTTTACCAAGAAAAATCACTTTACTTGGAGGAAAACTAATGGGTTATTGGGCTGAGCTTTGCCTAAAAGTTTTTCTATCAGTAAAAATTATAATTAAAGGTAAAGAGAATATTATAAATAACCAAAAATTTTTTATTGCTGCATCCCATCAGTCTATGTTTGAAACATTTTACCTACAAACTATTTTTAATTCACCAGTATTTATTTTAAAGAAAGAGTTGCTACAAATTCCAATTTTTGGATGGTATTTAAAAAAAATTGGCTCTATCTCGATAAACAGAAACAAAGTAAGTAAAGATAATCTAGGATTTTTTGAGGATATTTTAAAAACAGTCAACAGTAGCAGTAGACCGTTGATAATTTTTCCACAAGGAACAAGAGTTTTGCCAGATGATCGTCCTTCCTTTAAAAAAGGCGCAACAAGAATTTATCAAGAACTAAATATTGCATGTCAACCAGTTGCAATAAATTCTGGTTATGTGTGGCCAAAAAAAGGTCTAAAAAAAAGTCACAAAACAATAACAATTTCTATTTTGACACCTATAAATTCAGGAATTAATAAAGAAGACTTTTTACAAATTTTAGAAAGAAATATTTACAATGAACTTAACTTGTTAGGTTAGCCTTTCATTGGCATAACAACATATATACTATCAAAATCACTTGGATCTTTTATTAGAGCGGGAGAGCCCGTATCATTAAAAAATATTTCTAATTTTTCTCCACCTAATTGAGAAGCCACATCTATTAAATATCTAGAGTTAAAACTAATTTCTAGGTCATGATCAAATTTTGCACTTAAAGTCTCTTTACCATCACCACTGTTAGCGTTATTCACCGATAAATTTAAAGTATCTTTTAATAAATTAAACTTTACTCCATCTTTTTTATCTAACGACACAGATGCTACCCTATCGACAGAATTGAGAAATAATTTTAAATCTATTTCTAGTTTTTTTTGATTATTTTTAGGTATTACTTGAATATAATTGGGAAATTTACCATCTATAAGTTTTGAGATTAAAATACTGTTATTTAGTTCAAATTTAATTTTGGTTTTGACATTTGAAACCTTTACATCACCGTCATAATTATCTAACAGAGAACATAACTGAAATATTGTTTTTTTTGGTAATATTATTGGGTCAAAATCTATTTTTTCATCTAATCTAATTTTAGAAATAGACATTCGGTGACTGTCAGTAGCTACCGCAGTAAGATAATTTTTATCTTCCACCTCTGTTTGATGAAAATAAATTCCACTTAAATAATGTCTGGTTTCATCATTAGAAACTGAAAATTTGCATTTATTTAATAACTTCAATAGTTGTTTGGATTTAATTATAAATTCATTTTGGTTAAAATTTTCATCTGTAAGAGGAAACTCTGAAGGACTGATGCAATTTAAGTTGAAAATAGATTTTTCTGACTCTAGATGAAGTTTGTTTGTATCATTTAAAGTTAAATTAATTTTTTTTCCAGAGGACAACTTTCTCACAATGTCATATATAGTTGACGATACTGTTGTAGTTTTTCCTTCCTCTAATACTTCCACATTATTTATTTTATGAATAAAAATTAAGTCTAAGTCTGTCGCTGTTATTATTAAGTTTGAATTATTTGCATCTATTAAAATATTTGACAAAATTGGTAAAGTGCTTCTCTTTTCTATAACACCCTGACAATAATTAAGTGCTTGTTGGAGATCCTGTTGATTAACGTTAAATTTCATTATCTTTATTATTATATAATATTTGATTTTTTAATTTATTTATATTTTCAATCATCTCAGGATCTTTTTCTTTAATTTTTTCAATAGTTTTAACTGAATGTATTATTGTAGTATGATCTCTATTTGAAAATTCTCTTCCAATTTCAGGTAATGACTTAGAAGTAAGAATTTTGGTTAAATATATTGCTGTTTGTCTGGGTCTAACTAAGTACCTTGACCTTCTCGAAGATAACATTTCATTTTTACTTATTTTGAAAAATTTACACACTACAGTTTGAATTAAATCTATAGTTACCTTGTTTTCAGTTAGATTTAACAAATCCTTTAATACTACTTTTGTTTCAGATAAATTTGGGGTTTTTTGATAAATTCTTGAAAATGAAACTATTCTATTTATCGCTCCGACTAGCTCTCTTATACTACATTTGATTTCTGTGCTTATAAAGTCTTGTATATCTTTTGTAATCTTTAATTGATCTGAATATAAACTATTTAACTCTTCAGTTTTTTTTTGAATAATTTTTTTTCTCAATTCTAAATCGGCTTTTTGAATATCAACTACTAAACCACCTGAAAATCTAGATTTAATTCTTTCTTGAATTCTTGATAATTTATTAGGAGATCTATCAGCAGAGACGATTATTTGAGATCCCTTATCCAATAAAGCATTAAAGGTATGAAAAAATTCTTCCTGCATGGCCTCTTTACCACTTATGAACTGAATATCATCAATTATCAAAATGTCTGTATTTCTAAAATATTCTTTAAACTTTACCATATCATTTGATTTAATTGATTTTACAAATTGATACATAAAACGTTCTGCTGAAATAAACATAACTTTACTATTTTTTTTTAACTCAAAACCAATAGAATTTAGCAAATGTGTTTTACCCATTCCAACACCACCATAAATGTAAAGTGGGTTGTAATGCGAAATATTTTCTGAAACCTTTAATGATGCCTCATAAGCCAGCTTATTACTTGTTCCTGTGATAAAGTTATCAAATCGTTTATTAGGATCAATTCGATTATATTGCAAATAAGAGTCTTTTATAAAGGAAACATTTTCTTTTGAGTTAGCTTCTTCTTTTAAAGCCTCCTTAGTTTGGACATTTTGCGGCTCAACTATTCTAAATTCAATTCTTGCAATATCTTTTTTGTAATTTTTTATAATTTGTAATATTTGATCTAAATATCTTGATGTTATCCAATCTCTAATAAATCTAGTGGGTACAGATAATAACATATAATTATTAAATTCTTCTATGAAAGAAATTTTTTTTAACCAGCTTTCATAAACTTCGGATCCTAATTTATCTCTCATATTAACTTGAACCAATCTCCATTCGAAGTTGTTCGATTTCAAATCTTCTATGTTTTGATTGTTCTTTACTTTATTCATAACTTTGGAAAAAACTCAGTTAGAACTGATTTAAAATAATTTGCAACAAGTTAATAAAAAATTTTAAAAAAAATTAAAATCTAGGATTGTGAATTTAGATCTCGTATAGTCAAAGTTGAATTTATTTTGATCTAAAGATTGAGAAATTAAAATCATAAATTGAATCAAACATTAATTGAATCAAATGTAGATTGAATTTTTATAGAATAAATATTTACTAAATCTAAATATAGTAAAGGTATATGAAATTTAAATAGATAATGTGCTTACTGAAGGTTGTTTAATGAAATAAAATTTTTTAACGCTTAGATTGCAGAAATCTTCTTTGTAATTCTAGAAACATTTCTAGAGGCATTTTCTTTCTTGATAATTCCTGATTTCGCAATCTTCATTAACTCTGAGTTGAGCTTCGGTAAAAATTTTAAAGCTTCGTCTTTTTTTTTTTCTTCAATTAGAAGGTTCATTTTCTTTAAAGCGTTACGAAATCTACTTTTTCTAGCCTTATTAACTACTGTTTGCCTCGAAATTCTTCTAATTCTCTTAATTGCTGATTTTGTGTTTGCCATCTGCGCAGGGGTATAACTTGAGAATTTATAGTGGTCAACATAATATTTTACTATTTTTGACAGGAATCACAAAAAAAAGTTGATCTATTTGATACAATTTTTTTTTTTATAATACCTAAACATCTAATAGCTTTACATTTATTTCCTTCTTGCTGATAAACCTTGAACTCTTTTTGATAACTTCCCAGCGTTCCAGATATATCCTGAAAATTTCTGATACTGGATCCTCCTTTTATTATTGCCCTATACAAAATTTTTTTTGAATTCAAAATAATTTTTTTACAATCGATTTTAGTTAATAATTTTGCCTGTTTAAATGGATCAATTTTAGATAAAAATAGTATTTCACTTGCATATATATTGCCAATTCCTGAAACAAATCTTTGATCTAATAAAAAATTTTTGACATATTTATTTTTATCTTTAAAAAAACCTGACACATAATTTAAATTAAACTTTCTATCAAATGGTTCTGGACCCAAATTTTTAAATCTTTCTTTTAAAGCATCTTTATTTTCAATTAATTGAAAAAAACCAAAACGTCTGGGGTCATTATAAATTACTTTAAAATTATTAAATTCTAGTACAACATGATTATGTTTTTTGGGAAGTGTTGGTGAGTGATAAAAACTAGTATTAGTAAATTTTGTTAGCTTAAATTTATCTACAATATGGATTGTCCCTGACATACCTAAATGAACCAAACAATAATTCCCATCTGAAAAATTAATTATTAGATATTTTGAAAATCTGTCTACTTTAATTATTTTTTTATTTTCAATATAACTTTTAAAATTATTAGGTATTAAGAATCTTAAGTTTCTATTTCTAATTACAACTTTTTTTACCCTTTTTTGTTTAATTTTTTTATCTAAGGATTGTCTGACAATTTCTACTTCTGGTAATTCTGGCATTTCACACTATATTCAATATATAATTTTTTATGCAACAATATCTTCAAAATAAAAAAGGACTAGTAGAAGGTGTATTTAACCAAGTCTATGGCCGCTATGATTTGATGAATGACTTTATGTCACTAGGCATACATAGACTTTGGAAAAAAAGTCTCATTAACATGATGAACCCATCTATTAACAAAAAATTAGTGGATGTTGCTTGTGGCACTGGTGATATTGGTAAACTTTTTTTGGACAAAACTGATAAAAAATCTAACGTTACGTCCGTTGATCCTAACAAAAAAATGATTAGTCAAGGTAAGAATAAATTATCAGCATATAAAAATATTAATTGGGTTACAGCTCCAGCTGAAAAATTGCCATTAACTGACAACTCTTTTGACTACTACACAATTAGTTTTGGTTTAAGAAATACAAAAAATTTAGATCTGTCACTTTCTGAGGCTTATAGAGTTTTAAAGCCTGGTGGTCGATATTTGTGTTTAGAATTCTCTAAAATCCAAAACACAAATATAAATTTTATTTACAAATATTACTCAAAGTTAATCCCCATTATTGGTCAATTTATTGTTGGAGAAAAAGAACCCTATGAATATTTAGTAAAAAGTATTGAACAGTTCATTAATCAAGGAGAGTTAATTGATTTGATGAATAAGCATAAATTTCAAAAATGCTCTTACAGGAATTTTTCTAATGGTATTGTTTCAATTCATAGTGGGTGGAAAATTTAATGATAAGAAAGTTAGTTACATTATTTAAATTAGGAAGAAAAATTGCAAAATCAGATATACTTTCAATTGCATCAAAGTTTAAGAAACCTCCACTGGTTTTAAATATTTTATTCAAAATATTATCTTTTTCATTTCAAAAAAAGGAAGGTCATAATTTGTTTCAAGACGAAGGAGAGAGATTGTCTAGATCGCTAGAGTCAATGGGTACAACTTTTATAAAGCTAGGACAATTTCTAGCCACTAGACCCGATATCATTGGGGAAGAATTATCAAAAAAACTTGAAAATCTTCAGGATCGTTTACCTCCATTTTCTTTAAATGTGGCAAAACAAATCATTAGAGATGATCTTGGAGAAGAGTCTTTTAATTCTATAATTGATTTAAGTGAACCTGTTGCTGCAGCATCTATTGCACAAGTTCATAAAGCAAAAATTAACGACAACGGAACAATTAAAGATGTTGCCATAAAGATTTTAAGACCAAATATAAAAAAAATATTTAATGAAGAAATCGATGCAATGATGTTGTTTGCATTTATAATTGAGTCTTTTGTAAAAAAAACAAAAAGATTAAAACTAATAGAGGTTGTTTTTTTATTAAAAGAGATAACAAATCTTGAAATGGATTTAAGGTTTGAAGCAGCAGCTGCTAATGAATATGCTGAGAATACAAAGAATGACGCTGGATTTAAAGTTCCAGACATTTATTGGAATTTTACAAGTGAAAATGTAATGACTCTAGATTGGATAGATGGTGTTTCAATAAGAGAAACAGAAGAGTTAAAAAATAGAAATTTAGATACTAGTAAAATAGCAGAAGATATTATTCAGCACTTTCTAAGACACGCAGTAAGAGATGGCTTTTTTCATGCAGATATGCACCAGGGTAATATTTTCATTGATAATAATGGTCAAATTGCGCCAATAGATTTTGGTATAATGGGTAGACTAGATAAAGTTAGTAAGAGGTTTCTAGCAGAAATATTATTTGGCTTTATTCAAAGAGATTACCGCAAGGTTGCTGAAGTACACTTAATGGCTGGATTAGTTCCAAAGGATGTTCCAATTGATGATTTAGCTCAAGCTTTAAGATCAATAGGAGAGCCCATCTTTGGCCAAGAAGTAAAAGACATCTCTGGTGGAAAATTGTTGAAACAACTCTTTGATGTAACAGAAAAATTTAACATGCAAACTCAACCACAGTTATTAATGCTACAAAAAACAATGGTTGTAGTCGAGGGTGTTGCAAGAAAATTAAATCCAAGTACAAATATATGGACTACATCAAAGCCTGTGCTTGAGACTTGGTTGAGAGAAACAAAAGATCCAATAACAAATTTAAATGAGACATTAAAAAGCACCTCTGAGGTAATTAAAAGATTACCAGAATTTCCTGAGATTATGGATAAAGCTAATCAAGCTTTGACGTTTTTAGCTAGCGGACAAATTCCTCAGAATTCAAACTCCTATACTGCTTTAAATGATAAAAAAGCAGAAATGAATGCTTTTAGAAATCAGTCTATTATTGGCTTATTACTACTTGTAATTTTTGGACTTATAGTATTTTAATTCTCAAAATGAAAAATCTGATAAACAAAAAAATTTTATTGATCATATGTGGTGGAATTTCTGCATACAAAAGTCTTGAAACAATTAGGCTTTTCAAAAAAAATGGTGCAGAAATCAAAACTATACTTACTGCAAGTGCTAAAGAATTTGTAACACCTCTTTCAATTACTGCGCTATCTCAAGGCAAAGTATATAGTGAATTATTTAGTGTAGAAAATGAAACTGAAATGGACCATATTTCGCTTTCCAGATGGGCTGACGTAATTGTTATTGCTCCTGCAACTGCAAATACTATTTCAAAGCTGGCTCAGGGTACTACTGACGATCTTGCTTCAACTGTTGTTCTAGCTTCGGATAAGGATATTTATTTAGCACCTGCAATGAATGTGAGAATGTGGGAACATCAAACTACCAAATTAAATTTAAAAAAATTGAATAATTTTGGTTATAAATTAATTGGACCTGAAATTGGTGATATGGCTTGTGGAGAGTACGGTGAAGGTAAAATGTCTGATCCAAAAAAAATTACTGAAGAGATCGATCAGTTTTTTTTAAATAAGAAAAGAAGTAAAAATTTAAAAGCTTTGGTTACAGCAGGACCTACTAATGAATATATAGATCCTGTAAGATTTATAACTAATAAATCTAGTGGCAAACAAGGGTATGAGATTGCAAAATCTCTATCTAAAAAAGGTTTTGATACAACGCTTATTTCAGGTCCCACTAAATTAGATATTGATGGTGATATTAATCTTATTAAAGTTGAAACAGCAGAGGAGATGTTTCTTGCAACTCAAAAAAATTTGCCAGCTGATGTAGCAATTTTTGCAGCAGCTGTAGCTGATTTTAAATTAAAAAAAAAATATCAAAATAAAATTAAAAAATCAGAAGCCTTAAATTTAAATCTTGATAAAAATATAGATATTTTAAATTATGTTTCTAATCATAATTCAATGAGACCAGGCCTTGTTATTGGTTTTGCAGCTGAAACTGATAATCATGAAAAAAACGCAGAAGAGAAATTAAATAAAAAAAATTGTGACTGGATTATTTCAAATGATGTTTCAAATAAAAAAATTGGATTTAATTCTGATTTTAATGAGGTAACTATTCACTACAAAAATAAAAAAATAAACAACGAAAAACTTTCTTATAAAAAAAAGTCTGAAATATCTGATGAAATAGTTGATAGAGTTATTAATCAGTTAAATTAATGGCAAAAGTTTTAATCAAAAAATTAGCTTCATCTGTTAAATTGCCTGCTTACAAAACTAATGGAGCTTCAGGTATGGATTTGATGGCTTTTATTGCTGAGCCAATAATTCTTAAACCACAATCTTCATGTTTAGTACCAACAGGTATTTCTGTTGCTTTTTCAGAAGAATTTGAAATACAAATAAGACCAAGATCTGGTTTAGCAGCTAAAAAGAATATTAGCGTGTTAAACACGCCTGGGACAATTGACAGTGATTACAGGGGAGAAATAAAAGTTATTATTTTTAACCATGGAAATAAAGAATTTATAATCAATAATAATGATAGAATAGCTCAAATGATTTTAACACCAGTTGTTAAAATGGAATTAGAAGAAATAGAAAGTTTGCCTGAAACAATTAGAGGAGAGGGTGGATTTGGCTCAACAGGTAAATGAGGACAAAATTAAACAAAAAAGAAATAGAAAAATTCTCTCGTCAAATTATTTTAAAAAAAATTGGTGCATTAGGTCAAAGAAAAATTCGAGAAGCTAAAGTTTTAATTATTGGGATTGGTGGTTTAGGATGCCCTGCTGCTGAATTTTTAATACGCTCAGGAATTGGGACACTGGGTATTGTAGACTATGATAAGGTTAGTTTATCAAATATCCACCGACAAACTTTGTATACTGAGAAAGATATTAATAAATCAAAGGTTAGAATTGCAAAAAAAAAGTTAAACGAAATAAACCCTAAAACAAAAGTAAATATTTTTAATTATAAATTAAATAAAATCAAATTTAAAAAAATAATTAAAAATTACGATTATATTATTGATGGTACAGACAACTTTGAAAGCAAATTTTTAATAAATGATTTAAGTTTAAATTATAAGAAATTTCTGGTAGTTGGTGCGATAAGTAAGTTTGATGGTCACATTTTTAGTTTTGATTTTAAAAACAAAAATAATCCTACCTTAAGAGATTTCTATCAAGAAGAGCTTGTTACTGATGATGTTTTAAATTGTGAGTATGATGGTATTTTAGGTACTGTAGCAGGTATTGTTGGTACAATACAAGCAAACGAAGTTTTAAAAAAAATTCTTAATATTGGTAAAAATTTAAATGGATTTATTTTAATTCTAGATTTATTAAATTTAAATATAAGGAAAGTAAAATTAAACAAAAGAAAATAGTGATTGACAAAATAAAAATTAAACAAATTACTATATTATTTTATTTATTACTATTCTGCTCAATGAGTTATGGAAATGAGATATTTGTTTCTCTAAAGAAAAGTAAAGTTAATGTTCGATATGGTCCTAGTTTTGAATCAGATGTTAAGTACGTTTATAAAAAAATAAATCTTCCCATAAAACAAATAGATAAAAAAGAAAACTTTAGAAGAATAATTGATTTAAAAAATAATAGTGGTTGGATACATGTTTCACAGTTAAAAAAAAGTAATTCGGTTATTGCTACTAAAGATAAAGTTTTATTCAATAAACCAACCTCATTTGCAAAACCCATAGCTTTATTAAAAAAAGGCAGGCTGTTAATCTTAGAGAAATGTGATGACAAATGGTGTTTAATTGAAACAGGAAGTTATCAAGGATGGATTGACAAATCGTATCTCTGGGGAAATTTAAATTAAATGTTAAATATTTATTAATATTATTTTTTTGATTTACTCGCCCACCATTTGTCTAAAATAAAGTACCAAACAGAGTTTGCTATTGGTTCAACAATTGCATCTGTTAATGCTACTGCAAATGTAACATCTGCAACTAACATTAAAACTGTTATTGCTATAGCAAAATGACCAATTGTATAAATAATAGTTCTTAATATTGAGCCTTTATTATTGATGTAAATATTTCCAGCAGCTTTAAAGATTCCGTTAGTTATTTCCATTTTTTAAAATTGATTTTTTATAAAAGGACTTTCGAGAACACATGCAACTAAATGTATCCGAGCTTGCTCGCCACCATTAAAAAAATTATGGTATTTCGTATTATTTGTTATCCATACCTTTCCATCTGCTGGAAGATGTTTTGCAACATTCTCTATAACCATTGAACATCCTTTATTTGTAACAATTGGTACATGAAGTCTACATTCAGGATCTTTGTGCCAACTTAAAGTTGATCTTGGCTCTTTTAAAAGAAGCCTTACTCTACCTAATTTAAACCTTTTGGTTAATGTTTCAAATACATGTTTAAAGTAAGTTTTTTCAAATTCAGGAATTAGTTGTGTATATTTGCTCTCATCTATATCAACATCTCTTGAAACTTCTTTTCCTGTTTCATCTGCAATAGTCCAGTATTTACCTCTTATATTATTTCCTTCTATAGAGTTTTTATCATTTGGAATTTGGTTAATAGGTATTGCTCCAAAATGCGTAACATCTGGGGAGTTAAATTTTTTAATTTTTAATATCCTGTCTAAATCTTCTTTAAGTTTTAAAATATCAAATTTAAGATTTTTAACCTTATGAAAATCTTCGAAACTCACTTTTGGCATATTGAATTTATTTCCTGTTTAAAAAAAACTAGTTTAGCTTTAGATCAAATCTGTCTGAGTTCATCACTTTAACCCACGCTGAAATAAAATCATTTACAAATTTAACACTTGAGTCTTCACAAGCGTAGACTTCGGCTAAAGCTCTTAGTTGCGAATTCGATCCAAAAATTAAATCGACTCTTGTAGCTTTCCATTTAGTTTTTTTAGTTTTTCTGTCTTTTCCTAAAAAGATTTGCTCTGATTTATCTTCTTCTTTCCACGTAATATTCATGTCGAGTAAATTTGTGAAATAATCATTAGTAAGCCAACCAGGTTTATTTGTGAATACCCCATAATTTGAGCCATCATAGTTGGTGTCTAAAACTCTCATTCCTCCTACAAGAGCTGTCATTTCTGGAGCTGTTAAACCCATTAATTGAGCCTTATCAATTAATTTCTCTTCTGCTGAAACAATTGATTTATCACCATTTAAATAATTTCTAAAACCATCAGCTCTGGGCTCTAATAAACCAAATGAATTAACATCAGTTTGATCTTGTCTGGCGTCGCCTCTACCGGCTGAAAATGGAACTTTTACTTTATGACCAGCTTTTTTAGCTGCTATCTCAATACCAACGTTACCTGCTAAAACAATTAGATCAGCCATAGAAACAGATTTATTTTTAGTATCAAATTTATCTTTTATTTTAGATAGAGCTTTAATTGTATTTGATAATTTTTTTGGATTATTAACTTTCCAATTTTTTTGGGGTTCCAACATTATTCTCGCACCATTAGCACCACCTCTTTTATCAGAACCTCTAAATGTTGAAGCTGAAGCCCATGCAGTAGAAACTAAATCAGAAACCGATAACTTTGATTTCGAAATTTTAGTTTTCAAATCATTAATATCCTTCGTTTTTAGTTTATACTTTGGTTTATCAATTGGATCCTGCCAAATTAATTGTTCTTTCGGAACATCAGTTCCAAGATAACAAGCTCTCGGGCCCATATCTCTGTGAGTTAATTTAAACCACGCTCTTGCAAATGCGTCATGAAACTCTTCAGGATTTTTATGGAAATGTTTGGTAATAGGTCCATAACTTGGATCAACTTTCATAGATATGTCTGTTGTTTGCATCATAGGTGGATGATAAACATTTTTATCATGTGCATCAGGGACCATTTTAATTTTTTGTCCATTTTTCTTCGGTGTCCATTGATGAGCACCAGCTGGACTTTTTGTGAGTTCCCATTCGTGATCGTAGAGACAGTCTAAATAACCCATGTCCCATTGAATTGGATTTTGTGTCCAAGCACCCTCTATCCCACTGCTTATTGTATCAACACCTTTTCCAGATTTGTATCCACTATTCCATCCAGTAGATTGATCTTGAAGTCTTGATGCTTCAGGGTCGGGACCCTTGTATGACTCTGATGCTGCACCGTGTGATTTTCCAAACGTGTGTCCACCAGCAACTAGTGCTGCAGTTTCATAATCATTCATAGCCATTCTACCGAATGTTTCTCTGATGTCATGTGCTGCAAGTTTTGGATCTGGATTTGCGTCAGGGCCTTGTGGATTTACATATATTAAACCCATGTGAGAAGCACCTAACGGCTGTTCTAAATCTCTTTTTTTTGTGTATCTTTCAACGCCTAACATTTCTTTTTCTGATCCCCAGTAAATATCATCTTCTGGCTCCCAGATGTCTGTTCTACCTGCTCCAAATCCAAAAGTTTTAAAACCCATAGAATCTAAGGCAACGTTTCCTACTAAAATAAATAAATCTGCCCATGAAATTTTATTTCCATATTTTTTTTTAATTGGCCATAGAAGAAGTCTTGCCTTATCTAAATTTACATTATCAGGCCATGAATTAAGTGGTGCAAATCTTTGATTTCCTGTTCCAGCTCCACCTCTACCATCACCAGTTCTGTAAGTCCCTGCGGCGTGCCAAGCAAGTCTAATAAACAAAGGTCCATAATGACCATAGTCTGCTGGCCACCAATCCTGTGAATTTGTCATTAATTTTTTTAGATCTTTTTTAAGAGCTTTATAATTTAGTTTTTTAAATTCTTTTGAATAACTAAAATTCTTATCCATCGGGTTTGATAAGCTGGAATGTTGACTTAAAATTTTAAGATTTAGACTATTTGGCCAAAAGTCTCTTACTGATTGACCTCTACCTGCAGAAAACTTTGCTGGTGTGCCTGCTCCAGTAAATGGACATTTGCTTAATTCATTTGCTTTAAAAGATTTATTTTTAAAATTTTCAGTGCTCATTAATTTACCCTTTTTTTATTTTTAATAGTTTATAATGGTTCTAAATTGTGTGTCAATTGTATTAAAATGTCGCTTAACTAGACAATTAAATCAATCTTCTAGTTTTACTAGAACTTCAACAGATTTGATTTTTTTACCATTAATTTTTTTATAAATTTTTATTGGCCCAACATCCGAATTATCTAAATCAATTAATTTTTTTTCATTAACATCATAAAAATGGTGGTGATCAGAAATATTTGTATCAAAATAAGCTTGATTAGCATTTAATGGAATTTGTTTTAAATATCCTTTGTCCTTAAAGGCATGGACTGTATTGTAAATTGTTGCTAGTGATATTTTTTGAGAATATTTACTATTAATTAAAGTTGAGAGTTCATTGATAGAGAAATGAAAGGTTTTATCTGTATTGAATAAAACTTCACATATTTTAATTCTTTGTTTTGTTGGTCTTAATCCTGAATTTCTCAGTTTTTTAATGTAAATACTTGCTAAATTCATAGTTCTTTATAATTATTCTAAACTATTAGTATATTATAATGTTCATAAATCAAGTATTAAAGTATTTCAAATTTTATGAAAAAAAATTCATACTCATATGATGATTTGATATCCTGTGGAAATGGAAAACTATTTGGTCCTGGCAATGCTAAATTACCACTTCCTCCAATGCTGATGTTTGATAGAATAACAGAAGTTAATGATAACACTGGGGCTTATAATAAAGGTTCTTTAAAAGCTGAATTAGATATTAAAAATGACCTTTGGTTTTTTGATTGTCATTTTAAATCCGATCCAGTTATGCCTGGTTGCTTAGGCCTCGACGCCATGTGGCAACTAGTAGGTTTTTATCTTGGTTGGTTAGGAAACCCTGGAAAAGGTAGAGCACTAGGTGTTGGAACAGTAAAGTTTACTGGTGAGGTTTTACAAAGTGTTAAAAATGTTAGGTATGAAATAGATATGAAGAAAATTATGTCTCCAGGAGGAACAACTGTTGGCCTTGCAAATGGAGTTGTTTTTGCAGATAATAAAAAAATATATTCAGCAGATAGTTTAAAAGTAGGGTTATTTAAATAATGAGAAGAGTGGTTGTTACAGGTATTGGTGTTGTTTCATGTTTGGGAAATAATCAAGAAGAAGTTTATCAATCACTTTTAAATACTAAATCAGGAATATCGTTTAGTGAAGAATACAAACAACATAATTTAAAAAGCCATGTTCATGGTAAACCAAATATTAAGCTTGAAGATCATATTGATAGAAAAACGATTAGATTTATGGGTTCGGGTTCAGCTTATAACTATATTGCAATGAAAGAAGCAATTAAGGATTCTGGATTGGAAGAAAGTGAAGTTAGCAATTTTAAGACTGGGATAGTAATGGGCTCGGGAGGACCTTCTATTGAAAACGTTATCTTAGCGGCCGACAAAACTAGAGCCAAAACTCCAAAATTAATGGGTCCATTCATTGTTCCAAGAACTATGGCTAGCACAGCCTCAGCAACTCTTGCTGTTCCATTTAAAATTAAAGGAACAAATTACACAATGAGTTCTGCTTGTGCAACAAGTGGTCACTGCATAGGAAACTCAATGGAATTAATTCAAATGGGAAAACAAGATGTTGTTTTTGCAGGTGGTAGCGAAGAGATACACTGGGCGATGACTGCAATGTTTGATGCCATGACAGCATTATCCTCAAAATATAATGATACACCAGAGACTGCATCAAGAGCATATGATAAAAGTAGAGATGGTTTTGTAATCGCAGGTGGTGGTGGAGTGTTAGTTCTTGAAGAATATGAACACGCTAAGGCAAGAGGTGCTAAAATATACGCGGAATTAACTGGTTACGGAGCAACTTCAGATGGATACGATATGGTAGCTCCATCAGGAGAAGGAGCGGTAAGATGTATGAAGATGGCTATAGCAACATCAAAAAATAAAATTGATTATATCAATACACATGGAACATCTACTCCAGTTGGAGATATTACAGAATTAAATGCAGTAAAAGAAGCTTTTGGAAATGAAATTCCTAAGATTAGTTCAACAAAATCTCTATCTGGGCACCCTTTGGGAGCTGCATCAGTTCACGAAGCGATCTATTGTTTGATAATGATGAAAAATAATTTTATAGCAGGATCTGCAAACATAAATGAAATAGATGAAGAAGCTAAAAAATTTCCTATTGTTGCTAAAACTGAAACAGGAGTAACTTTAAATACAGTGATGTCCAATAGTTTTGGCTTTGGTGGAACCAATGCTGCTTTAATTTTTGAGAAAGTATAATCATGAGTTTGATGAAAGGTAAAAAAGGATTAGTAATGGGAGTTGCCAATGAGCGATCTATTGCCTGGGGCATTTCACAAAAACTCTCAGAAGCTGGAGCTGAGCTGGCATTTACTTATTTAGGGGACGCTTTAAAGAAAAGAGTAATTCCTTTGGCTGAAAAATTGAGTTCAAAAATTACGTTTAGTTGTGATGTAGAAAAAAAAGATGATGTAAAAAAATTATTTGAAGATATTAAATCTCAATGGGGTAAAATTGATTTTGTTGTTCATGCAATTGCTTTTTCAGATAAATCAGAATTATCTGGGGAGTACTTAAATACAACTAGAGAAAACTTTTTAAAAAGTATGCTGATATCATGTTACTCATTTACTGAGGTTGCGAGAGAAGCCTCTGAAGTAATGAATGAGGGTGGAAGCTTGATCACTTTGAGTTATGAAGCAAACAAAGCTATTCCTAATTACAATGTTATGGGTGTTTGCAAAGCTGCACTGGAGTCTAGTGTTAAATATCTGGCAAGAGATTTGGGTGCTAAAGGTATGAGAGTAAATGCGATAAGCGCAGGACCAATAAAAACCTTAGCAGCATCTGCAATCGGGGATGCTAAATTCCTTTATAAATGGAATGAAGACCATTCATTACTTAAAAGAAATGTAGATATTCATGATGTTGGAAATTCAGCGTTATATCTATTAAGTGACCTTGCAAAAGGTGTTACTGGTGAAATTCACTACGTAGATGCTGGATATAACAAGGTTGGGATGCCAGATCCTAAAAATATTACGTAATAAATTAAAGTTTATGGAAATTGCTATACCTATAATTTGTTTAATATTTGTTCTTTACTACTTATTTAGACCCACCTCTAAAAAAGAAAAAGACCAATTTGATGATAAAAATAATTGGAGAGGTGGGTTTTAAATTTTTTATTCAGCTGCTTGTTTCATAGAAAGTTTAACTTTGCCTCTATCGAAACCAATTACTTTAACTTTTACTTCATCACCTTCTTTGACAACATCAGTAACTTTTGCAACTCTTTTGTCTGCTAGTTCTGAAATATGAACAAGTCCATCCTGTTTTCCTAAGAAGTTAACAAATGCACCAAATTCCATAATTTTCATTACTTTACCTGAATAAATTTTATTCATTTCAGCTTTTGCAGTGATATCTTTGATCATTTGCATAGCAATGTTTCTAGACTCTTCATCTGGAGCAGCAACGGTTACCACCCCCTCGTCATTTACATCAACTTTTGCTCCTGATTTTTCAACTATCTCTCTGATCGTAGCTCCACCTTTTCCAATCACTGCAGCTATGTCTTTTTTATCTACAGTTACTTGTTCCATTTTTGGAGTATGCTTACCAACATTAGATCTAGATTCACCTAAAGCTTTGTTCATTTCACCTAAGATATGAATTCTCCCATCTTTAGCCTGCTTTAAAGCCTGCTCCATGATTTCAAAAGTGATACCAGTAATTTTAATATCCATTTGCAGTGAAGTAATTCCATCTTTTGTTCCGGCAACTTTAAAGTCCATATCACCTAAATGATCCTCGTCACCTAAAATATCAGATAGAACACTAAAATCATCACCTTCTTTAATTAAACCCATTGCAATACCTGCAACTGGTTCTTTTATTGGAACACCCGCATCCATTAATGCTAAAGATGCACCACAAACAGTAGCCATAGAAGAAGATCCATTAGACTCGGTAATCTCTGATACTAATCTAAAAGTATATGGAAACGCCTCTTTTGAGGGTAATGAAGAGTTAATTGCTCTCCAAGCTAATTTACCATGACCAATTTCACGTCTACCAGTTCCAATTCTTCCAGTTTCACCAACTGAAAAAGGAGGGAAATTATAGTGAAGCATAAATCTTTCCCTTTGAAGACCATCTAAACTTTCAATTCTTTGTTCATCATCAGATGTTCCTAAAGTAGTTACAACAATTGCTTGTGTTTCTCCTCTAGTAAACAAAGCAGAACCATGTGTTCTTGGTAAAACACCAACTTCACATGAGATAGGTCTTACATCAGACAATCCTCTACCATCAATTCTATTTTTATTTTTAAGAATATCAGTTCTAACAATTTTCTTTTCTAAATTTTTAAGTTGAGAATTAACATCAAGATCAGAGTAACTTTCATTCTCCTCAAAAAGCTTCTTAGCTTTATCAGTAATTTCAGAAATTTGGTTTGATCTATCTTGCTTGTCTCTTGTTGCAAAAGCTTTTTTAAGATCTTCTGTAAAAGTTTCCTCAAGTTTTTGTTTAACTTCGGACAAATCTTTTTTCTCAACAGTCCACTCTGGTTTTCTGCATTCTTTTGCAAGTTCCTCAATCATTTCGATTACTGGAACAAATCCTTCATGACCAAATTTAACTGCTGCTAACATTACGTCTTCAGATAAACCTGATGTTTCAGACTCAACCATAAGTACTGCATCTTTGGTACCTGCAACAACTAAATCTAAACTTGAATTTTCTAATTCTTCTTTTGATGGGTTAAGGATATATTTACCATCAACATAACCTACTCTAGAAGCACCTACCGGACCCATAAATGGCATTCCTGAAATAGCTAACGCTGCTGATGAAGCAGTAATTGCTAGAATATCTGGTTGATTTTCTTTATCATATGAAATTACTGTTGGTAACAACTGTACTTCATTTTTAAATTCATCAGGAAACAAAGGTCTGATAGGTCTATCAATTAATCTTGAGATTAATGTTTCACTTTCAGTTGGTCTTGCTTCTCTTTTAAAATATCCACCAGGGATCTTTCCACCTGCATAGTATTTTTCTTGGTAGTTAACTGATAAAGGAAAATAATCCATATCTGGATTTACTTTCTTTGCTCCAACGACTGTTGCTAGAATAACTGTTTCACCACATGTTGCGATGATTGCTCCGTCTGCTTGTCTTGCTACTTTACCTGTTTCTAAACTTATTTTCTTTCCTGCTACTTCTATTTCCCTCTTGTGTACTTTAAACATTTCATTTCCATTTCGTTTCGTTCGTTTCGTTCCATTTCGTTCTATCTATCTTGACTTCTATTTTCTTAAATTCAATTTCGACAGTACATTCTTGTAAGAATCCATTTTTGTTTTCTTTAAGTATTCCAACAATTTCTTTCTTCTATTGACGGCTCTCAACAATCCTACAGACGAATGTTTATCTTTTTTAAATTGCTTAATGTGTTTAGAGAGAGTTTCAATTTTTTCTGTTAACAAAGCAATCTGTATCTCAGAAGATCCAGTGTCTTTATCATGCATTGCTAATTCTTGTGCCTTTTTGTTCATGCCTAGTTTTTCCTATTTATTTGTTTGTTTTATTAAATTTTCTATTTTTTCCGCATACTCAAAAGACTCATCTTTTCTAAAAAGTAATTTTGGTAAAAATTTCATAACCACTTTCTGTGATAAAATTTTTCTTATTAAAAAAGAGTACTCTTTTAATGTATTTATTGTATCCTCAGCATCTTTTCCTCCTAATGGAAGCACATATGCTTTGGCAATCTTTAAATCTGGACTCATTCTAACCTCAGTAACTGTTATTGTATTTGTCTCTAAGTTTGGGACCTTAGCCTCATTTCTTATAAAAATCATGCTTAAAGACTGTTTAATCATTTCTCCTACTCTAAGCTGTCTTTGTGAAATTGGTTTTCCTATTCTATCCGACATTAAATTGACCTTTCCGTAGATGTAACACTAAAAGCTTCTATTGTGTCATTTTTTTGAAAATCCATATAATCTTTAACTGTTATTCCGCATTCTTGTCCATCACTAACCTGTTTTACTTGGTCTTTTTCTCTAAAAATAGTTCCAACTTTTCCAGTATAGATGATTGCTCCATCTCTAATAATTCTAACATCTGAAGTACTTGTAATTTCTCCTTCAGTGATTTTTGAACCTGCAACTTTGCCCGCTCCTGAAACTTTAAAAATTTCAAGTATTTGAGCTGATCCAGTTATAGTCTCTTGAACATCTGGAGTTAGTAATCCTGACATTCTTTGTTTTATATAATCTAGAACTTCATAAATAATATTATATGAAGATATTTGAATTTTTTCATTTTCAGCAAGTTTTCTTGCCTCTTTACTTGGTTTGACATTAAAAGCAATTAATACAGCATTTGATGCTTTTGCTAATGTAACGTCAGTTTCTGTTACCATTCCAATGTCCGCTAAAATAATCTTAGGTTTAACTTCCTCATGCTTAATTTGACTAATTGCATTCTTAATTGCCTCAGAAGATCCATGCACATCAGATTTAATAATTAAATTTAATTCCTCTGAAGATTTATCTGAAAAAGCTGATTCTTGAGTTGCAAATGTTAATGGATTTTTCCCACCTTTTGTCTCTTCAGCTCTGTTTTCACTTAATGTCTTGGCTTCTTTTTCACTATTAAGGACAATAAAATCATCACCAGCTTTTGCTGCACCATTAATACCTAAAATTTCGACTGGAGTAGAAGGAGAAGCTTGATTTATATTAATACCTTTATCATTGATTATTGCTCTAACCTTTCCCCACTTTAATCCACTGACAAAAAAATCCCCTTTTTTAAGCGTTCCTGTGGTTACAATAATTGTTGCTACTGGTCCTCGACCTACATCAATTTTAGATTCCAAAACTATTCCTGTAGCTTTAGACTCATAATCAGTTTTTAAATCTAAAATTTCAGCTTGAAGAATGATAGACTCTACTAGTTTATCTAAGTTTAGTTTTGTCTTTGCTGAAATCTCTACCATTAAAGTATCACCTGATAAATCTTCAGCTACCAACTCGTGTTCTAATAATTGGTTTTTAATTTTTTGTGGATCTGCCTCTGGAAGATCACATTTATTAATTGCAACAACAATTGGAACATTTGCTGCTTTTGCATGTTTAATTGACTCGATTGTTTGTGGTTTCACTCCGTCATCTGCAGCAACTACTAGCACAACTACGTCAGTTAATTTTGAACCTCTTGCTCTCATTTCTGTAAAAGCTGCATGACCTGGGGTATCAATAAAAGTTAATTTATTATCTTGGCTTTCAATTTGATAGGCACCAATGTGTTGTGTAATTCCTCCAAATTCTCCCGAAACAACATTTGCACTTCTCAAAACGTCAAGAACAGATGTTTTGCCATGATCTACATGACCCATCACTGTAACAATTGGTGGTCTGTTTTTTAAATTTTCTACTCTCGTTGCTTTTATTTTTTGGATTATTTCCTCTGCTTTTTCTTCTCTTATAGGATTATGTCCAAACTCTTTAACTAAAAACTCAGCTGTATCAGCTGCAAGAGTCTGGTTAATTGTAACTGTTACTCCCATTCCAAATAAATATTTAATCACATTACTTGATTGCTCAGCCATTCTATTAGCTAATTCTCTAACAGTTATTGCTTCTGGAATATTAATATCTCTTTTAATTGGTTTAAGGCTTTCTTGATTTTGGTCTTTGGATAAATTTTTATTTTCTTTTTGTCGGGCTCTCTTAACTGAAGCCAAACTTCTTTCTCTAGCCTCTATTTCATCACTTAGAGCTCTTGAAACTGTTAGTTTTAACTCTCTTTTCTTTGTTCCCAACTTTAAGGTTTTTTTGTCTTTTAAATCACCATCTCCTTTAAGTCTTTTTGTTGCTCTCTGCTCCGCAAGTTTACGCCTTTCAAAATCATTTGTTATAGGGGGTGACTTTGGTGCAAAAGATGGTTTAAATCCAGTTCCTCTGCTGAATGAAGAGGTCGGTTTTGGTTTTCCAGAGTTAGGCCTAAAAGATGCTCCTCTATTTGGAAATTTTCCAGTTTGCTTTTCAATTACAACTGCATTTTTGCCTTGAGTTTTGGCAATCTCAATATTTTTGATCGACTTTTTGGTTGAGCCAGATATTTTTAATTTTGTTTTTTTTTCCATAACTCATCACTCAATCTTTATAAACAATGTTTCTAGCAGACATAATCAGTTCATCTGACTCTTCTTTTGATAAAGCAAAATCCTCCAAATATCCCTGAATTTTTACTCTCTCTCCTTTTACTACATCAAAACCTCCAGTTAACTCATCAGATGCAAGATCTGCAAAATCTTCTAAAGTTAAAATTTTTTGTTCTCCTAATGTAACTAACATTCCTGGGGTAAGACCTTTTAAATTTATTAAAGAGTCCTCAAGACCCAATTCTTTAATTCTTAATGATATATCTTCTTGATCTTTTTTATGAAATTCTTGAGCTCTTTCTATAAGTGCATTTGCAGTATCTTCCTCTATACCTTCTATCTTCATTAAATTTTCTGCTGAGCTATCTTTAATATCATCAATTGTTGAAAAACCTTCTGCTACTAATAACTGGCCTAGGGTCTCATCTAATTCTAAATTTTTTACAAAATTTTCTGTCTTTTCTTTAAATTCTAACTGTCTTCTCTCAGAGTCTTCTGCATCTGTCATTATATTAATCTCATAATTTAATAACTTAGTTGCTAGTCTCACGTTTTGACCTCTTCTTCCAATTGCTTTGCTTAAATTTTCTTCCGTAAGTATTACATCAAGTTTTTTTCTTTCAGTATCAACATTTACTCTTTGAACTTCAGCTGGAGATAAGGCATTAGATACCAAAATTGCCGGATCCTCCGACCAGTTCACAATATCAATTTTTTCACCCTGTAGTTCATTCACAACTGCCTGCACTCTTGATCCTCTCATACCCACGCAAGCTCCTACTGGATCTAATGAAGTATCTACAGCTTTGACACATATTTTTGCTCTACTTCCTGGATCTCTTGAAGAAGATTTAATTTCTATTAACCCATCATAGATTTCAGGTACTTCTTGGACAAAGAGTTTTTCCATAAATTTGGGATGAGCTCTTGATAAAAAAATTTGTTGCCCTCTTGGTTCTCTTCTTACATCATAACAGTAAGCCTTGATACGATCTCCAGCCTTAATATTCTCTCTTGGAATTAATTCATTTTTTTGAATTATTGCTTCAGTTCTTCCTAGATCAGCTATTACATTTCCAAATTCTAACCTTTTAACTATACCACTTAAAATTGTGTCTTTCTTATCTATAAAATCGTTAAATTGTCTCTCTCTTTCAGCTTCTCTAACGTTAAAGCTAATTACTTGTTTTGCGGTCTGGGCAGCTATTCTTCCAAAGTCAAAAGATGGTAAAGGTTGGAGCACCTCATCACCAATAGATTTATCCTTATTGATTTCACTTAAATTAATTGCATCCTGTAATTTTATTTCTGTGTTTGCATTTTCTGGGTTTTCAGTGATTGTTAATTTCCTAAAAAGCTCTATATCTCCACTGTCTCTGTTAATTGAAACTTTAATTTCATTTTCCTGACCAAATTTAGATTTGGCTGCTTTAGCAATACCTGTTTCCATTGAGCTAATTATTAGTTCTTTATCAATAGATTTTTCTAAGGCTACAGCTTCCGCAATTCTTAATAATTCTAGTTTATCAGATCTTTTATTTAACATAAATTTATTTGCCCTAAAAAAAAATGGGCTTAAGCCCATTTTTGTAACCTCAATAATGTAAAGGCAATATAATAATGTTTTTTTTTAATTCAACAGAAACTATTTCGAAAAAGCTTTTATTTTGTCTATTTTTTCCCAAGAAAAAGAGCCATTTTCATCAGGGATTCTTCCAAAATGTCCATAAGCAGCTGTTTTTTCATAAATAGGTTTATTTAGATTTAACATTTCTCTAATTCCTCTTGGACTTAAATCAAAATTGTCGTTAATTTTTTTTACAACAAATTTATTTTTTTCAATATCGTTATCAAATAAATCAACATAAATTGATAACGGTTTTGATACACCTATTGCATAAGCTAATTGGATTAAACATTTGTGAGAAATTTTAGAAGCTACTATATTTTTTGCAATATACCTAGCAGCATAAGCTGCTGACCTATCAACTTTAGTTGGATCTTTTCCTGAAAATGCCCCACCACCATGAGGTGCGGCACCTCCATAAGTATCAACTATAATTTTTCTTCCTGTTAAGCCGCAATCTCCATCAGGACCTCCTATTACAAAATTACCTGTGGGATTTACATAAAACTCATCTTCATTGAAGTCATCTAGAAAAAAATTTGGAATAGAGTTTATCATGTAAGGTCTTAGTAAATCTCTAACTTGTGCTTGATTTACATCTGCTGAATGTTGTGATGAAATAACTACAGATTTAACTTTTGTTGGTTTTCCATCAACATACTCAAAAGTAACTTGGCTCTTAGAGTCTGGTTCGATGTTTTTAAGTTTACCAGACTTTCTGTCTTCAGCCATTAGTCTTAAAATTTTATGTGAGTAGTGAATAGGTGCAGGCATCAACTCTTCTGTTTCGTTGCAAGCATAGCCAAACATAATCCCTTGATCTCCGGCTCCTTCATCTTTATTACCTGAAGAGTCTACACCCATGGCTATATCAGCTGATTGTGAATGAAGATGGCTTTCTATTTTTGTAGCTTCTTTCCAAGTGAAGCCATCCTGATCATACCCAATATCTTTAATGCAGTGTCTTACTTTTTCAATTAAGTCATTTTTTTTAATTTCTGGTCCTCTTACTTCACCAGCTAGGACAACTTTGTTTGTTGTTGTAAGAGTTTCACAGGCTACTCTTGAAAATGGATCTCCTGAAAGATAAGTATCAACTACCATATCTGAAATTCTATCCGAAACTTTATCTGGGTGTCCTTCTGAAACCGATTCACTAGTGAAAAAAAAATTTTTTAAATTACTCATTGTTAATTCTATTAAATGAAAAAAATAAAAAAATATACAACAAAATTATTAATCCAAAAATTTTATTTCCATATCTAGAAAAAACTGTTGGTTGAATTTTTTTAAATTGGTTAAAGTCAATATAACCTGTTTCTGTTAATCCAACTTCTTGTTCGATAAGACCAAGTGGATTTATTATTGCTGATATTCCATTATTAGAAGAACGCAAAACGTATTTTCCATTTTCAATAGCTCTAAATATACTGTGAACAAAGTGCTGTTTTGGTCCAATTGATTTTCCAAACCACCCATCTTCTGAAATATTTACTATAAAATCAAAATTTGAGTTTTTAAATATTCTTCCTGAGTAAATTATTTCATAACAAATAAGTGGTAAAAATTTTAAAGAGAAATTAATTTCTTCTATTTTAATTATATTCCTCTCCAGTCCTTTTGAATAAGATTGATAATTATTAGTTAATGACCTTAAACCAATTTTTTTAAAAATATTTTCTAAAGGTAAAAATTCACCAAATGGTACTAAATTAATTTTATTATATGAATTTAACAAGTTTAAGTTGTAATCATATACCGAGAGAGAATTGTAGTATTTAACAACACCTTTTTCAACAGAATTACTATTAATACCAATAACTAATAAATGATTTTCATTAAATTTTTTTTCAAATAACCATTTGTAATCTACTAATTTTTCTTGAGAAATTCCTGGTAGAATACCCTCTGGCCAAACAAAAATTATTTTTTCATTTTTATTAGGTTTACTAATTTCAATTAAATCTTCAATAATTTTTATTGGATCGATATTATAATAAAATCTGTCCAATTTAATATTTGAGCCTATAACCCTTACTTTATAATCCAAGGAGTTTATTTTAGTTTCATTGAAATACTTTTTAGAGTGAGATCCATAAATATAAAAAATAATTATAATTAAAAGAAAAAATATAGACACCCATATGTCAGTTATTTTGTCTCTTAGAATGAATACAGCTGGACTTATAAATAATGAAATACAAATTAAATTGAAACTATAAGTTCCAATAACAGATGTAATATTTAAAATTTCTAAATGATTTGAGAAGCTATAAGCGATTAAATTCCATGGAAATCCTGTCAGAATAAAGCCTCTTATATACTCCAAAAGACCTAAGATTAGAGAAAAAAGAAAAAAAGATGCAACTATTTTTTTAGGTTTTAAAGTAAAAAATACAAAAGAAACCAGACCATAAAATAGAGCTAAAAAAGCCGGTATAAAAAATAATGTTATAGGAATCAAAAACTTAAAACTTTCATCGAAAGTCAATGATATTGATATCCAATATATATTCGTAAAGAAATAACCAAAACCAAAAAGCCAGCCATATAAAAAAAATAATTTTTTATTTTTAGTTTTTTCTGACCTCTTTATTAAAAATATAAATAGCAAACTTAGTGTAATAAAGTTAATAATTAAATAGTTAAGGGGCGGCAAACTTAGAGATGTTGCTGCACCTAAAAATATTAAGAATATAAATTCAATATATAATTTTTTAGTCAATTTTTTTTGTTTTAGAAATTACAGACTTATATATCTGTGTCTCTTCTTTTAACATTTTTATATAATCTTTATTTTTTTTATGATCAAAATCTAAAAGATGAAGAAAACCATGAATAAATATTTTTGTTACTTTTTCTCTAAATAGCTTAGTGTTTAATGATTGAGGTTTATTCATAAAATTGTAACTAATTATTATATCTCCCAAGTAGGATTGTTTTGAAACTCTAACTTTTTTATTAAATGGAAAAGATAAAATATCTGTTGGCTTATTTTTTTTTCTAAAAACTTTATTCAATTTTTGAATATTTTTATTATTTGAAAGTAATAAGGTTAAGCTCACTTTTTTGTTTATAAACCTATACTTTTTTGGAAAAGCATTACATATTTTTTGAAAAAAAAGATCTTTATTTCTCAGCCTTTTTGACCAAGCCTTCTCTTCTGAGAAGACATTTATGTTAATCATTCTTTGAATAAGCTTTTACAATTTTAGAGACAAGAGGGTGTCTCACAACATCAGAATGATCAAAATCAACTACAGATATTTCATTCAAGTGTCCTAATAATTTTTTTGAGCGCACTAATCCGGACATGCTCTTGTTTGGTAAATCTATTTGTGTAGGATCACCATTAACAACTATCTTTGAATTTTCTCCTATACGTGTTAAAAACATTTTGATTTGAGTATCAGTAGCATTCTGGGCTTCATCTAAAATAGCAAAAGAATTTTTAAGTGTTCGTCCTCTCATAAAAGCTAAGGGAGCAATTTCTATATCTCCAATTTCAATCATTCTTTGAATTTTTTCAAAATCAAAAAGATCATAAAGAGAGTCATATAAAGGTCTCAAATATGGATCAACTTTTTCCTTCATATCTCCAGGCAAAAATCCTAAACGTTCACCTGCCTCAACTGCTGGTCTTGACAAAATAATTCTCTCAATTTTTTTCTCTAACAACATGGTTAACCCCACAGCCACAGCTAAAAAGGTTTTTCCTGTTCCTGCTGGCCCTGCAGAAATTACAATATCGCTTTGTCTAAGCGCTCTGACATAATCTTTTTGTTTTTCGGATCTTGGGATTATAGATTTTTTTGGAGTTTTAATTATGTCGGTAATGTTGTTATTTTTTACTTTTTCATTAATCATAAATTTATCCACTGAAGAAACTATATCTTTATTCTCGATGGTTCCATTGATAATAAACTGATTAGATAAAAACTGAATTGCATTTTTTAAAATTTCATTCTTTTTTGGGTTTGATTTAATTAATATTGAGTTTCCCCTTGAATACAAACTACATTTTGTGATTCTCTCTAATTCTTGCAAATTTTTATTAAATTCACCTACAACACCTATCAATAAATCATTATCATGAAATATAACACTTAAAGAATTATTGTCTGAGTAAACAAATTTTAAAGATGGATCAATATTTTTGTCTGTTATTCCGCTCAAATGTTATGCTACCTTTTTACTCAAATCTTTTACAAGTTCACCAAATAATGTTGTTCTATTAAATTCTTTAATTTTCACTGGAACAATTTTTCCAATATGTTCTTTATTACCATTAAATATTACTGATGTCATATGCTCAGATTTTCCAAAAGTATGTGTTTTATCATCAGTCAAATTTTCAACTAGGACATCGATTATTTGATTTTTAAATAATCTATTTCTATTTATTTGATTTTCATACAACTTATTTTGAACTTTCTCTAATCTTTCCACAGAAATATTTTTTTCAATTAAATCTAAATCAGCAGCAACAGTTCCAGGTCTTGGGCTGAAAATAAAAGAGTAGGAGTTAATAAAATTAATTTTTTCAATCAAACTTAATGTATTATTAAAATCTTCCTCTAATTCTCCTGGATAACTAATAATAAAATCACTTGAAAATTCTATGTTGCTATTAATCTTTTTTAATTTTTCAAATATATAAAAATAATCTTTAATAGTATGTTTTCTATTCATTAATTTTAAAATTTTATCAGAGCCACTTTGTACGGGAAGGTGAACAAGTGGCATTAATTTTTGAGAGCTTTTGTAAACATCTATCAAATCTTCTGTCATATCTTTTGGGTGAGACGTGGTATATCTAATCCTTTTAATATCTTTTATTTTTTCTATTTCCATAATTAGATTTGACAATCTATTTTTACCTTCGCTATAGGCATTAACATTTTGACCAAGTAATATTATCTCCTTAGACCCTTTTTCAGATAAATATTTAGCCTCATCAATAATTTCCTGAAAAGGTCTAGAATATTCAGGTCCTCTTGTATACGGCACTACACAAAAGTGACAGAATTTGTCACAACCCTCTTGAATAGTTAAAAAAGATGATACATTTCCGGCATTATTTTTAATTTTACTGAAATATTCAAATTTTGTTATGGCATCAAACTCAGTTTCTTCTATTTTTTTCTTTTTTTGAAGATGATTTAATATTGCATCATTAATTTTGTGATAAGACTGAGGTCCAACTACTAAATCAATATAAGGTTCGCGTCTTAACATTTCTTGATTTTCAGCTTGTGCAACACAACCTGCAATAATTACTAACGGCTTTTGTTTTGATCTAAAAGTTTTCTTAACTCTTCCTATTTCATGGTAAACTTTTTCCTTAGCTTTATCCCTTATATGACAAGTATTTAATAGATAGCAATTTGCATTTTCATATGTATCAGTTTTTTCAAAACCTATTTTTTTAACTGTGTCATATATTCTATTTGAGTCATACTCATTCATTTGACATCCAAATGTTTTAATAAATATTTTTTGTGTCATTTTAATTAGGATTTCTTCTTAACACCATAAAGTTCTAGTTTATGATCTACTAAAGTGTAACCATATTTTTCTGCAACTTTTTTTTGAAGTTCCTCAATTTCTTCATCTACAAACTCAATAATCTCTCCAGATTTTACGTCAATTAGATGATCATGATGCCCTTCATTCAATTCTTCATACCTGGCTTTTCCACCTTTAAACTCATGTTTTGTTAAAATTCCAGACTCTTCAAATAATTTTACAGTTCTATAAACCGTCGCAATACTAATTTTTGGATCAATTTTTGAAACTCGAATATATAATTCATCGACATCTGGATGATCGGACGACTGAGACATAACTTGAGCAATAATTCTTCTTTGATCAGTTAATTTAACTCCTTTAGATAAACATTTTTGCTCAATTGTTTCTGACATAATTTAATTTTAACTCAAATAAATAGGATTAATCAAATTTTTTTTAATTTTAAATTTGTCACATAAATTAGGTATATCTTTATATTTTATATCTTTTTGGTCTTTAAAATCATCAAAACTATAACAATAATAATCGATTTTTCTTGAAACATATAATGCCTTTACTAATGATAAAGAGTTTCTTATGCCAGCAAAGCTACCTGGGCCGCGGTTTACATATATTCTGTTAATATCGTTTATTTTCAAACTATGTGAATTTAACAAATTTTTAACAAATATAGTTAGTTTCTCATAATTAATTTTAGTATTATCTCTAGTAATATTGTAAATATCATCTTTAGTGATGATCATTAAAAATATATTTTCACTCGCAGCATCAATTACTAGTTTTTTCATTGTTATTCTATTTTCTAATATAGTTTCTAAAGCAGATGAAAATAATATCAAATACTATTCTAAAGATGAAGGTATTCTATCAATTATGTATCATCGTTTTAATGAAAATAAATATCCATCAACAAATATACAAATGGATATTTTCAAAGAACACATTCAGATAATTCAAAATTCAGATTTTAACTTTAATAATCCTAATAAATTTAAGGAACAATTTAATACTGTAAAATTAAAAAAAGAGATACTAATTACTATTGATGATGCATTTGAGTCATTTTATTTTGAAGCATGGCCATACCTCAAAAAAAATAAAATTCCTTTTATTTTATTTGTTTCAACTGAACCTGTTGGTAAAAATGGTTATATGAATTGGGATCAAATTAGAGAAATTGCAAAAGAATCCTTTGCTTTAATTGGACATCACTCACATAGTCACGATTACCTTATTGATGAAACAGCTGACAAATTTATATTGGATATTGAAAAAGCAAGTAATATTTTTTTAGAAGAACTTGGCTATATTCCAAATTTATTCTCCTACCCATTTGGTGAATATTCTAAATTTATGAGAAATTATATTTCTAAAAATTTTGAATTTGCTTTTGGTCAACACTCCGGGGTCATTGATATAAACAAGGACAAATTTGAATTGCCAAGATTTCCAATTAATGAAAAATATGGTGAATTAAAAAGATTTAGATCGATCATAAACTATTTTCCATTGGAATATAAAAAATTATTACCTTTAGAAAAACAGTTAACAAAATCTACAAATCCTCCCAAGTTCATGGTTGAATTTTTTGAAGAACAAAATAATTTAAATAATATTAATTGTTATTCAAATGAAGGCAACAGATGGGCGAAGTCAAGCACCATTCTTTCAGGTACATTACTATCAATTAAATTTAGAGCACCATTTAAACCAAGAAGAGGCAGAGTTAATTGTTCTCTTAATGATGATGGTAAGTGGAGATGGTTTGGAATTCAATTTCCAATTAAAACAAATTAAATTAAACTTTCTAAATCCTTACTTGAAGGCAAAAGTCGGGCTTCATCAAAATCTTTTAAATTGTTCTGTGTTATTATTTTCTGAAGCACTTCTATATATTCATTTCCTGTTTCTGCATATTTATCAAGATGCTTTGATAAAATTATACTATCTAATGGTTTGTTTTTGTTTCTAAACTTTGTTCTTACTTTTCTTAAATTTTTATAAGATGCGTGAGTATTAAGATTTCTTAAGTAGGCTCTTACTGAAAGCTGTAAGCTGTGGAACTTCATTACTTTATGTTCTTCACCTTTTTCAGCATTTTTAGGCTTCAATCCATCGCCAGACCATGTCCATTGTCCAAATAAAGCATTACCTTTTAATGCAAATCTAGAAGTTCCCCATCCTGTTTCTTTCGCAGCCTGGGCTATTGCTAGTGAAACTGGTATCTCATCCATTCTAATTTTTAAAGTTGAAAGATCATTTTGTCTTACACCATATTGCTTATATTTTTTTTCTAACCACTTCTTTTCTATATCTGAATTACTATTCTTGCCAAGGATGGTAAAAAGTCTTTTTCTATCTATTCTAATTTTATTATTTTCTTTAACAATTAAAGGTAAAACAATTTTGATAAACAATTCTTTTCTTTTTTTTGTATTACCTATATTTTTTATCTCATTGGGAAGTAAACCAATATCTACAGGTTTAACTAACTTCGTATCTCTTACATCTTCCAAATTATATTTTACTTCCTTAAATAGATCATCAATCTCTGAAGTTGTATACCTTACGAGATTTATTTCTGATTTATTTTCCTCTAAAATATCATAAAGAAGTTCTATTTCATTGCTTTGTACGGATGCATCGTCTTCTTCGTATGTTTTAACCTTGTTCAGCGTATTATTTAAAATATTTTTAGAATTATTTGTAAATTCCTTATTGTTGAAATTTTTTTCTGCAAAATTTATTAAAATTGGTGCAGAATAAAAAAATGATGCAATAAAAAAAGCACTTAAAGAAAATCTTGTAAATGTATTTAAGATTTTATTTTTAACTCTTTTGTGTCTTATTTTTATTTTTGTATTCATATTTTAAATAGCAATTACCTCTTTAACCTCAGGTAGATAGTGGCATAATAAATTTTGAACTCCACGTTTTAATGTCATGGTTGAACTAGGGCACCCAGAGCAACTACCTTGTAATTGTACTTTAACAACACCATCTTTGTATTCTTTAAACTTAATATCTCCACCATCTCTAGCAACAGCTGGCCTTATTTTTTGATCTAAGATTTTAACTATTTTTTGCTCAATTTCATCTAAGTCAGATTCTTCCTGTTTTATATTTTCGTCAATAACAAATTCTTTTCCATTGGAGTAAAAGTCATTTATAAAAGATATCACAATGTGTTTTATTTCATCCCATTTGCTCTGATCACTTTTGTTGACTGATATAAAGTCGTTTCCTAAGAAAACACCTTCAACCCCACTAACAGATAAAATATTTTTAACTAATTCATTATTAATTTGATCTTTATTAGTAATTTCGTATGGGCCACTGTTGGAAACTTTCTTCCCTGGAAGAAATTTCAATGAATTTGGATTTGGTGTTACTTCAGTCTGTACAAACATAAATTATATATAGTTTATATTTTTGAAATTAAAACTTGATATTAACTTATTCCTAAAAACCTACTATTTCTTTTATATTTTTGATCTTTTTTGAGGCAATTTTACTGGCTTTTTCAACTCCATCTAGAAGAATAGAATCAAGATGTGAGTAGTCATTAAGCAATTTTTTGATCTCCTCAGATATTGGTATAATTTTATTAACTATTAACTCAGATAGCTCATGTTTAAATTCTGAAAAGTTTTTACCTGCAAATTTTTCTGTAGAGGACTCTAAAGTTGAGTTGTTTAAGGAGGCAAAAATTCCTAATAAATTTTGTGCCTCTAATCTTCCTTCAAGGTCTTTTATATTCTTTGGCATTGGCAAGGGATCTGTTTTAGCTTTTTTAATTTTGTTAATAATTTGATCTTCGTTATCTGTTAAGTTTATTCTACTTAAATCTGATATCTCAGATTTACTCATTTTTTTTGACCCATCCTTTAAACTCATGATTCTAGAAAACTCTTTTTGAATTAAAGGCTCAGGAACTTTTAAAAAATCCTCTACCCCAAAATCATTATTAAATTTTTGAGCTATATCTCGGCATAACTCTAAATGTTGCTTTTGATCATCTCCTACAGGGACATGAGTTGCATCATATAATAAAATATCAGCCGCCATAAGAACAGGATAAGAATACAAACCAATGCTAGCTTTTTCCTTATCTTTCCCAGCTTTTTCTTTGAATTGAGTCATTCTGTTCAGCCATCCCATTCGAGCTACACAACTTAAAATCCAAGCAACTTCAGAATGAGCTGCTACACCTGATTGATTAAAAATTATACTTTTCTTTGGATCTATCCCACTAGCTACAAATGTTGCTACTGTTTCTCTAATATTTTTTTTTAATTCTTTTGGATCTTGTTTGACCGTTATTGCATGTAAATCTACTACACAAAAAATACATTCGTTTGTCGGAACATTATTTAATTCTACAAAATTCTTTATTGCTCCTAAATAATTACCAAGATGAAGATTGCCAGTAGGCTGTACGCCAGAAAATATTTTTTTACCCATAGAGTTAATACTTTAATTGAATATCACTTATTTTAAAAGCTTTGATAAAATAACAAATTAAAAGGTAAGAAGCTAAGCCTAATAATGCAGATAATACGAGAAAAAAAGATTTCGCTTTTTGTTCAAATGCAAGTTCAGTCTGAAAAAAATTTAATAAAAATTCAAACACGAAACCCATAAGTATTGAAGCAATAACTATTTTAACAAATTTAATAAAAAATATTCTATTGAAAGAAAAAAGATTTTTATTTTTTAAAAATACAAATAATAATATTCCATTAAACCAGGATGATATTGTTGTTGCAATCGGAATTATTATAAATCCTACTTCATTAAAGTAATAAATGCTTATTAAGACATTTAAAAGTACAGATATTAAGGAAATATAAAAAGGTGTTCTTGTATTATGGTTGGCAAAAAAGAAACTGGAAAACACTTTGATTAAAGCAAATGCAGGTAAGCCTATAGCAAAATAATATAGAGCTAGACTTGAATTTGAAACTGCAGTTTCATCAAATGATCCATAACCAAATAGTGCAGAAGTTATTTGTTCAGAACCAAGTATTAATGCAATAGATGCTGGTAAACTCAGAAATAAACTTAATTCAAGCGCTTTGTTTTGAATTAAAATTACCTTATCTTTTTTCTTAGATTGAACATGCTTTGATAATTGTGGCAAAACCACTACACCAATTGCAATTCCGGCTATTGCTAGATTTATTTGGTATATTCTATCAGCATAATAAAGGTAGGAAACTGCACTTGCTTGAAATGAAGCAATAATTGTTCCAACTAATATATTTATTTGGGTGACACCTGAAGAAAAAATACTGGGTAATAATTTATTAAAAAAAATCTTAACTTTGTCAGTAATTTTAATGTGAAAATTAATTTTAACTGAATAATGTTTGCTTACAAATTTATACAAAAATAATAATTGCAATAAACCTGCCAAGGAAACACCATATGATAAATAATATACTAAGTTGTCCCCTAGAGAGCTTGAAAATAATAAAACCAAAACTAAAATAATATTTAATATTATTGGTGCCCCTGATGCTGCTGCAAATTTATTATGTGAATTTAGAATTGCTGCAAAAAATGATGCTAAACAAATAAATAACAGAAAAGGAAAAGTAATACGGGTCAAAGTTATTGATATTTCCATTTTATCGATGTCACCTACAAAGCCAGGGGCAATAAGAGATACAAATGCAGGCATAAACAATTGAACAAGAAGTGTTATTAATAGTAAGCCTAGAAATAAAAGATTAAAAATATCATTTGCAAATTTGTTGGATTTCTTTTTGCCTTTAACCATTTCTGATGCATAGCTTGGAACAAAAGCAGCATTAAAAGTTCCCTCTGAAAATAATCTTCGAAATGTATTTGGAATTCTGAATGCAACAAAAAAAGCATCTGCTAATAATCCTGTGCCAAGAAATATTGCAATTAAAATATCTCTTAAATATCCAAGTAATCTACTTATGATCGTATAAAAACCAAATGTGCCTGTTGACTTAAGTAAGTTCATAAATCATATTAGTCTTAAATTTACCCTAATTGTACACATAATTATAATAAATGAAAAAAACAAAGATTGATCATTACACTGATAAAGAAGCCTTAGCTTTTCATAAAGATAAAAAACCTGGCAAGATTGAGATTATTTCTTCAAAAAATATGACAACCAAAAGAGATCTTGCTCTTGCATATTCTCCTGGTGTTGCAGCTCCAGTTAAGGAGATCAGTGAAAATCCAGAAGCAGCTTATGATTATACTAGCAAAGGAAATTTAGTTGCTGTTATTAGTAATGGTTCGGCTATTTTAGGAATGGGAAATCTGGGTGCACTAGCTTCAAAACCAGTGATGGAGGGCAAAGCAGTATTATTTAAAAGATTTGCAGACATAGATTCGATTGATCTAGAGATAGACAGTAAAGACTCTAAAGAGATTATTAACTCAATTAGAAATTTTGCTCCAAGTTTTGGTGGAATTAATTTAGAAGATATAGCAGCTCCAGATTGTTTTATAATTGAAGAAAAATTAAAAGAAATTTTGGATATTCCAGTTTTTCATGATGATCAACATGGAACTGCAATAATTACAACAGCTGCACTTATAAATGCTCTTGATATAAGTGGTAAATCAATAAATAAAATTAAAGTTGTTGTTAATGGTGCAGGAGCATCAGCCCAAGCTTGTACAGAATTATTCAAAAATTATGGAGTGCAATCTGAAAATGTAATCATGCTAGATAGAAAAGGTGTAATTTATAAAGGAAGAACCGAAGGTATTGATCAGTGGAAATCAAAATATGCGGTTGAAACTAAACTAAGAACTCTTGAAGAAGCAATGAAAGGTGCTGATGTCTTTTTGGGATTATCTGCAAAAGGAGTTCTTAAAAAAGAGATGGTTAAGAGTATGGCAGAAAATCCAATTATTTTTGCTTGTGCCAATCCAGACCCTGAAATTTTACCAGAAGAAATAAATGAAGTAAGAAATGATGCAATTATTGCAACCGGTAGATCAGATTATCCTAATCAAGTAAACAATTTAATTGGTTTCCCTTACATTTTTAGAGGGGCTTTAGATGTACGATCCAAAACTATTAATGAGGAAATGAAAGTTGCTGCATCACAAGCTATAGCCAAACTTGCAAGAGAAGATGTTCCTGATGAAGTGGTAGCTGCAATGGGAGGTGAAAGACCCCATTATGGAAAAGATTATATTATTCCATCTACATTTGATCCAAGACTAATAAGTGTTATTCCAGCTGCTGTTGCAAAAGCTGCAATGAAAAGTGGAGTAGCTAGAAAAAATATTGAAGACTTTGAAATTTACAAAGAACAACTCAAGCAAAGATTAGATCCAACAGTAACTATAATGCAAGGTATAAACTCATTTATAAAAAATAATCAAAAAAAAATTGTATTTGCTGATGGAGAGGATGAAAATACTTTAAAAGCAGCAATTGCATTTAAAAATTCTAAATTAGGTATTCCTATTTTAGTCGGTAAAGAAAGTAAAATTAAGGAACAAATTAAAAATATTGGGTATAGCGATAACTTTGACATCGAAATAGTTAATTCAAGAGATGAAGAGAAAAGAAATAGATACGTACAACATCTATTTAAAAAATTACAAAGAGAGCAAGGTTTACTTGAGCGAGATTGTGATAGATTAGTAAGGAATGATAGGGTTATTTGGGCTACAAGCATGGTTGCCTGTGGGGATGCTGATGGAGCTGTCACAGGTAATACAAGACGATTTGGAGCTTCTTTAGAAAAAATTAAACAAGTTGTAAGTGTTCGAAAAGGTGAAATTATGTTTGGCTTAAATATGATAGTTCATAAAGGTAAAACAATATTTATAGGTGATACCAGCGTTCACGAATACCCTTCTTCTGAGCAACTGGCAGAAATTGCCATATCCACAGCTAGAGTAGTAAGACTTTTTGGTTTTAATCCTAAAGTTGCATTTGTCTCTCATTCTACCTTCGGTCAGCCCCTTACAAGTAGAACAAAACATATTAGAGATGCAGTTGAAATTTTGAAGGATAAAAAAGTAGACTTTGAATTTGATGGAGATATGCAGCCAGATGTTGCCTTAAATTCAGAGTATGAAGAACTATATCCTTTTGCAAATATTGTAGGAAAAGCAAATATATTAATTATGCCTGGTCAACATAGTGCAGCGATATCTTATAAATTAATGAAGACAATTGGGGACTCAAAAGTGATTGGTCCTTTGCTTATAGGTCTTGGTCTACCGATTGAGATTGCTCCTTTAAGATCATCAACCTCAGAAATAATAAACTTAGCATCAATAGCAGCTTACTCTTCTGAGGTTATAGATTATAAAAAATAATTAATCTTTTTGAATTCTTAAATCTTCAACAAGTATTATACTTGCAATTACATTCTCAACGTCAAGAATTTCTTTAGCCTCACTAATCACTAAATCTTTTTCTTCAGATGTTTGAGCAATTCCATAAACATATATTTTTTTTTTGTATGTATCTATTTGATAATTTGTAGCCTTAATATTTTTATTTACTATTAATGCTGTTCTAAGTTGTGAAGTAATTAAAACATCTTTAGCTGATTGTTTAAAATTAAATTCTTCTTTTACCTTTAAATCATTTCGAACTGATCTAGTGCCTCTTGTTTCCCAGGCAATTTTTGTGATCTGTAGCTTTTCCTCAGGACCATCAACTTTTCCTGTTATAAAGATTCTTCCGTCAATTACTTTTGATTTTACAGACAAAAAATACTTTTTATCTTTAGCTATAATTCTAGCTGTCAAACTTTTTTGCATGATGGAGTCATCTATCTGAGTTCCTAATGTTCTAGGATCTAATGCAACAGAAACACCTGTCCCAAACAATCCTTTGGAACCAACTCCAACACATCCTGAAAAAATATATCCAATAAAAATTATTATTAGTAATTTAATTTTCATTTTTGACCTTTAAACAATAATTATATACTTGTTTTTTTGGCACCTTACTATTTTGACAAATTATGTCCGTAATTTCTTTAGTTGTAAGTTTATTAATCATTTTATTAATTTTAATAATATCAGATTCACTCAAATTTTTTGAATTTTTTTCTTCAATTTTTTTTTCTGAAATTACAACTGTTATTTCACCTCTCGGCTCTTTCTGAAATTTTTTCAATTGATCTACATTCATTCTTAAAAACTCTTCGTATATCTTAGTTATTTCTCTACAAATTAGAACTTTTCTTTCACTAAAGTATTTTTTAATTTCGGGTATAATTTTATTTATTTTTTTGGGAGATACAAAAAAAACTATAGTTGAAGTAAACTCTGACAATTTTTTTAATTCATTTATTATTTTCTGTTTTTTATCTGGTAAAAAACCGTAAAAATAAAATTGATCAGAAAAACCACTAATAGATATAGCAGCTGCGACTGCTGATGGACCAGGTATTGGTACAATATTAATATTATTTTTAACACACTCATTTATTAAAACTGAGCCGGGGTCAGAGATAGCAGGAGTCCCAGCATCAGAAATTAGAGATATAACTTTTCCAGATTTTAAATATTCAATTATTTTAAAAATATTTTTTTTTTCATTAAATTTATGATTTGAAATCAATTTTGATTTAATTTCATATTTACTTAACAATTTTTTTGAAATGCGAGTGTCTTCACACAAGATAAAATCAGAATTTTTCAATATTTCTACTGCTCTTAAAGTAATATCTTTTAAATTACCTATTGGTGTTGATACTATATAAAGACCATTTTCATTACCTTTTATTTTAGATTGTGGTTTAATGATCATAATTTAGCTTAAAAAATATAATATTAGCATCAAAATGATTAAATTAATTAAAATTCTTTTTCTTTTAAAATGTGGGATATTTTTATTATTTTTTCAAACAGTAAATGCTAAAGAAAAAATAAAAATTGGTTTGTTGATACCTATGACTGGTTCAAATAAAGAAATTGGTCAATCAATTATAAAAGCTGTTAGCTTAGCGGTAAAAGATATTGATAGTAACTCAATTGAAATTTACCCTAAAGATACAGCCTCAAGACCTAATCAAGCTCTTAAATCAGCCTTTGAGTTAAAAGAAATGGGTGTAAAGGTAATTATAGGTCCAGTCTTCCATGAAAGTTTAGCCTATCTAGATGAAATGAAAGATTTAACCTTTTTATCCTTAACAAACAAAAACTTAGATCTTCCAAAAAATGTTATTTCGGCAGGGATAAATTCTACTTCACAATTCAACACAATAAAAAAATTTTTAGATAAAAACAAAATTGAAAAAACTATTTTCTTAACACCAATTCAAGAGTACGAATTTGAAATTAAAAAAGGCATGGAAGAGTCAAAAATAAAACCTTTTAAAGAATATGACTATAATACTGAACCAACTAAACTCACAAAGCAAATTGAAGAGATTACGAAATATAAAATAAGAAAACAAAATTTAGAAGATGAGATTAGAAGGATTAAAAATTCAAATGAAACTAACAAGGAGAAGAAAATAAAAAGATTAGAAAAAAGATATACCATAGGAAATTTAAACTTTGATGCAGTTGTAATTGCTGATTTTGATGAAAGTCTGAAAAGTGTAACTACATCACTATTGTATACTGATGTAAAACCTAAAAATAAATATTTTATAACCCTTAATCAATGGTTTGATGAAAGTTTATTGAATGAAACAGATATCCAACCAATATATTATCCCTCCATTAATAAAGAAAATTTTGATAATTATAAAATTAAATATTTTAATGCCTTTAACGAAGACCCTTCACATTTATCACTATTAAGTTATGATTTGTTGGGTTTAGTTTACTATCTGTCATTAGGGTCTGATCTTTCTAATTTAAATAAATTATTTAAAAAACAAAATTCATTTAAAGGGAAAATAGGTATATTTGATGTTAAAAATAATAAAATTAATCATCGATTAAACTTTTATAAAATTGAGAACAAAGAACTTATAAAAATTTTCTGAGTTTTTTAAATGCAAAATACCTGTGGTCTATTTTATATTTTCTAGCAGGTTTTATCTCTCCAAATGTTTTTTTTTTGCCTCTAGGAATAAAAATAGGATCATATCCGAATCCATTTTTTCCTCTAGGTTCATTAGAAATATAACCATCAATTTTACTTTGAACACAGGCAATTTTTTTATCAAAGTATGAAATAGATAAGGCACATACAAACCTTGCTTTAATTTTTTTATGTTTCCAATTTTTATTTTTATTATTTAACTCTCTATAAACTCTTTTAATAGCCTTATTGAAGTCTCCATGATTCCCACCCCATCTTGCAGAATAAATGCCAGGTTTTTTATCCAAAAGGTCTATTTCTAAACCAGAGTCATCAGCTAAACATAAAAGGCCTGTTTTTTTTGAAAAATATTTGGACTTAATTATAGAGTTTTCTTTGAATGATTTTCCATTTTCTACCGGACTTTTAAGATTAAATTCTGATGTAGAGAGAATTTTGATGTTTTTTGGCAATAAACTCTTAATTTCTCGCAGTTTGCCTTTATTGTTTGTTCCAATGAGTAACTTATATATTTTTTGTTTTAGCATCTAGAAATAATCAAAATCCTTACCATATATGACTTAATGGAAAAAGAAGAAAACCAAAATACGACTACTAATGATTATCAGGAGCCAGAAAAAAAAACGGTTGAGCCTGAGGAAAATTTAAACAATGAGATTAATAAAAATGCAAATCAAGAAGTTGAAGAGACTACTCCAGAGGAAAAAATTGCTGAACTTGAGGATAAAGTAGTAAGAGCTTTTGCTGAGATGGAAAATCAAAGAAGAAGATTTGAAAAGGAAAAAGAGGAAGCATTTGAATATGGAGGGTATAGTTTTGCTAAAGAAGCATTAAATTTAATTGATAACTTGGAAAGATCAAAACAAATTTTGGAAACTGATGATAAATTAAAAGGAACAGAAGCTCTTAAAAAATCTTTGGAGCATTTAAATATTATTCAAAAGGATACAATTTCAATTTTTGAAAAAAATAATATTAAACCAATAGAAAGTTTAAATAAAAAGTTAGATCCTAACTTTCATCAAGCTATGATGGAAATAGAGGATGATACAAAAGAAACAGGAACAATTATTCAAGAAATTCAAAAAGGATTTACCATCAAAGATCGGCTGCTTAGGCCTTCTTTGGTAGGTGTATCTAAGAAAACTTCTAAAAAAGATGAAAAAACTGTGGAAAACAAAGAAAATAAAGGTGATAAATAATTCTTAGATCAACTTGTAGATCAGAATTTAAACCTTATATGATTGTCAGGATATAAAATTATGAGCAAAATTATTGGAATAGATTTAGGTACAACAAACTCATGCGTCGCAATAATGGAAGGAACGCAAGCCAAGGTATTAGAAAATGCAGAAGGTGCAAGAACAACTCCTTCAGTTGTAGCCTTTACTGATGAAAGTGAAAAATTAATAGGGCAGCCAGCTAAAAGACAAGCGGTGACAAATCCTGAAAATACCATTTTTGCAGTCAAAAGATTAATTGGTCGAAACTTTGATGATCCTACAGTAAAAAAAGATGTTGAAGCTGCTCCTTTTAAAATAGTAAATTCTGAAAAAGGTGATGCTTGGATTGAGGCGAAAGGAGAAAAATATTCTCCATCTCAAATATCTGCTTTTATTTTACAAAAAATGAAAGAAACTGCTGAAAAGTACTTAGGTCAAGCTGTAACTAAAGCGGTAATTACTGTGCCAGCATATTTTAATGATGCGCAAAGACAAGCGACTAAAGATGCAGGAAAAATTGCTGGATTAGAAGTTTTAAGAATTATAAATGAACCAACAGCTGCATCACTTGCATATGGTTTAGATAAAAAGCAAAATAAAAAAATTGCTGTTTATGATTTAGGTGGTGGAACATTTGATGTTTCAATCTTAGAGTTAGGTGATGGTGTATTCGAAGTAAAATCTACTAATGGTGATACATTTTTAGGTGGTGAGGATTTTGATAATGCAGTTGTTGACTATTTAGTTTCAGAATTTAAAAAAGATAACGGTATTGATCTTAAATCTGATAAACTTGCTTTACAAAGACTGAAGGAAGCTGCTGAAAAAGCAAAAATAGAATTATCATCTGCAGAGCAAACAGATATTAATTTACCATTCATTACTGCTGATAAAACAGGTCCCAAACATATTAATTTAAAAATGACTAGAGCTAAACTCGAAGCCCTAGTAGAAGACTTAATTGCTAAAACAATTCCACCATGCAAAACTGCTTTGAAAGACGCTGGGATTAATGCTAGTGAAATTGATGAAGTTGTAATGGTTGGTGGTATGACTAGAATGCCTAAAGTTCTAGAAGAAGTTAAAAACTTTTTTGGTAAAGATCCAAATAAAAGTGTTAATCCAGATGAAGTAGTGGCTATGGGTGCAGCAATTCAGGCTGGTGTACTCCAAGGTGATGTTAAGGATGTACTTTTATTGGACGTTACTCCTTTGTCACTTGGTATTGAAACACTTGGTGGTATTTCTACAAAACTAATAGATAAAAATACAACAATTCCAACTAAAAAAAGCCAAGTATTTTCAACAGCTGAAGATAATCAACCAGCTGTATCTATAAGAGTTTTACAGGGCGAAAGAGAGATGGCGACTGACAATAAAGCATTAGGTAACTTTGAGCTTGTGGGTATCGCTCCTGCTCCAAGAGGAGTTCCTCAAATTGAAGTAACTTTTGATATTGATGCAAATGGTATTGTAAATGTATCTGCAAAAGATAAAGGAACTGGTAAAGAGCAAAAAATTCAAATTCAAGCTTCAGGTGGGCTAAGTGATGAAGAAATTGAAAAAATGGTTAAAGATGCTGAGGCTAACAAAGATGCTGATAAGAAAAAAAGAGAGTCAGTTGATATAAGAAACCAAGCAGACACTTTAATTCACTCTACTGAAAAGAATTTAAAAGAGCATGGAACAAAAATCTCTGACGCAGAAAAGAAAACAATTGAAAATGCATCATCTGCTGTAAAAGAGGCATTAAAAGGTGAAGATATCGAGGATATCAAGAAAAAAACTGAAGCTTTAGTTCAAGCTTCTATGAAACTTGGAGAAGCAATCTATAAATCACAACAAAGCGCAAAACCAGAGTCTGAAAAAGATGATGGTGGAGATGATGCAGGTAAAAAAGACGAAAATGTTGTTGATGCTGATTTTGAAGAAGTAAAAGACGAGAACAAAGAAAAAAGCGCATAAACTGACATTTAAAAGTCTGGGGTAATTAAATGGCTAAAAGAGACTATTATGATGTCCTAGGCGTTGGTAAAAACGCAAGTCCCGAAGACTTAAAATCAGCCTACAGAAAATTAGCAGTCAAATATCACCCCGATAAAAATCCTGGTGACACTAAAGCTGAAGAGAAATTTAAAGAAGCTAGTGAAGCATACGGAATTCTCTCTGATAAAGAAAAAAAACAGAACTATGATAACTTTGGTCATGCTGCTTTTGAAAATGGAGGCGGAAGACCTGGTGGTGGCTTTGGGGGATTTAGTGGTGCAGATTTTTCAGATATTTTCGAGGACTTCTTTGGAGATTTTGGTGGTAGTAGTAGATCTAGAAATAGAAGAACTAATAATAGAGGATCAGATCTACGATATGATCTGTCTATCTCTCTTGAAGAAGCCTATCATGGCAAGAAACAAGATATAAAATTTTCAACAACTGAGAAATGTGGAACTTGCAAAGGAAATGGTTCAAGACCAGGCTCTTCACCCGATACATGTTCATATTGTGGAGGTAATGGAAGGATAAGATCTAATCAAGGTTTTTTTACTGTTCAACAAACCTGTCCTCAATGTAACGGTAATGGAGAAGAAATTACAAATCCTTGTAGTGACTGCAATGGTCAAGGAAAAACACAAGCTTCAAAAAAAATAGCTGTAACCATTCCAAGAGGAGTTGATGATGGTACAAGAATCAGATTGGCAGGAAAAGGAGAGGCTGGAAGCAGAGGAGGATCAACTGGTGATTTGTATTTATTTGTTAATGTTAATTCACATAATTTATTTAAAAGATCGGATGAAAATTTATTCTTTGAATTTCCAATATCTCTTGCAGATGCCGCACTTGGGACAACAATTGAAATCCCAACTATTGATGGTGGTAAAGCAAAAATAAAAATACCAGATGGGACTCAAAATGGTAAACAATTTAGATTAAAGGGTAAAGGTATGCCATTTATGAGAAGAGGTGACTACGGAGATTTATATGTTCAGGTTAAAACAGAAGTGCCTGTTTATTTAAACAAAAAACAAAAGGAATTATTAGAACAATTCAGAGATATTGAAAACGAAAAATCAAATCCAAGTATTAAAAAATTCTTTCAAAAAGCTAAAGATTTCTGGAAAAATTAAAAGACTAATTAAATAAAAAGAGTTAGTATTTTAATAATGAAAAAAATTAACTTAGCTATTTCTGGTTGCATGGGCAGGATGGGCCAACAATTAATTAAGTCTTCAAAGAAAAGTAAAAACTTTAAACTAGTTACACTTACAGAAAATAGATTAATAAATAAAAAGTTTAATGGAGTTAAACCTGAGTTAAATTCTGATAAAGCATTTAAAAAAACTGATATAATTATTGATTTCACAGTTCCAAATTGTACGCTCGAAATACTCAAAATAGCTTCAAAACTAAGAAAAAAGGTAGTAATTGGCACTACAGGTTTTACTAGGAACCAAGAAAACCAAATTAAAAAATATTCAAAAAAGATACCTATTTTAAAAGCTGGAAACATGAGCTTAGGTGTAAATTTATTAATGTATTTAACTGAGATTGCCTCAAAATCATTGAATGATGAATACTTGAGTAAAATATTTGAAGTACATCACAAGTATAAAAAAGACTATCCATCTGGTACTGCATTAATGCTTGGTAAAGGAATTGCAGATGGAAAAAATAAAAATTTATATAATTTAATTGGTAAAAAATTCTTGAATAAAAAATTTTTTCCTTATGGAAAAAAAATTAATTTTAACTCAATTAGAAAAGGCGAAATTATAGGAGAACACGAGGTAAAATTCTCAAATGGAAAAGAAAAAATTACGTTAAACCATGAGGCTTTCGATAGAGCACTTTATTCTGATGGAGCTTTGGTTGCTTCTAAATGGTTAATGAAAAAAAGACCGGGGTTGTATTCTATGAGAGATTTGCTTGATTTTTCATAATGAATGAAAAACAAAAATCAAAAATCATTATTAAATCTCTAAATAAAATTTATCCTAAAGCTCCTGTTCCTTTAAAAAGTAAAAATACCTTTACATTATTGATTTCAGTTCTACTTTCTGCACAATGCACAGATGTAAATGTTAACAATGTAACAAAAGATATATATCCAAAATATTACAAGCCAGAACACTTTGTAAAATTAGGAAGAAAAAAAATTGAAAAATTAATTAAAAAAATTGGAATTTTTAGAGTTAAAGCCAAAAGTATTTACTTAATGTCAAAACAAGTATTAGAAAAACATAAAGGTAAGGTACCCAAAACTTTTGAAGAACTTGAAAAATTGCCTGGTGTAGGACATAAAACTGCTAGCGTAGTGATGTCTCAGGGGTTTGGATATCCAGCTTTTGCTGTTGATACACATATTCATAGACTCGCTCAAAGATGGGGTTTAACGAATGGCAAAAATGTAATTCAAACTGAAAAGGATTTAAAAAGAATATTTCCTAAAAAAAACTGGTCTAAACTTCATTTACAAATAATTTTTTATGGTAGAGAATATTGTAAAGCAAGAAATTGCTATGGTTTAAGCTGCAAAATATGTAGTACTTGCTACCCAAATAGAAAAAAACCTGTTATTACCAAAAAGGCTTAACATGAAAATTTTAGGAATAGGAAATGCAATAGTGGATGTCATTTGTAAAGTAGATGACAAATTTATTCAGCAAAATAATCTCACAAAGAGCACAATGAAATTATTTTTCAATGAGAATGAATTTCAAAATTTATTAAGAAATCTTAAAATTGAAAAAACTATTTCAGGAGGATCTGTTGCAAACTCAATAGTGGGCATATCTCAACTTGGAAATAAAGTTGGTTTCATAGGAAAAATTTCAGATGACGGATTTGGAAGCCACTATGAGGATGGACTTAAAAAAGAAAATGTAGAATACTTTTATTCAAAAAAGAAAGAGGTATTGCCAACTGGAACATGTTTGATTTTAATAACACCAGATTCAGAGAGAACAATGTGTACTTTTTTAGGAACAGCAGGAAAAATTAATGAAAAAGATGTTAATTCTGATGTAGTGAAAAATAGTGAAATAATATTTTTGGAAGGGTACTTATGGGATGAAGGAGAACCTAAGAAAGCCTTTGATAAAGCAATGAGCAGTGCAAAAAAGGTTGCTATGTCTCTCTCTGATCTGTTTTGTGTGGATAGACACAAGCCTCATTTTTTAAACTTAGTTAAAAACAAACTTGATATAACTTTTGCAAACGAGCAAGAGATGAATTCATTAATTGAAGCTAAAAATTTTGAAGAAGTCATAAACTTTTCAAAACAACTTAATAAATTAGTGGTTGTAACTAGAGGTGAAAAAGGAGCGATAGCAATTAATGGAGATGAAGTTATTGAAAGTAATGTTCATAAAAATTTAAAAATTGTAGACCTTACAGGTGCTGGCGATCTCTTTGCTGCTGGATTTTTGCATGGGTACATAAATAAATTATCTACAAAAGAATGTCTTGAGAAAGGAACAGAAATGTCATCAAAAATAATCCAACAAATTGGAGCAAGGCTCTAAAATTAAGTTTTCTTTCGTTTAAAACTACCCTTTCCTTTTTTAGGCTTAACTATTTTTGGCTTGTACTTTTTAGTATACAAATCTTTAGCCATTGGATTTTTCTTATTTAATTTGATAACCATTTTTTTTACTCATTATAAATTCGTTATCATTAAAAGTTTCTATAATTTTCTTTCTTAATCGATAAATATGTGTCTCAACGGTATGAGTTTCTATATTAGATTGATAGCTCCAAACCTTTTCTTGTAATTCAACAATACTAACTGGTTTGTTTAATTTAGATAAATAAATAATTGTATTAATTTCTTTTTCTGTCAGCTTAAGCTTGGTATTTTTTGTAAACATCTCTCTTGAATTAAGGTTGATCATGTAGTTACTTACTTTAACTTCAGATTGACTATTAAATTGTAGTTTTAAGAATTCGATATTTATTTTTTCTAATAATTTAGAAATGTTAATTGGTAAATTATCTAAAACAAATTGATTACCAATATCCAAATTTTTTTTATTGGACACGATCAAATAATTAATATGCTCTTTTTCTGTATAATTTAATAAATCCTTATTATCTGCAAAAATGATGTTAAAATTTAAATTCAAATCAAGTTCATCAAGAATATGATATAATGGTTTAAACTTGTATATTATTAAAATCTGAGGACTCACAGAAAGAGAATATGACAATTTTTGTAAAAAATAAACACACTCTTCAAATTGGTGAATTCAAATTTAGGTGTTCTATTGGTAAAAAAGGTTCAACAATCAATAAAAAAGAGGGAGATAAAAAAACACCTAAGGGAACTTTTGAAATTGAAAATCTCTATTTTAGAAAAAATCGAATAATAAAACCATCTACTTCATTAAAATGTATAGAAATAAAAAAAAATATGGGTTGGTGTGATGATATTAATTTTCCAAGAAAATATAACAAGCTTTTTAAAATAGATAAAAAAGTCAGTCACGAAAAGTTAACAAGAAAAGATCATATATATGATTTATTAATCCCAATTAAGTATAATTATAAAAAACCTATTATTGGTAAAGGCAGTTGTATTTTTATTCATCTAACCAAAGATTACAAACCTACAGCCGGGTGTGTAGCTTTAAAAGAAAAAGATTTTTTGATTATGCTTAAATTGATTAAAAAAAATTCAAAAATAAAAATTTTTTAATATCTTTGACCAAATATTTTAGATCCAATTCTTATATAAGTTGAAGAGTATTCAGCGGCTTTTAGAAAATCAGAAGACATTCCCATACTTAACTCTGAAAAACCTTTACTTTTATTAATTTTTTGCATCTCATCAAAATAACTTTCAGGATCAATATTTGCAGGAGGAATACACATCAGACCAACTAGATCTAAACCAATCCCTTTACAGTAAGATATTAGTTGGTTCAAGTTATCCTTGCCAATTCCTGATTTTTGATTTTCATTACCAATATTTACCTGCAAAAATATTTTAATTTTTTTATTTATTTTATTCTGTTCATCGGCGATTTTTTTTGCAAGTTTTTCACTATCTACTGAATGAATATAATCAAATAATGGAACCGCGAATTTAACTTTGTTTGTTTGTAATTTTCCAATCATATGTAATTTTATTTTTGAATTTTTTTTCTTTATTTCTTTCCATTTTTCTGCGGCCTCCTGAACTTTATTTTCACCATAATCAATATGACCATATTCTATAAGAGGCAAAATTTTATCAATTTTGAAAGTCTTAGAAACTGCAACAATTTTGGGATTTTTATGAATATTTATTTTATTAAGATGAGTTTTAATATTAGTCTCAATGTCTAATAAATTTTGTATTGTACTATGCATATAAATATGATGAAAAAATATTACTTTATTAATAAATTTGACGCAAATAATATTGATAAACAAGATAAAGAAACTACAATCATATTTAGAGACTATTCATTAAAAAAAACTAGTCAAACACTTATTTTAAAAATTAAAAAGTACTGCAAAAGAAAATCAATTAAATTTTATTTATCTAATAATATTAAGCTAGCAATGAAACTTAATTTAGATGGTGCCTATATACCATCCTTTAATAAAAGTTTTAATCATTTATCTTATACTTACAAAACAAACTTTGAGATTGTTGGATCCGCTCATAATTTCAAGGAAATTAAAACAAAAGAGAAACAAAAAGTAGTAAAGATTTTTATTTCTTCTTTATTTAAGAAAAATAAAAACTTTCTGGGAATAAATAAATTTAAATTACTCTCAAAAATGACATATAAAGATGTTGTTATTCTTGGTGGTGTTTCAAAAGATAACCTAAAAAAACTTTCCCTTTTAAATCAAAATGAATTTGCTGGAATTTCTTTTTTTGAAAAAAAAAGGCCCCATAAAGGGGCCCTTTTATAATTTATATCTAAATCAAATTAGAATGCAAATGTAGCTGATAAAGCCCATCTTTCTTTATCACCAGTAGATGCAGACTCAGTTGTAGTATTACCTACAGCCGATGCTGAATACTGAGAGGCAGATAATGTTACACCACCAGTTGTGTATGAAACATTAATCTTGCTAACTTCTTCATCAGTACTTGCATCTTCAGTTTCGATTGTATCTTCACCGTATGCAATTGATATATCATCAGTTACTGTGTAAGCAAGGTTGTAAGATGAAACAGTTTCATCTAAACCATCTGAATCAGTATCAAATGCACTTTCAGTTTCTGAATAACTTAAAGTGAATGAACTGTAAACATATGATGCTTTGTAAGTAGTATGCTCTTGCTCAGAACCAATAGTTTCAGTTTCACCAACAGCGTAATCAAGTGTTAAACCTTCAACACCTGCGTACTGAATGTGGTAAGCAGTAGCAGATCCACCACCAGCTGATCCTGGAGAGTAAGATGCTTTAAGAGTTAAATCATCCATTAACGACGGAAGTGTATACAACATACTGTTGTTACCAGCTTCTGAAGCTCTTGGAGATGTAACACCTGAACCGTTGTCCCATGCATCACCAGCAGCAGTAGTATCAATAGCTCCTTGAGCTGAAGATCCACCCTCACCAGAGAATTTCAAACTTCCTAACATGTCAGAACTTACAGTTACTGAGTGACTGTCAAACGGAGAGTTTTTTTCTCTAGCTGTTTGACCTAAAGTTGTGTCATCGTCTTGGTCAAGAACGAAAGATAATGATACATTCATACCATTGTCTAATTCACCAGAACCTGTGAAAGTTAACTGATTTCCCATTGTCCAAGATTTACCTGAAGCAGTTTTCGATGTATTTTTTAAACCGATACTTGCTCCACCTGCTACTGACATTTCACCAGCAACAGCAGAAGAAACTACAAGCGAACTCGCCAATGCAGTTAATCCTAGTTTTTTAAAGTTGTTCATATTAATTACTCCTTTAAATTAATGTTAATTATTAATAATAAACATGACATATTTACCAGTTCAGAGAATAATTTTTTCAATAATAATGCCGCTTTATTGTTTATATTTGATAGTGTTGCATTTTTGCATCACTTTTTTACCTATTTTATCATATGTTTTTTCAAACTTAAAATTTATGATGTATAAGCATTGAAAAAATGAATATCAAAGTAAATTCACTAAAAACTGCAGTTTTTTTATTAATAACATGCCTTTTTTTATCAGCTTGTAACGGAAAATTTCCTGGAGCCGATGCTAGAAAATTTCCTGCTGACCCAAAAGAAAGAGTTAAGCAAAACTTAAAAGAAGGTCGAGGTTTTACTTTAAATGATGCATTTGGAAATGATTCTGGAGGAAGGTTTGATTTTGCAAGTTCGAATTCCCTGTGGAGAGCCTCATTAGATGTAATTGATTTTATGCCACTAACATCAGTAAATTATTCTGGAGGAATTATAATAACTGATTGGTATTCTGATCAAAATAAACCTGGGGAAAGTATTAAAATTACGATTAGATTTCTTACAAATGAAGTCAGATCAGACGCTTTAGATATTACAATTTTTAACAGAAAATGTATGGATAGTTTAATTAATTGTAAAGTGATAGAAACAGATAAAGTTTTAGTTAACGAAATTCAAAAACAAATTTTAAAAAAAGCTGCTATATATGAGAAAGAGTCTGTTCAGAAAAGAAGAAAGAGAAAAGAGTAAATTTATTTTTAGCAAGATCCATCAATCAAAATTATATGAATCATTAATCCGTGGAAAGATATAATTTTAAATTAATAGAAAAAAAATGGCAAAATTTCTGGGAACAGGAAAAAACTTTCTCAGCTAAAGTAGATAATAATAAAAAAAAATTTTATTGCCTTGAAATGTTTCCATATCCCTCAGGTAGAATTCATATGGGACATGTAAGAAATTACACAATAGGAGATGTGCTTGCAAGGTATAAGGCACTAAAAGGATTTAATGTGCTCCATCCAATGGGTTGGGATTCATTTGGTATGCCTGCTGAAAATGCAGCAAAAGAAAATAATTTAGATCCTAAGGTATGGACAGAAACCAACATTAACAATATGAAATTGCAGTTAAAAAGACTTGGTCTTTCAATTGATTGGGATAGAGAAATTTCAACATGTTCTGAAGAATATTATAAACATCAACAAATGTTTTTTTTAGAACTATTAGAAAAGAAATTAGTTTATAGAAAAGAAAACTATGTAAATTGGGATCCCGTTGATGAAACCGTGCTAGCAAATGAACAGGTTATTGAAGGAAAAGGTTGGAGATCTGGGGCAACTGTTGAACGAAAAAAATTAAGTCAATGGTTTTTTAATATATCAAAATTTTCTCAAGAGTTATTGGATGGCCTTGACAAATTAGAACAATGGCCAACTAAAGTTAAAACTATGCAGAAAAATTGGATTGGAAAGTCCTTTGGATGTGAAATAGACTTTGAAATTAGTGGAGATCTACCAGTCAAAAATATAAAATGTTATACTACAAGACCAGACACACTTTTTGGTTTTTCTTTTTTGGCAGTATCTATTGATCATGAGATATCAAAATATTTTAAAAAAAATGAAGACTTTTTAAAATTTAAAGAAGAGTGTTCTAAAACTGGGACTACAGAAGAAGCGATAGCTGTAGGAGAAAAGATAGGTTTTAAAACAAATCTAAAAGCGGCCAATCCTTTTAATCCAAGTCAAAAAGTACCAGTATATTTTGCAAACTTTGTCCTAATGGATTATGGATTTGGTGCTGTTTTTGGATGTCCGGCACATGACCAAAGAGATTTTGATTTCGCAAAGAAGTATAATCTTGAAATAAAAACTGTTGTACGACCTGAAGATGAGGATGAAAATTTTGAAGTCAAAGAGAAAGCATTTCCAGGATCAGGAATATTAATTAATTCTGATTTTTTGAACGATCTGGAAGCACCCAATAATTCAGTAATAGAAACAATTAAGATTTTAGAAGAAAGAAAATTGGGAAAAAAACAAATTAATTTTAGACTTAAAGATTGGGGTGTATCTAGGCAAAGATATTGGGGTTGTCCGATACCAATTGCATATGACGATAAAGGTAATAGTTACCCTATACCAAAATCAATGCTTCCAGTTAAATTGCCAAATAACATTGAACTTAATGTGAAAGGTAATCCTTTAGATGGTCAAAAAGATTGGAAAAAAATTTTGATCGATGGGAAAGAACTTACAAGAGAAACAGATACTCTTGATACATTTGTTTGCTCTTCGTGGTATTTTTTAAGATTTTGCTCTCCTAAAGAGACAAAATATGGCTTTAATAAAGAGGAGATTGATTACTGGATGCCAGTTGATCAATATATAGGTGGTGTAGAACACGCCATTTTACATCTCCTTTATTCGAGATTTTTTACAAGAGCAATTTCATATAAAAATAAAGATATTAATTTATCAGAACCTTTTAATGGTCTTTTTACTCAAGGTATGGTTTGTCATGAAACTTACAAGGACTCGAATAATAATTGGCTAAGTCCAGAAGAAATTGAAACAATAAATGGAGAAAAATTCACTAAAAAGGATAAATCTAAAGTTTTTGTTGGTCCAAGTGAGTCTATGTCTAAATCAAAAAAAAATACAATAGATCCAGAGAATATAATTTCTAATTATGGGGCTGATGCAGCAAGACTTTTTATACTATCTGACAGTCCACCTGAAAAAGATGTTCAGTGGTCTGAAGAAGGTATTATATCTGCTTTTAAATTTATCCAAAAATTATGGAACTTAAATTTAAAAATTTTGGAAGAAATAAAAAAGGACCATAAAACAGATACTGACAAAGAAATACTTAAACATACTAATAAGTTTCTTAAAGAAATTACTGAGAATTTAGAAAACTTTAGTTATAATAAAATAGTTGCAAATTTGCATGAAATATATTCATTCTTCATAAAGCAAACAAGTAAGAGTTACACTAAAAAAACGTTGAAAGAAAATTATGAAAAAATCTTAATTGCGATGTCACCTGTTGTCCCACACTTATCAAATGAGTGTTTAAAAAATTTAAGCTCAAAACATATCAAATGGCCCGAATATGATGAAACTATTTTACTTGAAAAGACGACTAATATTGTAATTCAAATAAATGGCAAAAAAAGAGGATTGTTAAAAACGGATATTGATACCTCTGAAGAGAAGTTGCTTGAAAAAATTAATAAAGATGAAACATTGAAAAAATATTTTAATGAAAAAATTATTAAAAGAAAAATTTATATTAAAAATAAATTAATTAACTTTATTATATAAATGAGAAATAAATATTTTGCTTTTTTTTTAATTTTATTACTAACAGGATGTGGTTTTAGTCCCATATACAATAATTATAGTAAATTAGACTACATTATTTTTATTGAAGAAAAAAAAGGTGATAAATTTATAAATAATGTAATTACTAATGAAATAAAAAGAATTTCAAATTCAGGCTCGAAAAATCAATTAAACCTAAAAATAGATACAAGATTTGAAAAAATAATCGTTACAAAAGATACGAAAGGCTCTGTTTCAGAATATAATTTAAATGCTACAACATACATAACATTAGAAAATTTTAACAATAAAACATATGTATTTAATGAAAGTCTAAATTTGAAAAATATTTCTGATATTTTTCAACAAAAAAATTATGAAAACACAATCAAAAGAAACTTTGCTCTTTCTATTATTAGAAAATTTAATTTATCATTAGTAGATTTAGAATGATTTTAAAATCATATGAAATTAAAAAATATAATTTAGCTAAAGTAAATTTTATTTTATTTTATGGTCAAAACCAAGGTGCAAAAGACGAGGAAATATCTCGTATAGTTATTAGTAGCAATAACAAGCCTTTAAATAAATATGATGAAAAAGAAATTGAAGATTATTCGGATTCTTTTTACCAAGAAATATTATCGAATTCACTTTTTGAAAGAGAAAAAATAATTATTATAAAAAGATGCACTGATAAAATTCTAAAAAAAGTAGAATATTTAGAGGAAAAAAATATAAGTGATATATTAATTATAATTGAAGCTGGTAATTTAGAAAAAAAATCTAAATTGAGGTCTTATTTTGAAAAAAGTAAAAAACATTTAAGTATAGCTTTTTATCCAGATACACAAGAAACACTATCAACTATTGCAAATCAATTTTTTAGAAAAAATAAAATAATTATTTCAAACTTTAATACATCACTTCTAATAAATAAGTGTAATGGTGATAGAGGAATATTAAAGAATGAATTAAATAAAATTAAATTTTTTACTATGAACGGTAATAAAATTACATCAGAAAATCTTATTAGTCTTACAAACTTAATTGAAAATTACAGTGTTACTGAGCTTGTAGACAATTGTTTGGCTAAAAACAATAAAAAGACAATCACTATTTTGTGTGAAAATAACTTTAATAATGAAGATAGCATAACAATAATAAGAACTTTTTTACAAAAAGCAAAGAGATTGCTTAAATTATCCGAAGAATATAGTGGAAATAATGATCTTAATAAAACTGTTTCGAATGCGAAACCGCCAATTTTTTGGAAAGATAAAGAAATTGTAAAGAAGCAAATTAATAACTGGAGCATTACACAGATTAAGGAATTAATTTTTAGTTTAAATGAAATAGAACTACAAATTAAAAAGAATTTTTATAATCCAGTAAATGCTATATCAGATTTTATATTAGAAACGTCTTTATAAAATACTAATAATATTTTTTGACTATATCGATTATTTTGTTCAGTTGATCTAGATGTTTATATTCAAAAGAAATTTTGCCTTTATTATTTTTTTTATTTTTGATCTCTACATTTAAACCGACCTTATTTACTAATGACATTTCTAAATGCATTATATTTACATCTTTTGAATCAGTTGGTTTAAGTCTTTTATTTCTAAATAATTTTACAAAATTCTCAGCTTGTCTGACTGAAAATTTATTTTCAATTATTTTGTTAGCAACAAAACTTGCATTTTCTAACCCAACCAGAATTTTTGCATGGCCAGCTGATAATTTCTGATTTTCAATTAATTTAACAACTTCATCTGGAAGAGACAAAAGTCTAAGCGCGTTAGCAATGTAACTACGGCTTTTACCTATAAATTTAGAGACTTTTTCTTGATCATATGAGAATTCATCAATAAGTTTTTTATATCCTTGGGCTTCTTCTAAGGGATTTAAATCATGCCTTTGAACATTTTCAACTATTGCGAATTCTAATGATTTTAAGTCATCCGCTTCTGTAATTACCACCGGCACATCATGCAGGCCTACCTTTTGAGCCGCAAGCCACCTTCTTTCTCCTGCAATTATTTCAAACTTTAATTGGTCATCATTTGATTTACGAACAATGATTGGTTGTAAAATTCCTCTTTCACTAATCGAATTAGCAAGTTCATTTAAATTTTCCTCATCAAATATTTTTCTAGGTTGATATTTATTGGGTATAAGATCACTAATAGCTAGCCTATTTTTTTGAGACTCGACTTTAGTTTCACCTATAAGAGATGATAATCCTCTTCCAAGGCCTCTTTTTATTTTATTAGAATCCATTAAGCAGCACTCCCCATTGTTGTATCTTGATTTAAAAATTCATCCGTAAAACTAAAATATGCTTTACTACCTGGACAAGTCTTGTCATATATTAGAACTGGCATCCCATGTGAAGGTGCCTCTGACAATCTAACATTCCTAGGTATTACTGTTGAATAAACTTTTTCTTTAAAATAATCTCTAGCCTCCTTCTCAACTTGAGAGGACAGCTTATTTCGTTTATCATACATCGTTAATAGTATTCCTCTAATGCTTAAGTCAGGGTTAAGACTTACTTTTATTCTCTCAATTGTTTTCATTAACTGAGTTAAACCTTCTAAAGCAAAAAATTCTGTTTGGAGTGGAACTAGAAGTGAGTTTGAGCTTACCAGTGCCATTACAGTCAGTAAGCTTAGAGATGGTGGACAATCTATCAATATATAATCGTATATGCCTCCAGAATTGTTTAAATATGAGGTTAATTTTACTTTTAATAAGAAAGCTCTGTTGCTGTCATCAGCCGTCTCCACCTCAAGACCAGATAAATCTACATTAGAGGTTATTATATCAAGATTTTCAAACTGCGTCTTTTTAATTACATCGCTTATTTCTTTTGTTCCATTAAGAACCCCATAAATTGTCTCTGAAGAATTATCCATATTTGATAATCCAAGACCAGTAGTTGCATTTCCCTGTGGGTCTAAGTCTAAAACTAGAATTTTCTTGTTCTGTTGAGATAGACCTGCCGCTAAGTTAATTGCTGAAGTTGTTTTACCAACCCCACCCTTTTGATTTATGACTGAAATAATTTGCATTTAATTTCTTTTAATTTTTTTTTTAATTTTTTTCACATTTACTAAAAAAGATTCTTCGCTTGTTAAACTTTTTTTTTCAGAATAATCTAACTCCCAATCCTTTAATGTATTTTGAAAAATTTCTCTTCCACTCTTGCCCATAAAAAAAATTATATTTGAAAAATTAGAAAAATTTTCATTCACTAAATCTAAAACTACTGGCATCGGTTTAAATGCTCTAGACATTATTGTTCCTGTTTCTAATTTTTTTTCTTCAAAAATATTTTTTTGTATTATTTCTGTTTTTAGATTTAATTTTCTAGAGACATCTCTAAGAAAATGGCTTTTATGGTAGCTTTTTTCATAAAGCTTGACCTTTATATCTTTTTTAAGGCTTTTTAGTAGAATTGCTATAATTATACCCGGCATTCCACTACCTGAGCCTATATCTGTAGTTATATTACTATTAAAGTCAATAATATCAATAATTTGCGCAGAATCAATAATATGACGCTCAATTATATCATTTTTTTCACTAAATTTACCGCTAATTAAGTTGATTTTTTCATTTTTTTCTAAGATCATTGATATATAGCTTTCGAAGTCTGAAAATGTTTCACGTGGAACATTTAGCCCTGAAAGTTTTGAGTAAGAATTTATAATTTCTTTATCCATTAAGCTATATGCTTAATAGACTTTCTTTTTACATGTGACAACAAAATATATACAGCCGCAGGAGTGATTCCATCTATTCTTAAGGCCTGACCCATAGTTTTAGGCTTAATTTGGTTAAATTTTGCCTTTACCTCATTTGATAGTCCTGGGAGCTTGTCATAATCAATTTTTTCAGGAATTATTAGGTTTTCATCTCTTTTAAAAGCCAAGATGTCAGCTTTTTGCTTTTTTAAATAACCTCTATAATGCGCATTTATTTCTATCTGCTCATCAATTTCTCTGTCATAATAGGGTATATGACTCCAAATCTCTCTTATTTTAAACATATCTACATCTTTTTGGGTTAGAATTTCACTCGAAGACCTAAGAATTCCATCTTTTGCTATCTTTATACCATAATTTTCAGCTTTATTTGGAGAAATGTGAGATTTCAACATTTTATTAGAAATATTCTTTAATTTTTCAGATTTATCTAAATATATTTCCTTTCTTTTATCTCCAATTAATCCAATTTCGATGCCTTTACCAGTCAACCTTTGATCTGCATTATCTGCTCTCAAGCTTAATCTATATTCTGCCCGAGAAGTAAACATTCTATAGGGTTCAGCAACGCCTTTAGTTACTAAATCGTCAATCATTACTCCTATGTAAGCATCAGATCTATCTAATATAAATGGTTCTTGTCCCTTGACAGATAATGCAGCATTTATTCCAGCAATAAGACCTTGTGATGCAGCTTCCTCATAACCAGTAGTTCCATTTATTTGGCCAGCTAGGTAAAGATTATTAATTTTTTTAGTCTCAAGGGTAAGAAAAAGCTCTCTAGGGTCTACATAGTCATATTCTATAGCATATCCAGGTCTAATTATTTTAACATTTTCTAAACCACTGATATTATTACATATTTCTTGCTGAACCTCATTTGGAAGCGATGTAGAAATACCATTTGGGTAAATTGTATGATCATTTAATCCTTCGGGCTCCAAAAATATCTGATGTCGTCCTTTATCTGAAAATTTAACTATTTTATCTTCTATAGAAGGACAGTATCTTGGTCCAACACTTTTTATGCTACCAGAGTACATTGCACTCTTTGATAGATTTTTTTCTATAATCTTATGTACCTTTTGATTGGTGTATGTCATCCTACATGATACTTGTTCGTTTATATTTTTTTTAGTTAGAAATGAAAAAAAATAAGGATCATCATCTGCAAACTGTTCTTCTAAATTTTTATAATTAATCGTCCTTGAATCTAATCGAGGAGGAGTTCCAGTTTTTAACCTTCCAATTTTGAATTCGTATTTTTGTAATTGTTCACTTAAACCTGTAGAAGGTTTCTCATCATATCTTCCTGCTGGTGTTCTTTCATCACCTATATGTATCAAACCATTTAAAAAAGTGCCTGTTGTTAGTATTAACTTACCACATGTAACTTTTTTGCCATTTTTAGTTTCAAAACCACTTATAGTGTTTTTATTAAAAATAAACTTGATAACAGGATCAGAAAAAATGTGTAAATTACAGTAGTTTACAAGTTTTTCTTGCATATATTTTCGATATAAAGATCTATCTGACTGTGTTCTTGGTCCACGAACAGCAGGACCTCTACTTCTGTTTAGCAACCTAAATTGTATTCCTGACTTATCAGCAATCTCACCCATAACGCCATCGAGAGCATCTATCTCTCTAACTAAATGACCTTTACCTAATCCACCAATAGCTGGATTACACGACATCTCACCAATCGTTTCAATCTTATGGGTAAATAAAGCAGTGTTAACTCCTAAGCGTGCAGAGGCAGTTGCAGCTTCACAACCTGCATGTCCACCACCAATTACTACTACATCAAAAGATAAATCATTTTTCATGAGCTAAACTTATAGCTGATTAATTTATTTACAAGATACCTCTTGCTTTTAGCGAATAAGTGTTAAATACCAACGATTTTTGATAAAAAATAGCAAAAATTACAGATAAATTGATTATTATTTGCCTATGCAAAAATCGTTGAAAATACTGCCTAATATCTCTTCGACATCAACTTTTCCAACTATCATACCTAAATGCCTCGTGGCCAATCTTAAATCCTCAGCTGCTTTATCAAAATCTGTAATTTCTTTTTTTTGATTAAAGTTTTTTAAATGATCCAAACATTGTTGCAAATGTTGTCTGTGACGCTCTCTAGTTATTAAAATATCATCACTTATAATAAATTTATTTTTTAAATTATTTTTTATTTTCAATATTAATTTTTCGATATTTGTATTTTCTTTTATTGAAATTAAGACGTGATCTATTTTTTTTATTTTTGGATCAATATCTTCTTTTAATAGATCTGATTTATTTACTACTAAAATTGCATTTTTATCTAATAATCTTTTCAAAACATCAGTAAAATCAAGGTTTCTTGAGTCTACCACCACTAATTTTAGATCTGCTTCCTCTGCTCTATTAAGAGATAATTTGATACCTTTTTTTTCAATTTCATTTTTACTTTCTCTTATACCAGCTGTATCTGACACTATCACTGGGTAGCCATCAATATTAAGGTGAGTTTCTATTACATCTCTTGTAGTTCCTGCAATTTCTGAGACGATTGCAACATCCCTATTTGATAAATGATTTAGCAAACTAGACTTACCAGCGTTCGTTGGCCCAAGAATTGCAATTTTAAAACCTTCTCTAATTCTCTCTCCAACTTTTTGGTCATCTAAAATTTTTTCTAAATTTTTTAAAACGTCATCCGAACTTTTTTTAATCTCATTTAAAATATCGTTTGGTAGATCTTCATCAGGAAAATCTATTTTAGCTTCTACATGAGATAGAATTTTTAAAAGTTTTTCCCTTAGATAATTAAATTGATCTGCTGATCGACCATTCATTATTTTTATAGCTTGTTGTCTTTGAATTTCTGTTTCAGATGAGATTAAATCTGCAACACTCTCTGCTTTAAGCAAATTTATTTTGCCATTTTGAAACGCGAGCTTCGTAAATTCTCCAGGTTCAGCTAAACGACAATTTTTAATCTTCGAAATATTAGAATGTAAAGCATCTATTACAGCTTTGCTGCCGTGGACCTGTATTTCGGCCATATCTTCGCCTGTGTAGCTCTCAGGACCAGGAAACCATAATATTAAACCCTCATCTATAAGCTCAGAAGTGTTGATTTTGTTGATTTTTCTGAGTGTTGCTACTCTTGGCTTGGGTACACTCTTGCCAGTCATTAGCTCTATCACTTTAGAGGTATTTTGGCCTGAAATTCTTACAACGGCTATACCTGAGATTCCTGGTCCACTGGATAAAGCATAAATTGTCATTTGAAGATTATAACTTCAAATTTATACCACTGTAAAACTTAAATTAAATTTATTTTGTTAGGCAGGTTTATTCATAGAGTTGAAAAACTCTGAATTATTTTTTGTGTCCTTTAATTTTGAATTGATAAACTCTATAGCATCCATAGTTCCCATCGGAGCTATAATTCTTCTTAGGACATTCATTTTTTGAAGATCATTTTTATCAAATAATAATTCCTCTCTTCTTGTACCTGACTTAGTGATATCGATTGCTGGGTAAATTCTTTTGTCTGCAATTTTTCTATCTAGAACTGTTTCGCTATTACCAGTTCCTTTAAATTCCTCAAAAATTACTTCGTCCATTCTACTACCTGTATCAATTAAAGCAGTTGAAATAATTGTTAAAGAACCTCCTTCTTCAATATTTCTGGCTGCACCAAAAAATCTTTTCGGTCTTTGAAGTGCATTAGCATCAACACCACCTGTTAAAACTTTTCCTGAACTTGGTATGACAGCATTATAAGCTCTACCTAGCCTGGTAATTGAATCTAAGAGTATAACTACATCTTTTTTATGTTCAGTTAATCTTTTTGCTTTTTCTATAACCATTTCTGCAACTGCGACATGCCTTTGAGCAGGTTCATCAAAAGTTGAACTAATGACTTCGCCTTTAACCGTTCTTTGCATGTCTGTTACTTCCTCTGGACGCTCATCAATCAATAGAACTATTAAATAACATTCTGGATAATTCTTTGCTATCGAGTTAGCAATACTTTGTAGAATCATCGTTTTTCCTGCTTTTGGTGGTGAAATTATGATTGATCTTTGTCCTTTACCAATAGGACTTACTAAATCGATTAGTCGAGGAGTTAAGTCTGGTTTTTTTTCAACCTTTGTGGTTTCAACTTCCATAACTAACTGCTTGTCAGGGTAAAGCGGTGTGAGGTTATCGAATGCAATTTTGTGTCTTGCTTTTTCTGGTGCTTCAAAATTAATTTTACTAACTTGAAGTAATGCAAAATATCTTTCACCTTCTTTTGGTGCTCTAACAGGGCCTTCAACCGTATCACCTGTTCTCAATCCAAACTTTCTTATCTGGCTTGGGCTAACATATATATCGTCTGGACCAGGTAAGTAATTTGATTCCATTGCTCTCAAAAAACCAAATCCATCTTGTAATAGTTGTAAAACTCCTACTCCAGTGATTTCTTCTTTCTCAGCAACTTTCTTTAAAATTGCAAATAGAATCTCTTGTTTTCTTAATGTACTTGCATTTTCAATACCAAGTTCTTCAGCCTGAGTAATAAGCTGTTCTGATGATTTTAATTTTAATTCTTGAATGTTCATGATTTAGATTTTGATAAGGACTTATCAATATAGCTAATATATATATTCTTAGTTTTTTTTCAACCCTAGATTGGTTTAAAAATAACAACAAAAATGATCAAAATTAATAATATTGTGGGTATTTCATTGATATATCTAAAGAATTTATGTGAATGTTGATTATTATCTATTTTGAACTGACTTAAAATTCTACCTAAGTAAAAATGGTAAAATGTTAGAATAACCACAAAAATTAATTTTAAAATCATCCAGGTTTGCCCCAATTGTTGAAAACCAATGCTATGAATTAACAAAAGTCCAAAAAACCAAGATAAAGTCATCGCAGGTGTCATGATATAAAAATAAAGTTTTCTCTCCATTACTTTAAATATCTCAGAAACTTTTACTTCAGAATTATTTTCTGCATGATAAACAAAAATTCTTGGCAAATACAAAAGGCCTGCCATCCAAGAGATAACAGAAATTAAATGTAAAGATTTAAATAGTAAATAAGTATTCATTTATTAAATACTTTTTTCAATTAAAGACTTGAGTAAAATTATATGATCATCATTATCATTTAAACATGGAATCATATCAAAGTTTTCGCCTCCAGCATTAAGAAAACTTTCTTTTCCCTGAATTAAAATTTCCTCAAGGGTTTCAACACAATCTGAGGAAAAGCCAGGACATATAGTTAGAATATTTTTTCTGCCTTCATTGGGAAGGCTCTCTAGAGTTTTATCTGTATAAGGTTGAAGCCATGCCTGTGGGCCAAATCTTGACTGAAAAGTTGTTTTGATTTCAATAGTTTTAAATTTTTCAGTGATTAATCTTGTCGTTTTGTGACAATAGCAATGGTAAGGGTCTCCTTTATCAAAATATTTTTTTGGTATGCCGTGATATGAAGCAATTATTAAATCAGGTTTCCAACTTAATTCATCAATTTTTTTATTTATAGAATTTACAAGTGCATCAATATAGAGTGGCTCAGACTCATAATGTGGAATAATTTTTAATGAAGGCTGCCACCTCATATCCATCAAAGTTCTGTAAACCTCATCACAAACAGTCGCTGTAGTAGCTGCAGCATATTGAGGATAGAGTGGGAGTATTACTAAATTTTCACAACCTTGTTCCTTAAGTTTATAAATTTTACTTCTAATACTCGGATTGCCATATCTCATAGCAAAATCTAGAATCACATCCTCACTTGCAACAGATTTCGAAAGTTTTTGTGCTTGCTTTTGGGTATAATATAATAGAGGTGACATGTTTTCTTCCTTCATCCATATTTCTTTGTAAGCCCTTGCTGTTTTAGAAGGCCTGAACGTTAAGATGATCAGGTTTAAAATTATCTGCCAAAGTATAGGGTTTACTTCAATTACCCTTTTATCAGATAGGAATTCTTTTAAATATCGTCTAATATCAAGCCAACTTGTCGAGTCGGGTGTACCAAGATTAATAATAAGTACACCTGTTTTCCCATATTTTATGTTTGGGTGATTCTTTTCGTTTCTCATTCAATAATTTTTTACAATTTTAACTAAATGCTCTAACATTTCAGGTTTTGTTTCAGGAAGAATACCATGACCAAGATTAAATATATATGGATGATCTTTAAAAATATCTAAATATTTGATTGCCTCTTTTTCTAAAGTTTCTTTATTAGATAATAAAATTTTAGGATCTAAACCACCTTGAACTGGAATTTTTATTGTTTTGCTAATGGTCAAAGGATCAACATCATAATCTATATTAACAACATCTGGTTTTACAATCTCACAAAACTTCTGATAATTTTTAATTTGTCTTGGAAAACAAATAACTGGAATTTTAAGTGATTTTACAAAATTAATTATACTTGTAGTTGGCTCATATATATAACTTTGATAATCTTTTTCTTCTAGTAATCCTGCCCAACTATCAAATATTTGAATTACACTAGCTCCATTTTGAATTTGGTTTTTAATATGTATTTTTAAAAACTTATCAATAACTTTTAAAGCACTTTTAATTAAATTATCATCTTTAAAAAAATTTTCTTTCAACCCTTTTTTTGGAGATTGCAAATTAATCATGTAAACAAGTAATGTCCAAGGTGCTCCTACAAAACCGATGGTATCTTTATTTTTAACAAGACTATTACTGCTGACAGATCTAATTGATTTATAAACTGGGTCAATTTTTTTTATAAATTTTTCTTCACTTATTTTTAAGATCTCATTTAATTGAAGCTCCTCTAAGACAGGACCAAAATTTTTTTTAAATTCTACCTTTTGATTTAAACCATAAGGTAACATTAAAATGTCAGAAAAAATTATTGCAGCATCTAAATTAAATCTTTTAATTGGTTGAAGTGTTATTTCAGATGATAATTTTTCATTTAAACATAATTTTATAAAATCAGGATTTTCCTTTCGTATCTCTCTAAATTCTGGGAGATATCTACCTGCCTGTCTCATAATCCATATTGGATTGATGTTTGTATTTTTTTTTAATATTACTTGATGTAGCGGTGTCATATAAAATATATTTATAAATATTGTATTAGTATTATGTGTTGTGAATAGTGATGATTACTTATTATAAACATTTTATTCACCTTTTAACCACATCTATGTTTAATTAAAACTCACAAAAATCGACGTTTTTTAGCTCTTATTAACATTCCTGTATTGTTTAATTGAATTTAATATTATTGTTAATAAAACCCTTATTTTACAAGGAGTAATTAGCAAAAATTAAATTGAGTAATTCTATTAAAATAATACATATTTATTAACAATTAATACATGACTAATACATACCAGATATATTTAATTTCAGACTCTACGGGCGAAACTTTAGAAAGAATTTTTTTAGCTTTAAAAGCTCAATTTAAAAATATTGAATATAAAGTTCATTCATATTCATTTACTAGAACAGAAAATCAAATTTTAAAAATTTTAGATGATGCTCAAGAAAAAGAAAATTCAATTATACTTTACACCATTGTCGATAACAACCTTGCCAAATATTTAGCCAATACAAGCTCTGATAAAAAAATACCATGTTTTGGTGTTTTAGGGAATTTAATTTTAAATTTTTCAAAAATTCTCAATCAAAAAGCTTCACATGAACCTAGCGGTCAACATATTTTAAATGATGAATATTATGAAAGGATAGAGGCTATTCAATTTACAATGAATCATGATGATGGAAATTTTGCTAATGAAATTGATAAATCAGATATTATATTGGTTGGAGTTAGCAGGACAAGTAAAACTCCAACATCAATTTACCTTGCTAACAAAGGTTTTAAAACTTCAAATATTCCCTTAGTAAATGAAAACTCCCTTCCAAATAAATTAAAAGAAAACCCTCATTTTACATGCGTAGTTGGATTGAGCACTGAACCTGAAAGATTAGCTGATCTAAGAAAAAATAGAATGAATTCCTTAAAAGAAACAGAAAATACAAAATATACTAATCTAGAAAATATTAAAAATGAAGTTTTAAATGCAAAAAAAACTTTTCAAAAGTATAAATGGCCAGTGATTGACGTAACTAGAAAATCAGTTGAAGAAACGGCTGCATCTATAATTAAAATACACGAGATCTATTCTAACAATGTTAAATAGTATAATTTTAGCCTCTAAAAGCAAAGTTAGAAAAAAAATTCTGGAGACAAACAACATATCTTGTAAAGTTGAGCCCTCAAATGTTGATGAGGATAGTGTTAAAGAAAGTATGTTAAATGAGAAGGCTTCACCAGAACTAATCTCTAAAAATTTAGCTGAGTTAAAAGCTAATAAAATAAGTTCAAAAAACTATGAAAAAATAGTTTTGGGTGCAGACAGTGTTATTGATTTGCAGGGAGAGCTTATATCAAAACCTTCAGATCGAAATGAAGCAATGGTAATTCTCAAAAAACTTAACGGAAAAGAACATTATTTAATTAGTTCTGTTTGTTTGTCTAAAAATGGTTCTATGATCTGGAATTATACAGATAAAGCAAAACTTAAAATGAAAAATTTTTCTGAGCAAGAGTTAAAAGAGTATCTATCAAAAATTTCTGATGAAGAACTTTATGCATATAATGTTTATCAAATAGAAGGTGAAGGAAGAAATTTATTTTCAGTCATTGATGGGGATGAAAATACAATAATGGGACTTCCGGTAAAAAAAATTAAGGAATATTTAGTACTTCAAAAATGAAAAAATTCTTAGTAATAGGTAATCCCATAGAACATTCTTTGTCGCCAATATTGCACAATTATTGGATAAAAAAAAATAATTTAGATGCAATTTATAATAAAAAAAAGCTAGATGTTTCAGAGTTAGAAAATTTAATTAAAGATGTTAGGGAAAAAAGAATTGATGGGGTTAACGTTACTATTCCATTTAAAAGTTCAATCATTCCATTTTTAGATCAATTATCAAACGAAGCAAAGAAAACACAATCGGTAAATACTATTTATTTAAAAGATAAAATGGTTATAGGCCACAACACTGATATCGAAGGTTTTCAGTTAGCTATTAAAAACACTAACTACGATATTAATGGAAAAAAAGTATTATTATTAGGAGCAGGGGGAGTTTCACCTTCAATCATAGAGGCTTTAAACAATATGCGCGTAAATAAAATTTTTTTAAGTAACAGAACACATGTAAAAGCAGAAAATTTAAAAAAAAGATTTAATGAAGTTGAGGTAGTAAAATGGGGAATACTACCTGATTTCGACATGATTGTTAACTCTACTAGCATTGGTTTAAATAGTGATGATAGTATTGGTATAGATTATACTAAGATTGGGTCAGGTAAGTTTTTTTATGATGTTATATATAACCCCCCAGAAACTAACTTCTTAAAATTTGCTAAAAAAATTGGAAATAAAACAGAAAACGGTAAGAAAATGTTTATTTATCAAGCTCAAGCTTCGTTTAAAATCTGGAATAATTTAATACCAAAAATAGATAATGATGTCATGGAGTTATTAAATTGATAAAAATTGGTATTTTAGGTGACATAGGTGCTGGAAAAAGTTTTGTAGCTAAGCAATTTGGATCTCCAGTTTTTGATGCAGATAAAGAAGTTGGGCACATTTATGAAAATGATAAATTATGCTTTAGAAAAATAAAAAAAAAATTTCCAAAATTTATAAAATCAAAAATTATAAAAAAAAATGAACTTGCGGCTGCAATAAAGGCAAATAAAAGAAATTTAAAAAAGATTTCAAATATTGTTCACCC